>JAJZZA010000109.1 GCA_021797825.1 Bacillota bacterium | reverse complement strand
ATCGCCACACTCCGCGCCTTGCACCGCTCCCAACGCTGGGATAGCCTTTGGGCACAACACCCCTGCGCCCAACTCGTGCCAGTCCAAAGGCGCATCGCGGCGTGATCACAATTTTGAGGTGCACCCCTTTGCAGCAGTTTCTTGCCTTGGCTGGGGTTAAATGGGTATGGTGGACTGTTCAAGGCCGGATCATAGAAACTGGTAAGGGGTTGCGAAGGTATCGGGCCATCGGTCGCTACCCCGTAGCCATGGTAAAGAGACTGGATAATCCCTTTTTGGTCGATGCCCATTTGCAGCGCTTGGCGGACATAGAGTTTGGCCAGCAGGGGTCCCACCCCACCTTGCGCCTTGGGGTTCATGTTCACCACCAGGTAATTCATCCCGACCAAGTAGGCCGCGGAGCGCACTTCGCCGGTCAATTGGGTGCGGGCCTTCCACATCGAGGGCGGCAAGTACCCGACATTAATCGTCCCCGTCTTTAAGCCCGCAAACTCATTGCTGGATGAAGTTTGGTAGAGGAATGTCAGTTTGGCGATGGACGCTTTGTGTCCCCCATATTGGGGATTGGGAACCAGCGACCAAAAGTTGTTGGGCTGCCAGCTTTGGAAGCGAAAGGGGCCGTCGACGACGCGATAGGCGGGGTTGGTGGGGGAATTTGACACCGACTGAATGAATTTTAGTTCTTGAGTCATACTGTTGGGGTATTTGTTCCACACCGCCGCCGGGACCGGCGAGAGCTGGGAGAGGCCGTTGTGGATGAACCACTGCGGGTTGGCGGAGTGAGTCAAGGTCACGACGACCGTGGAAGGATTCTCTGCGGTCACACTGGACCAATCGGCCGGCACCCCGCCGCTCCCCATAGCGCCGTACGCCCAGGGAGCGTTGGGCTGGGTGGCTCCCTTAATCAGGTTCCAGGTAAAGACCACGTCCTGAGCGGTGACCGGCTGGCCGTTGGACCAACGATACTTCTTGCCCAACGTTATCATATAGCGGGTGCCGGTGGAGTTGACCTGAATGCTCTTGGCCAGCGACTTGCTATAGTCGACATGACTTTGCCGGTCCAAATAAATGAGCGGGCGGTACATCAAGAACTGGATTTGGGAATTGATTTCTGTATAGGCGGCACCGCTGAACACGGGGAAAAACCAGTTGGGACTGCTTTGCGGAGCCATGGCCACCACGGCGGTTCCGCCGGTGACCGTTGTCGGGGAGGACCCGGGGGTGGCCGGGGAAGAGCCACATCCTGCCAGCACAACCGTCGAGATGAGGGCGGCTGAAGTCATCTTGAGGGCAAAACGCATGCATCTCAGCCTTTCTGGTGCGGGAGGGTCTCCCGAAGTTGGTGTGAAAGTTGCAGTAGTTCGACATCATGGCGCGTAATCCTTTTGAGCAAGGTGACAATATTTTGGCCAGGAATTCCGCGGTCCCTAAAGCGTCGGAAAACATGCCTCGTTGGCATCGCAGCCCAAGGCGGTGGTTTATGCGGTGCAGGGGGGCGCTGCGTCCCATGACCAGTGGCAGGCCAAGAGACGGAACAAATTTTGCGCAGGCGGGTTGGAGGTGGTGGACGCCTGATCACCATATGCCGCCATCTGGTGGTTCCGGGCTGGCCGCTGATGACCTGACGATGCCGAGATGGCCAAATCTCCCGTTGGCCGGGACGATGGGCGGAAGGGCCCATTTCGCGGGCGGGTGCAGGAAAGATTGGCGGGACTACGGGACGCCGACGGAATCTGGCTCTGGGCGCCTGATTGGCGCCGTCTGCAAAGTGACCCACCAGTGTTCGGGCAAGGTCGGATGGGGCACAAATCCCAGATAACGGTGTCCCGTGATTCGGCTGTAGGCCTCCAAATCCCTGACGACGGACCATTTGTTGGTGAGGATTTGGAACACGGAAGATGGAGGCAACTCGCGAACGACATCAGCCACGCTGATAATGGGGCGCAGTCAACATTGTTCGCGCAAGTCAAGTTGGAGCATCGACCTCATCCTTTCGGCATTAGAGCTGGAATCGGGGTCGGAGCGGGGGTTTACGGCGCAACCTCCCCGTTGATGATAGCCCCGGTGGGCAATGAAGGTCAATACCGCCCAGCGCGAGGGGGTGTGGTCAAAGTTGCGATCTCCCACATTATGCCCCAAGAGCAGGGGCCTCCGAGGCTTGTTTGGTGTAAGGGTGGGAATCCCAACCCTCCCGCCATCGGCCCCACCGCTGGCGCGCCCGCAGGGTGCCGATGGCTTGCGCCCCCGATGCGGTCCAGCGCATGCCCCCGGCGTTGAGGCGTGGCTCGCGGCTGCTTTTACCGGCGCCTTCCACGATGCCAGATTCGAGCGGAAACCCCAGCGCCCGATACCGCGGATAGTCCAAGCGCGCGGGCTGATTCTGGAAGTACCGGACCGCGTCGGCGGCGGCGGTGGGAACGCTCGTTTCCCTTACAGTCCGTACGGCCAACGCCGCGCACACGGGGTCAGGGCCCGCGGTTTCCCACGCCGCACTCAGGGTCCGCGTCCACGCCGCGGCCGCCGCCGACGCCTCCCCGAACCGGGCATGCGTGGCCAGAGATATTCGCGGGCATGAGCCATATCGACAATCTCCACCGCGCTTTTTGGTGGGGTACCCAGACATGGGGGCCCATCGTGCCAGGTCCGGGACCATCGCCGAGGGGGGCCACCAGCTGGCAAGGGCGCGCGTCCAACCCCGCCTGGCGCGCATGGGTGGACAACATCCGCAGCCAGACGGCCGGACGTGATTTCCATCCCCCACCATATTCGGCAGGCCCGGCGGGTTGCAGGCGGATTTCCGGCCCCGCCCCCCGCCGAGGCGGCCGCATCGTCGATCAAGCGGTACAGCAATGATGGCTTCCGGCCGTGACCAGGGCCGCGGAGCTTTCCACCGCTGCCTTCGGATGCCCAGGCCCCGGCACCTCGGCGGCGAGGGCGGCTGGTTCCTCGGGTTCCCCCCAACACGATAGGTGATGCGCCGCAACGTTGCGTCATCCACGGTGACGCCGAGGGCGGCCTGTAAGAGCGCGGACGCTTGGTCGAACGGCGCTTCCACCGCAAAACGTCGGCCCAGAGTTCCCTGTTTCGTCGATACGGGACCCGGCCCCAGGCCCCATCACCGGTCGGCCGCAAGCGACCCGCCGCATCGACTGACCCCAGGTGGGACAACCGGGCATGGCGTCATCGGCCGCGCACGCGGCCGCCCAAGGGATGACCAGACCCTGACTGAGGCGGGAGAATAGCGTTGGCACCAGGGTTTCCGCTTCGGTCAGTTCAACCACGCTCTCCCCAACACGGGGTGGGATGCGATCCCACACGCTCTAGACCAAGGACTCGACCTCGTGCCGCAGAAAAAGGTTGCCATTGCGCCAGCCAGGCCTGGTCACTCACGCTGCCTGCGATATCATCGGTTGACCAAGACCGTCTCACGGGCCGGCAGACCGCCCTTTGTCAGGAGGTTTCGCCATGGACCGGCTAAACTCCATTGCCACCGCCTCCAAACGTTAAATCTCTAAGGACAATGAGAGCCTTACAGGCTCAGCGACTGTGGGCCACCCTAGTCGCGCATCCCGAATCTACTATTTCCTGACGAGACGGGAACGGGATTCCTCACAAAACCGAGGCCCACCCGACACGGAGGCGCGAGGTATAACGGCGCGTTGTCTGGTCCCGGTGCCCGGGGTCTGATCACGGTTGGCAGGATGGCTTCGGACGACAAATTGCGACAGTCGGCCAATCCGGACCGGAGAAAAAGATTTGGGTGATGCGCAGGCGTCCCATGACACATGGCTCCGCCTGTCTGGTATATTTTCACGGAGACGCGGGTTCTGGGCGGTCCCGACCGGGCGACCGCCGATGGCATGGGCCGGGGCCATCCTCCGATGCGATGGCGAGCGTGGCCCGGTGCAAGGTGGCGCAGCGGCAACAGTTCGGCTTGATGCCGGGACGGAGGCCCGGTTACGAGAACGAGGAGAGGTGACAGATGGAAACCACCACTGCGATTCGGACACGGAGAAGTATGGGCCGTTTAGGCGGGGATGTGTCGGATGATACGGTGACCGCTCTGATCGACCTGGCGGTCATGGCGCCGAATCATCGCATGACGGAGCCGTGGCAGTTTACCGTGATTACCGGACCAGCTCGGGAAAGTTTGGGATGGCGATGGGCGGATGCGATTGCGAGCGCATCGTCGTTGACGGGGGAGGCGCTGGACGCGTACAAGACCGCGGAGGCGCGCAAGTTCTTGCGAGCACCGGTGCTGGTTGTGGTGAGCGTGGCCACAACGCCCGGCGACGAGGTGCGAAGTGTGGAAGATATGGCGGCCACGGCGGCGGCGATTCAAAATCTTTTGCTGGCCGCCTGGGCCGGAGGACTTGGTACCCGCTGGCGAACGGGAGCCATGGCCTACCACCCCGCCTTCCGGAAATTGTTGGGGCTTGATGAGGCCCAGAGAATTTTGGGTGTGATTTATTTGGGATACCCTGAGCTGGGCAAGGAACCACCGCCTGCTCCGGCGAGAACCAAATCCGGGGCGGTGCGTTGGTATCATCCTCCCCGGGAGGCATGAAAATGGGACACGTCTTGATTTTGGGTGGGAGCGGAATGTTGTCCGGGGTTGCCCTGCAGTTGTTGGCAGACGGTCACTTGGTGGCGGTGGTCGGCCGCTCGCGTGGTCCGCTGCAACGGATGGTTGTCCGAGCCGGAGCCGCCGCCGACCGGCTCGTGACCTTGCGCCTCGACTACTATGACATTCCGCGGCTTCGCGGCTGGATAGCCCATGAGCAATTGATGCAAGGCCCCATTGAGACCGTCATAGCCTGGGTGACGCCACCAGCCGACGAGGTCTTGCAGGCGGTGGCGGCAGAGGTGAATGAGTACCAAGCAGCCGTGGGCTGGACGCTCTTGCACGTCTTGGGAAGTCGGGCCGCGCGCGAGCACCAGGACCCGGTTCTAACCGGTCCTTGCCGCTATCGGACGGTCACACTGGGATTCATCCGTGAGGGGACAGGCGTCCGCTGGCTGAGCAACCAGGAAATCGCTCAAGGCGTGTACCTGGCGCTGGCCGCCACCGGTCCGTATATTGTTGGACAGGTTGAGCCGTGGCAAGAACGTCCCCAATAGGGTTGCGGACCTCTTCGATGGAACCGGTTGTGGCGGGGAGCGGTGGCCCGGATGACACGGGAGACGTCAACCGGATGGCATGCGGGCCGCCCCAAAACGGCTATCACGGTCAGACGCGGTAAGGGGTGGCGGCCCTGCTCGCGTCCACCGCGGGGTTGGCGACGCGTCGGCAGGGATGTGGGGCCGCAGAACGCGGTGACGCGGGCGCTTAACCGGTGAATTGTCGGGTCGAGTCGCCGGGGTGGCGGGGAGAACCGCTATAATAAAGACATGACACGACAACGGGAAGTATGGAAACAAAACCTCTATGTGCTTTGGATCGGGGAATTTTTCATCACAGCCGGTGCCAACCTGGTGATTCCCTTCCTGCCTCTTTACATCCATACCATGGGCATTCAGTCGACTGCGTCGATCGAACGGTGGTCGGGAATCGTATTCAGCTCGACCTTTGTGGTGGCGGTGGTCATACAGCCGTGGTGGGGAAAGCTCGCGGACAAAGTGGGACGAAAGGTAATGTTGGTGCGTTCCGGTGTGGGTATGGCCATTGTGATGGCGTCGCTGGGGTTGGCCCACAATGTCTACGAATTGGTGGTATTGCGAGGCCTGATGGGTCTGGTGTCAGGGTTCATCGGGGCCGCGATCGCATTGCAGGCAAGTCAGACTCCGCGCGAAAACGCAGGACAGGCCTTGGGCGTGCTGCAAACCGGAGCGGTGGCGGGAAGCCTGGTGGGTCCGCTAATTGGAGGAGTTCTGTCCGAAGCGGTTGGCATGCGGCGCGTGTTTTATCTGACCGGAGCCATGCAATTCGTGGCGGCGGTGCTGGTGATTTTTTTCGTTCACGAGACGTTTACCCCGGACCCTAGGACATCGACCATGGACACTCGCCACTTTATGGCCGCGATGGGTCGCACCCGTATCGTGCTGCCATTGTTTGTGGTGACCATGATTATTCAGATGGGATATCTCAGCATTGAGCCCATTGTCACCATCTATGTGCATCAACTGAACCCACACACCCATCACCTGGCCGTATTGGCAGGCGCGACATTTGCCGCCATCGGCCTCGGCAACGTGGTTTCGGCGCCTCTTTTGGGACGTTTGTCCGACCGTGTGGGCAGTGCCAAAATTCTGCTGTGGTCAATGTTGGTGGCGGCTTTGCTGTATGTGCCCCAAGCGTTCGTCCATTCCGCGTAT
Source organism: Bacillota bacterium (assembly GCA_021797825.1). Lineage (GTDB taxonomy): Bacteria > Bacillota > Sulfobacillia > Sulfobacillales > Sulfobacillaceae > JAJZZA01. The sequence continues at coordinate 2,961 of JAJZZA010000109.1, read as the reverse complement.
CAATTGATGGTCCTGCGATTCGTGCTTGGCCTGTCGTTGGGGGGGTTGCAGCCTTCGGTTCAAGCCCTTATCCGGCGATACGCGCCGACCGCCCAGTTGGGACGCGTGTTCGGCTACAACACCAGCTTTATGATGGCGGGAAATCTGGTGGGCCCCAATCTTGGCGGGCTGGTGAGCAGCGCAGTGGGCATACCGCCGGTGTTTTTTATCACCGCTGGACTCTTGCTGGCAGACGCGGTGTGGGTGCATCGCGCAGTGGTGCGGGCGGTACTGACGACACCGTCACCGCTGGCCGATGGGCGATAGGCGGTGATCCGCGAATGGCGGCACTATCCGGCAACGGTTCGCCGGTTGGTAACCGCCAGGTTCTTGCGGAGTGTGGGCCAAGGCCTATTGGTGGTGGATTTTTCCCTGTACTTGAAGGCCTTGGGTTGGCACCCGGCGCGTATTGGCTTGGTGTTGGCAGCCGGGGGGCTTTTTGGCGCACTGCTCGCGCTCGGGGTGGGATGGCTGAGCGATCGTTGGGGCCGCAAGCGTTTTGTGCTCGTCTACGAAGCCATGACCGTGGTCAGCGCGGCGATTGCCGGCTTGACCGCGAGCGGCGCGTGGCTCAGCGTGATAGCCATAGGAGCCAGTTTCGGGCGGGGTCAAGGTGGCGGAGCGGGACCGTTTGGCCCTGCCGAACAGGCGTGGATAGGAGGATTGGTCAGGCCGGATCAGCGGGGACGGCTTTTCAGCTGGAATGCTTCCGTCGGGTTTATCGGCATGGGGTTGGGATCACTGTTGGCGGCTTTGCCTGCGGCTCTTTCACCTTGGCTGCCCGGGGCGCTCGCGTTTCGTCCCTTGTTTGCCATCCCGCTGGCAGGTTCTTTGCTCAACATCGTCCTGATCGCTCGGCAACCCGACGGAGTGCTGGGGGAGGTCACGGATGCGGTCGAGGAACGAACCGCCGTACGAGCCGAAAACCGTTCGCTGGCCAAATTGATGATGGCCAATCTTACCAACGGATTGGCGGTTGGTATGGTGGGGCCATTGATGGCGGTGTGGTTTACGCTGCGTTTTGGGGTGTCGCCAGCCGCCATCGGGGGGATTATGGCGGCCTCGTTTATGGCGACTGCCTGGGCTAGCCTGGTTACGGCCTGGTTCGGCGAACGGGTGGGAATCGTGCGCACCATTGTGGGATTTCGGGTGGTCAGCGTGATGTTTCTTGCGGCCCTGCCACTGGCTCCCAACTTTCCGATTGCGGCGGCGTTGTTTTTTGTCCGCAGCGCACTCAACCGGGGCTCGGTGGGGGCCCGTCAGGCGGTATCCGTCAGCCTCACTCGTGATGCCCGCAGGGGGTGGGCGGCGAGCGTCAATTTTGTTTCCATGCGGGTCCCGGCATCGGTGGGCCCGGCCCTGACCGGACTGTTGATGGAGTCGGGTCAGCTGGCGTTGCCGCTGTATGCCGCAGCGGGTCTGCAACTGGTCTATGCGGTTCTCTACCAACGGTTTTTTGGGACACTGGACCGGAACGCGGTCACCGCGATTTCCCCCGGCCGCTGACCCGCAAGAAGGTGTGCCGCAATTGTTGAGGAATAAAGTGCCAGTGATGTTGGACCTCTGAGCGGTCAGTGCCCGGTGATATAGATCGGGCCGTAGTCCCCTCCGATCACCTGCACCCGCGCGGAACTGCCTGCCGGCGGCACAATCGCAGCCAGGGTGATTTCTCCCTGAGAGGCGATCACGGTGTAGGTGCCGGTCGGCATCACGCCGGCGAGGCCGTCACTGCCGCCCTTCTGGATGATGAAGTGGCTTCCCGGGTTGGCCACGTGGGTCTCGTCGGCTGCCACAACACAGAACACCAGAGCGCCACCTCCCTTGAGGGCGAAGGCGTAGGGTGTGTCCGCCATCGCCTTGGCCGTCAGGGTGTCCGTCTCGCCGGCTTGGTGGATCAGCAAGGTCGAGAAGGCCTGGGAGGTCAGGGGGCCGGGGCTGAAGGTCGAGTCGGCGACGGCCTTGCCCTGCGAACCGGTCTCAAGGTCGGCGGCGTACTGCGCTGCCATCTGTTCCGGGGTGAGCTTCAGCTTCGCATAGCCGGACGGGAGGACGAAGGTCGCGTAGCCCTGCTTGTCGAGCTGGACCTTGGGGACCGGAGCTCCCTGGTAAGACAGCGGCGAGTAGGTCTGCAGGTAGCCCTTGCCCTCCTGCTGGAAGAGCATGTAGGTGTCATTGATGTAGGCGGCAAAGAAGTTGGCGCCCCTTGGAACGAAGACCTGCAGGGGCAGAGACGCGAGGTTTGCCGGTGGCGCGCCCGGCGTCTTGCCGGCCGCCTTGTCGATGATCCACGTCTCATCGTCGATGTAGACCTGAGGAGGAGCCTCCAGCATGTTTTGGATGGCGACATCCCAAGACGCTCTGGCCTTGAACTCCTGCGCCATGTAGCTGCGCACGATCTTCGTAGCCTGCGCGATCGTGATCCCGCTCTGCAGCGCCTGGCTTGCGGGCTGCTTGGCTGCCGTGGGTTGGGTGCCGCAGCCTGCGGCCAACAGTCCGACCACAATCAGCACTGCCACACCAACCCGGCGCGGCGCCCCGGTCCGTACGTTCATGGCGAGCCACCCTTCGCTGAATCCGGATAGAATGGGATTAAGGGGGCATATTCCTGTGAAATCGAGCATCCATTCCAGTAATTACCGAGCCCGCGTTCCGATAATTGTCGAGCAAGCAGTCTGGACATTCCCGAGCGAGAATCGGAGCGGAGCGATAAGCAGTTTTATTGTGTAGCCATTGCGCGATTCAGATCAAGTCTTTTTTAATCTGAGCTTTTTTCGCTGTGGGGTAATTGGGCCTGCGGATAACTTCCTGGCAGCTCGAGCCCTCCGCCTGGGCGCTCGGAAATCGGCGGCAATCGTCCGTTCCCGGCCGTCTTTCCCGTGAGAGCCGCCCCTCACGGCACGCTAACGCACCGGGGCGCGTGCG
>JAJZZA010000108.1 GCA_021797825.1 Bacillota bacterium | reverse complement strand
GAGCGCGCAATGCGCGCAATAATAGGGGAAATTTTCTCGGTTGAAGGACCATGGATAAGCGTCTCGGGTCATGCCGTAGTTTTTCGGTGACTCATAAAAACCGCGCCGCCACAAGCGCTGTCCACTACCGCAGGGGTCGAGCACAAAGGTCAGTTTCTCGTCGTCTTCGAGAACCGTAAACGCGCCCGCCTGGGCACCGACCCCGCTGGTGCTGTGGGCCCGCCAGGTCGCGGCCAGTGCGGCCGCGACGCGCCGACGGCTGCGGCTCCCAATCTGGCCGACCCCGTCTTTCCACGCTTTGTCGGTCATATAGCGCAGCGCAGTTCCCACCTGTTCGTCACCGTTGGTCTGACCGATATAAGTCAAGAGCGCGACCAGGGACTCGACCATCAGATCGTGAAGAAATCCCCATTCGGTTTTCATGTCTTCGCAGAGAGCAACCGCCGCCCCGAGGTCCCCGGCGTGAATTTTTTCAATCACCCGATCCATTGTCGGACGGCTCATCTCCCGCAACGTTTCCTGATCAAACCATGTCTCGCTCATGGCATTGCCTCCCTACAGACTTCACGGACGGATGCGGGCCAGCGTGATGAGATTCAAATGGGCTCCGCCATCAACCGGGATGGCCGCTCCGGTAATATAACGGGCCTGCTCGGAGGCCAAAAAACTCGCCAGTGCGGCCACCTCTTGCGGTTCGCCGAAATTCCCGGCGGGAATCAGCCGAAGCGCTTGCGCACGAAGTTCCCGAGGCATGGTCCGCACCGCTGGGGTCGCAATCATTCCCGGCAGGATGGCGTTGCAGGTGATGCCGGTAGCGGCGTATTCCAGCGCAATCGTCTGCGTTAAACCCAAAATACCGGCTTTGGAGGCGGCGTACCCCGGTTGGCATTCCAACCCTCCCACCGCGGCAATTGAGCTGATATTGATAATGCGACCCCATCCGGCTTCCCGCATCATGGGCAAGGTGCGCCGGGCGCCGTAAAAAACCGAGGAGAGATTGACATCAAGCTCACGTTGCCAACGATCAATCGGCATCCGCTCGGTTTTGGAAATGTTGTTGGTGATGCCGGCGTTGTTGACCAGAATGGCGATCGCGCCGAACCTGGCACAGGCTTCGGTTATGACCTCATCAAAGAAGGCGGCTTGGGAAACGTCTCCCTGCCTGGCCAGCACCCGGGCTCCCCCCGCTTCCAAGTCCGCCCCGATCTTGGCTAGGGAACCATCCTGGTCGACGATCACCAGCGGGTGGCCATCCGCCGCCAACCTCACCGCAATCGCCCGGCCGATCCCCCTCGCCGCCCCGGTCACCAGCGCCAGCCGCGCAGATGCGGGGACGGAGGTTACCATGTCGACGCTCCCCCGTCCACGAACAGCGTCTGGCCCGTAATGTAGCTGGCCTCCTCTGACGCCAAAAACACCACCGCCGCGGAAATTTCGTGTGGGCGACCGGTCCGGCGCAGCGGGGTTCGCTGGATTAAGGGCGCAAGCCAATCGTCCTGGCCTTCGACCCACTTTGCCACGCCTACACCCATAAATCCGGGCGCGATGGCATTCACCCGAATCCCCGACGGCCCCAATTCACCGGCCAGCTGTTCGGTCAATTTCACCAAGGCCGCCTTGCTGACGGCATACGCTCCAATTCCGGCTACCCCGACCGCGGCCGCCGACGATGCCACATTGAGCACCACGGCACCCGTCCGGGTCATCATGGCCGGAACACAGACCTGGGTGCATTCCAACGCCGCCGTCAAATTCACGTCCAGAATCTTCTTCAAGCCTGCCGCGCGAGTGCTCGTAAGAGGGGCCGCGAACGGGCTAATGCCGGCGTTGTTGACCAAAATATCGATGGCTCCGTAACGTTTTAGCGTTGACTCCGCCAACTGCTCGATGCTGTTGCGATCGGTCACATCCACCGAGCAGGCCGATATGTCATAGGAGGACAGCGCTTTGGCCACCGCCTGACACGCCTCTAGCCGGCGGCTGGCCACCATCACCCGCGCGCCCGCCCGGGCCAAGGCTTCGGTGATGACCAACCCCAGCCCCCCGGCTCCGCCGGTGACAATGGCGGTCTTGCCCTCCAAACTCAGCACATACCCCACGGTTTAACCCTCCATCGCCCGGAGCGCGTCTTTTAGCACTTTGCCTCCGGGGTTGCGGGGCAGCATTGGCACCACCCTGACCGTTTCTGGCACCATGTACCGAGCCAGCCGTTCCTGGCAAAACTCCCGGATTTCCTCGGCCTGCACGGATTGACCGGGTTTGGCCACTAGAAACGCCCTGACCCGTTCGCCCCAGACCGGATCGGGAATCCCCACCACCGCCGCCTCCAGCACTTTGGGATGCTGATAGAGCACGTTTTCGACTTCGATCGAGTAGATGTTTTGCCCGCCCCGGATAATCATGTCCTTCTTGCGGTCCAGCACATAGACGTAGCCCTCGTCGTCAATCCGTCCAATGTCGCCCGTTTTCAGCCACCCGTTCTGGAGCGTCTCTTGGGAAGCGGCCGCGTTATTCCAATATCCCGGGATCACGGACGGCCCTTTGACCAGCAGTTCTCCGATGCCGCCGTTGGCCGCGGGGTTGTCCACGCGCACCTCGAGAGTCGGAGCCCCCAGCCCCACCGAATCCGGTTTGGCCAGCGCCGCGTCATCGGGCAGCCAGGTGGCAATCGAGGTGCACTCGGTCAGGCCCCACACGTTGCCCAGTTGCACTGCGGGAAATTGCCGTTTCAACCGTTCAATCAGTTGAACCGGAGCCGGGGAACCGCCGTAGACAATGTGCCGCAAACGGGACAGGTCTTGTCCTGCCAGGTTGGGCGATTCCAACATAAACCAAAACATCGTGGCGACTCCGATGGCCACCGAGATTTGTTCGCGCACCAACTGGTCGATAAAATCGTCCGTCTTGAAATAGGGGCGCAACACGCTGGTCCCGCCGGCATACAACATCGCGCTCAGTTGCGAATTGACTCCCGTGGCGTGAAACAACGGAACCGCCACCAGGGTGCGGTCCTCAGGAGAAAGCCCCAATAGTCGGGCGGCGTTCATCGCGTTCGATATCACATTGCGGTGCGTTTGAATAGCGCCTTTGGGAAGACCGGTGGTACCGGACGTGTAAAGGATGGCTGCCGGCTTGTCCTCGTCATCGGTTGGCCGATCATATGCGGTCGCCCGGCTCTCGCGAAATGTCGACCAGGCGATCATGTCGGGGGCAGGGGGCGGACCCAGCGTAACAATGTGCTCCAATTGGGGCGGCCTCTTCCCGGAGGATACCAGCAGTGCCGCCATTTCGGGCGACGTCACCAGCAACTTGACGCCCGCATCCCGAAGCATAAAAGTGATGGTGTCCGCTGGCAGCCGGGCGTTTAGCACCACCGCAATCCCGCCCACTCGCTGCACCGCGTAATAGGCTAAAGCGAATTCCAACCTATTCTCCATCAAAAGCGCGACGCGGTCCCCGTTGCCGACCCGGCGCCAGGCCAGGGATGCGGCGGTCGCCTGAACTTCGCGAGCAAATTGCCAGAACGTCAACCGTTCCTGATCAAACACCAGACACTCCCGGTCCGGCCACTTCGCCACGCTCCGATCAAGCATGTCATTCAAAGAGATGGGTCTGGGATAGTAGGTCTTAAGCCGAGTGCCCGCGACCTCTTCCTCGCGAATGTCCTGGTATGCTTTGTTGGGGAATGCCATCGTCTCCCCCCCTCCGTCGCAAGCGCGTTCCCGCCAGACGGGAGGAACGCGGACGATGTGGCGCCGGGACGCGACGTTCGATTCCGTTGCAGCCGGGACGGTCCCGCTGGCGAGCGCATCGCACACCCTGTTCCCATCCCGTCATTAAACGCGGCGGCTATCACGTCCACCAATTTCACGGAAAGCCTGCCGGGCCACCATTCGCACCGCCCCTGCTTTGGCTCGGCGTTCCCATCCTGCCCCGAAGACCGCTACGCATGTTCCGAAGCAATCAATCCTGGTTTCGTGCGGTCGCTGTTGAGCCGGCTGGGTCCGGCTATGTGCCCCTGTCGATGGATTCCGGTCCCCGTTGGCGGGGCAGGCCAAATGTGACGATGAGCCCGGCCCGCTTCCCGCTATGGCTCGAATTCTTGCGGGTGTGCCATCTGTAGGCTGCGCGCCCGCTCCGACCTCGTCGTCTCGCCAGCGTCGGTCGTACGCGGTCCAACCGCGGGCTTCCGCCGCCGGAGCGCAACCCTGGCCGCGCCGTCGCCCTTAAGCCCACATCGCGCGTCACCCGGCCGCCAATTCGGGATCTGGGCGAACGGGAACCGGCATTCCACCGGAATTTCCGGCCACTTGCGCCCGGGCCAAGCGGAACCCCGTCTCGCAGGTTGTCTCGGCAGGCCGATTACAGTTTTAAGATACCATCCGGTCGGTATGTTGTCAACAATCAGATTTAAGAGAGTATTGCATCTTTGCTCGCGGCCGACTCCCACATCAAGACGCATTGACACGAAGGCCTTGCAAGACAAGCGCCGCGAATGCCTCCCCGATTTCCTCAGGCGACAAGGGGCCATCCGGGCGGAACCAGGTGTACATCCAGTTGCACATGCCTAGCAGCGCCAAGGTCGCCATCCGTGCCGGGATATCCTTGCGGAAAACCGCGCTGTCCTGGCCTTGTCGAATGATGGTTTCGATGTAGTTTTGGTAGCGGCCGCGGATCTCGGTGATTTTGGCATAATAATCGGGTTGCAAACGATGCATCTCGCGCAGCGTCACCGTCACTTCTTCACGGAATAACCCAATCGACTCCACCCCATCGATGATCAAAGCCCGTAAGGTTTCCAGCGGCGGCATGCCTCGGGCCACAATCCTTTCGGCATGCTCGGATTCGTAACTCACCACCCGCTCGTGGATGCGATAGAGCAAATCGTCTTTTGATGAAAAATAATAATAAAACGCCCCTTTGGTTAGCTCGGCGGCGTCGACGATATCTTGCACGGACGTCGCATCAAATCCCTTTCCGGCAAAGAGCTCCGTCGCGCGACGCAAAAGCCGTTCGGGAATCGGTTCAAGTTCTGGCACCCCTGCCCCTCCTGTCATTGTTCCGAACTATACCTCCTCATGGTAACCCGGGTCCCATCCCCGTTACAACCGCCGCCCTGGCGCAAGACCGTCTGCGAGCGTCCCCGTGCCGGCGCTTCTCCGGGCCGATGGCCCGCTGCCGCCCTTCGGCCATCGCTATGACCAGGCGCATTTCTTCGAAACCACCGGGCAACAGCAACACCGCGAAGGGTTGGGGGTGCTTTGCCAGCTAGGCTCATTATGCCTTTTTTTGAGCCAATCGGGGACTAGCTGCGCCCACACCCCACGCGAGCCGTGCGCCCGAGATCTCCCGTCGCATCCGGCCGAGGCGTTTCATGACGCCATTTCGCCGATACGAAAGCCGGGCGCGGTCGGATAAAAGCCAAGTCGGTTTGGTCCGGATTCCGCATATTGGCGCCACCGGCTGGATTCTCGGGCTTGGGATCCAACGCGTCGCGCGCCCGCCACCAGCGTTTTCCAGCGAGACCGCCGACATATCCGGCAGGAGCGCCTGCGATGCCGATCAGGCGATGGCACGGCACGATAATCGAAAGCGGGTTGCGAGCGCCCACGGCGCGGGCGCTTTAGGGTGGCCCCTGCGCGCGGCCAAAGCTCCAATAACTGACGGTGTAATCGTACGCCATGGTCTGTAGCGCCTGCCACACGGTCAGTTGGACAGCGACTATCCGGAGGATTTTGGGAAGGGAGTTATTATATCGCGGACTCCGCCCTGATGGCGGAGCCGGCGTTAACCAAAATCAGCGCGCTCGGCATGCGCTGGCTAGGTCGCCTCCCGGCGACGTGCAGCCTCTGCGACCAGTTAAAGGACCACGCGTGGACCCGTGAAGATGCCTGGATTGAGATCGGCGTGCTCGCCGCCAAGCGGCGAGTGACGGCGGCCACCGCCAGTGACCAGCTGGTACGTGCGGCCAAAATCCAGTGGCATGATATCACCCCGACCATGACCGAACAGGTCGTGCCCCGGCGACCGCGAGGTCGGCAAAAAGCGGGTGGGGACCAAACCCAGATTACCCAATACACCGTCCAGTGGCACTGGACGGCCCCGACCGCCGATCGCATCCAACAAGCGCGGGAACGGCAATCGACATTTATCCTGACCACGAGTGACCAGACCGGCGATGGCGCCACGGCGCTCCGGGCGTATTGCAAGATCGAGACGAACACGGCTTCCGTTTTATGAAAGCCCCCATCCATTTGGGCGCCTTCTTGCTCGAAAACCGCCGCGGATCACGGGGTTGGGCTACCTACTGCTCTTGGCCTTGCAGTTTTCCCGCTTCATGCGCGCGATGGTCCGGGAGGCCCTCAAGGATCAGCCGCCGTTAGAGATCCCCCATCGGACGGTCCAACGCCCGTCGGATGCGGTGATTTTAGATGCGTTACGCCCGCTCTGGGTCCTCCGCAAAGAGCACGGCCCGGATGTCTGCTAGCGATGGGGACGAGTGCCGGCTTACGCTCGTCGCATTCTCGCGGCGCTGCATGTCCCCGTCACGCAAAGATTTGTCTGGAATCCCTCCGGTTAGGGGCCGAACAATTTCCAGAAATAGCTTCCGGTGACATGCGGAGACTGAGTCATAGAACCGTGCCCGGTATAGGTGGCCAAGAGCTAGTGACGGATCGCGCGCTGCTGTTTAACGACGACCCCGACGCTTAGTCCCCCCGCCCAGAACAGGATGAGATCGAACCCGCTTCCTCGTAAGCGAGACGCGACACGGTCGTCCGTGGACGATCCGCCAGCACCAGGCCTCCCACGACCAACAAACTGGCGAGTCCATCGGCCCAGGTGATTGGCTCCCCCAACAGCAGGGCCGCCAATCCGTACCCGATTACCGGAGTCAAAAATAGCCAGAGACTAGCTCTGGCCGCGCCCTGGCGAAGGAGATGAAACCAAAGCAGCATGGCTCCAATTGAGACCGCTCCAACCAGCCAGAGCAGTGAACCCCACCAGTCGGCCGTCCAAAGAATAGGGCGTCCCCGGTCCATCCAAACGGCTGCGGGCAACAAAAATATCGCCCCTAAGATGAGTTGCCAGGTGTTAACTACGATTCCCGGCAACGGTATCTGCAATGTTTCAAAATACACGCTTCCCACCGCCATCGACGCCATGCCCAGCAGAACGAGCAACACCGCCCAGATGGGTGCATGACTGGTCGTCAACGCCCCCCAGGAACCCACCCCCAGTCCTAGCGAGGCCACCACCAAGCCCAGCCACCATGACACACGCAGTTGCCGTCCCAACCACCATCGCGACAACAGGGCGACCAGGAACGGATTGGTGGCCACAAACAGATTAAACAGACCAGCCGGCACCGCCTTTAACGCCACGAACGACGCTCCCAGATACAAGGACGTGTTGAGAAAACCGAGGATGGCAAGCGGTTTCCACCACTGCCGCTCCGGCCAAATCGGGTGGCGCGCGAGCACAATCCCTCCCAGCAATATTGTTCCGGCTGCGAAAAACCGGAACGTGGCGAGGGTTAACGGTGCCGCCGCCCGCAAGCCGAACTTGGTCGCGATCGAAGCAGAAGACCATAGTATGGCAAAAAGTGCAATCAGGAACGAATTCACTCGCCCACCCTCTCATCATAATGCCATCGGCAACACCATCCCGACAGTCCACCCGGTCGGGCATCCCATTGCTCGGCACGGCGAAGGGTCTTCTGGAATCGACGAAACTCGTCCGTCTCGCTCCCCCTGCACCTCCCTTGACCTTCCCTATTATACCTACACTACTAACGACTTGCCCCCCTCAAAAAGTACGAAACAAGTTCGATCCCATCCCAGAAGATCAGACCACCAGTCTTAGGGTGGGACTGGCGTTCATGTCGCAAGCACCTGCTCCGGGTCACGACACGAACTGCTGGCAGGCATGGCGCGCCGACCGGGTCGTCGACCGGGTGTTTGCCTTTTTGCGAGCGGCTCATCCACCGCGCGGGCAACGGGCGCCGCGCCCACGAATAGGAACGGCATGGGAATCACAATAGTCGGAATATCGGGGACCCGGCGGGAAATGCAGGAAAAATCGGATCATGTGATTATCCATCACCGGGGTCAGGGTGGGCAGGGTGGCCATCAAATCGCGGGGCCGTCTCGCTCAACACAGGCCCCCAAACTGACCCGGTCACCTCTGCCGCTCCTGGCGTTGTTCCCAACCGTCGTCCAGGCCATCCATCGGTGGTAGGGTGGTACACCTTAGCCAGTGTGGTCCCGTCTTTGGCCGGGCGTTTCTCAGCGATAGCCTTCGGCGAGGGTCGGAACACACGGTGAAAATCGCGATCGCCGCCACGGCTCGCGCCACGGTCACGCAGGCCATCCGGGACATCAACCAACGCGTTGGCGGCTCGAGCCGGAAGCCGGTTGCCAAGCCGCGCTGGAAATATTCCCTGAAATGGCCGTCTCCCGCCGATTCCGCCGAAGACTTGGACTCAGGGATCCGGCAGTGCTTCGGGCTGTCAGAACTAAACCGGGGTCCACTGAGAGGACCGCTTACCGCCGTCTCCGCGCGCTCGGGGCCGGCCATGCGCCGTCGGCTCCGCCAACCGGGGAGACGGGTCGTGGCTGGAGTCGTGGCAGGGCCGGTTGGAACCGTATCCTCACGGTCAAATAGTTCGACGACCGGGGCTTTCCCCGCCTCACCTGACCGCAACGGCTCGAACCCCAAGGGCTAGCGGAGTCGTTGGGCCGCAGGCATCGTTACCACCACTGCGCCCACCAGTGCCGTTCAAATGCCACTTTGCCCACATGCCAATGGCGCCCCGAACGATACGTGCGAACGGTTGGGGCAGGTTCCGCGTAAAAATTGCCGCGGGCAAAGCCAGCCACCCCGCCGCCCATTTCGATGAAACACTCGCCCACGCCATCAAATAAGGCAGGGGCACCGCGCCCGGTCAGGCGGTAAGCGATGGTCTCGGCAACCGCCTCGCCCTGCCGATGAGCAAATACTCCAGCTTTAGGAAGCGGTTTGCCGAGCAGCAAGGGAATGCCGGTCACGTCTCCCACCGCAAACACATTCGGGAAGCCCGTTTCCAGGGTGCGCTGGTCGACACCCACCCAAGCCTCGGCCGGTGCAAGTCGTGCCTTGGTCACCAACGGAGACACCCGGTGCGGCGGCACGTAAGCCAAAAGATCATACGAGACTCTATTGCCATCGGCAAACGTCAATTGGCCGGCAGCGGCGTCCACGGCGACCACGGTCTGGCTGGGGTGGTAGGAGATCTGGCGGGCAGTCAGAGCTTCCACTACGCCATTACTGACCGCCGGGCCGGCAACCCCC
>JAJZZA010000028.1 GCA_021797825.1 Bacillota bacterium | reverse complement strand
CGCCTTGCACCGCTCCCAACGCTGGGATAGCCTTTGGGCACAACACCCCTGCGCCCAACTCGTGCCAGTCCAAAGGCGCATCGCGGCGTGATCACAATTTTGAGGTGCACCCGGTATAAGCCAAGGCCAGGGAATTAGCTTGCCAGGTCAAGAAGCTTAACCCGAACCGGGCCGCGGCAGCGCCATCCGGACGCCAGTCCATCCGATCCCATGCGGCACCCGGGGAGCCCTCCTGGCCACGGGAAAGTCGTGACACTGCCAGCATGGCGATTACATAACCACCCGCCGCAATGACAAATCCGTTGCGGAACCCGCTCCCAGCCAGAACGAGCCCGGCGAGGAGCGGACCCGCGAGCCGTAGGGCGCTCTCCGACTGCCGTAGGCGCATGATGACGTGGCGTGTGGCAGCAAAGTCGTCGGGGACGGCTACGTAGTGGGCCTGCGCGGACGCATAGAACCCGCGTCCTACCGACAGTCCGCCCAGCAGGGCCAACGCCGCCCAAAAATTGACCACCCGCCACAGCCCCAGGACCAGCATGAGGCGAGCGGCATAGGTCGCCAGCATGACCCGCTTGGCGCTAAAGCGTCGGCTAACCCACGAGTAGGCCCGAGGGAGCACCAACCCGGGAATCGAGCCGACAAGAAAGTACCACGCATAACTGGATGAAGCTGGATTAAGCCCCGTGATGAGAAGCCCCAACGCGACCTCGCGAAACTGCGCGCCCAGGGTGACGGTGGCATCGTCGATCGCCAGGAGTACCACATCTTTGGTGGATGGCACAAAAAATCCCTCCGAATTCACAATGCGGAGGGAGGATCGAAGCCCGAGGTTAAATCCGCAAACGGGCAGATCTCTCCCTGGCGGGCGCATTACGCATCGTCATCGGAGAGAACATGGGACGCACCTACCTTGCGTTTGGTGGGCCCAAGCATACAAATCCCCGGTAGCCATGTCAAGCGGATGCGCCGGAGCGTCACCTGGGCGAGGTTCCGAATGCTTGATAAAGGTGGCTTAGTGCGCAGTTGCCTCCGAATCTCCAGTCACAGGTTATTACGTCGCACACGCCGGCAAAGACTCTGGTAATTTTGCCGACCGCGCTACAACGGTCCCGCATAATTTAGGTGCTCAATGGTGACCGGTGGCCCACCCTGTAATAGGCCGAGCACAATGCCGCGAATCGCGGACCCAGGGAGGAATCCGAAGTGACGACTATCGTAGGCACGATCTCCGCCCTGCAGCCAATAATGGCTTTCCGGCAGTTGGAGAGGTCGATCGTCCCGCTGTAGGGATTCCGGCAACAGGTCGCCCGGAACAAGCCGAATGCGCAAGACCCAAAGATACGGTAGGTTAATGGCGGGTGCCTTAAAGACCACAATATCGTCGCGATGGATGACTCGCCATCGGGTCTGCACCAACAACGTGCTACCCTCGGGGACAGTCGGCTCCAAGTTGGTTCCACGCATCGTCCACAATGCCAAATCGCGTTGCCAACGTGCCAATTGCTCCTCCTCGGCCGGAATTTCGTACGAACCCACAGCTCACCCTCCTCACAGCACGCAGCACGCCGTAGCCCATTAAGAATTTATCAGAAAATTGTGCTGGGTCGCTATACGGCCCTTATGTGCATTAAAGAATCTGCGGGTCAATCACAAAATCCGAATTTGCCTCCCCGTGACGACGCCGACAAAAAGCGGGCGACCAATCATGAAATCCCGAATACCCGGTTATGAATTTTGTTATTGAAGCCGCGTCTGGCCCATCACGACGGCATCCGCGAGCGACGCGCCGTGGATGCCCGGCCAGCGGGCCAGATCGCCCCGGAGCGGCCAAACAACCGGGGGGCCGGCATGGGGGCCGCCCTCCGCCAGAGATGCTTGGCAGCGCGGGCCCAGGCGGACACCACAACCAGGGCTAGGCCCGGTGCCGCTACTGGCCCATCCAAACCCAGGTGGGGCTTGTGGAGTGGCGCCGGGACTTAACGGCCCAACTCCGCACCGCTCGCGCTCGCGCCAATGCGGCCGGATTCCGGGCCGCCCGTCGTACCCTGCGGGCGGCGTCGCGCCTCAGTACACACATCGCTCAACACGGCGCTGATCTTGATATTGGCGCCCGCCACGACCTTTTGCACGCGGTTGACCTTCCGGGCCCGCTCGCTGATCAGCGAGGTGCGGAATCGGGTCAGTTCCCGCAGCGCGGCCGCCGCAACCCGAGTTGCAGCCGATCGGCAATCCCTTCGCTATCTTTGATATCGGTCTTCCGCCCCGGCACTTGGTTAATGTGCGCGGGGTCGACCAGCCAGGTGTTGAACGTCGGCTCGAGCAGGTTGAACACCGGCTTCCAGTAGTTGGTCGTCGATTCCATGGCCACATGGGTCGCGCGGGGCTCGGTCAACCAGGGTGCCAGGGTGTGCCATTGCGCGGTAGGGGTGCCAAAGAGTGGACGATCTTCGGAAGGCGTCTCGCCTCTCACACCCGCGACCACCATCTTCTTGTGGATAGCCAGGTCCGCACAGCGGGAAAACCGGACCTCCATTGGCACGGTACTCCTTCCGGTAAGCTACTCCGCGTGGCCCGTAGGCGTCAAGGACCAAAAGAACCCAGGATTCTGTTCCGCGGGCCCCGCCCAAAAGCTGGCGACCAGGCGAGGTGCCCACGGCGCTCTGGAACAAACTGATGAGCGGCCGCGAAAGAACCACATATCTCGTCACGGGAGCGCACGGACGCATTCGACACACAGGCCCGTTTTTCATGCGGTGGGGCGCCGCGGCTTGCGCGGCATGGGGAACTGATGGGAAGGCGCCGGCACCTCGCGGCGAGAAAAATGAATTCCCCTTTCTTATGGGCGCCAAAAGCGGGCTCCCCGTCCCTCGCCAAGTCTTGGCTTGCCGAGTTAACAATGCGCACCCGCTTTTTGCCAAGAACGTCGACCCCACGGCAGCGTCTGTTCTACTGGACACGGATTGGTCATCGCGCAGGGGGCACAGCTAACCTGCCCTGTCCCCGAGAGGACCGGAGCCGATGTGCCACCACTGCTCGAAACCGGCCGCGATGGGTGGTCCTCCGTAGCCACGATGTTGTCCGGAAAACAGCGCCCCCGTCGGCGAACTGACCAATCGGCTGCCTGCTCGCGACCGGGGCGATGGTCTGGACCGTCGAAATGCGTTCCAGCGGGTACCGGCCCAGCTGCCGGAGGGGATGTCTTCGCCAATTCGGTTTGTCATGGGTTTAACGCATTCTTGTTGTCATGATGCGGTTACCTCTTCCGGGTTTCTGTCTTCTCGCGCTCCCGTCTGCTTGTTGAGCACCCGACAATACACCAACCTAAACGGCTACCTCACTGTACAACGAATCATTTGCCTGGGCCGTAGGCCGCGGTCTTAGGCCGTTCGGCCCAGGCGAATCCCAGCCCATCGGGCTGACGCCACCTGCACCGTCAGCGCCTCCACAACACGAGAACTGATCGCAGCCAGGTTATTCCGAATTGTGACAGGACCAATTATTCTCCTCGCGGATAAGTTTTGAGGGTATTCCTCACCAGTGCTCGCGGACTGTTTTCCAGGGCTGGACCAAAGGTTCCTACTCGATTCCGCGCGAGGGGGACGTGACAGTCCCCCATCGACCACGAGGAGGACGGGCATATGATCCGGATTTCGATTCCCCCGAGGACCTGGCGATACGCCAGGCAGAGCGGTATCCCCATCCGCATCCCCGTGTGCAGCAAAAACGGCCCACGCTCTATTGGGTGGGCCTCGGCTCCCCGCGCCACTAGTCCCTCGCCTTTTCGCGAGCGCGTTTGCCCGCCAGCCAAGCTGTGTTGAAGGGGACGCATCTCCGTATCGCGATATAACCCTGACCGGCGGAGCAACGGGCCTCGCAGTGACCGGAGACCGGCAATCGGAGCCGGACTCGGCAAATCCGACCGTCTGGGGTCGTAGGAGGATTTCGGCAGCGTGTCCACGGCCAAACGGTTGCGGGAGGACGATGGCCCGCAGGTTAACAGCCGGCCAGCGGTCCTCTCCAGCAACCTCGCCGTCAGGGTCGCGGTAGGGTGGGCGCGCCTGGTGCGCAAGATGTTCAGTGCGACGATGCTCTCTGAGGTTTCCGGGAGTTTGGTTGCCAAGGTGCGGCAACCCCGATGGCGGGTTAAGGCTTTCAGGTCCGTCGGAATGAATACGCGGCGACAGTGCGATCCCGGAAACGGCGGCGATGGCTACCGGAATGGAGGCCGCGCATCCGGCCGTCTTGGCGGCCGTGGCAGAATGGCCACACTTGAGCGGTTGGTTTGGAGCATTGTGCTTGGCACCTCAATTTGATCGGGCATCTCCAGTGGTTTTCCGGGATCGACCGGTCTGGCACTGCGCCTCATCAACGGTTCCCGTTCGGTCATGCGTCGCCATCCGGTATCGCAGCGTTGTTCCCTGCTGCGTATCCGCCTGAACGCTTGTCCCGTGACATTGTCCTCACCGGGCAATGTGCTCACAAAGTAAAGACTCGACGTTTAGCCGTCGAACCTTGGATCTTAAGGCTCGGTTCCATGATGACTTTTTGCGCAACCGAAACCTGCCCGTTGATAAGGTTGTATAAAAGGCTCATGCCGGCTTGACCAATTTCGGCAATGGGTTGAGAAATGGTGGTTAACGGGGGATTGGTGACTTCCGACAGCAAAGTGCCGTCATATCCCACAATCGAGATGTCACCGGGGACGTCCTTTTTAAGGATGTCGCAGGCTTGAAGTACTCCGACCGCCACCAGGTCATTGAATGCCACCAGGCCGCTGAGCGATTCATCTGCACGGATCAGTTCCTGCGCGGCCTCCCGCCCCCCTTGGATGGTTTCCACCTCGAGTTCCACCACCCGCATATGGCTCTCCAGCCCTGCGTCGCGCATGGCTTCCCGATACCCTCTAATCCGGTCCAGCGGGCCAAGATGGGCGGACATCATGATCGCCGCAATATGCGTGTGCCCCAGCTCAAGGAGATGATTGGTCGCCAGCAGAGCACCCCGAAAGTCGTTATTGAGCACGCAGGAGATATTTTTTCTGCTGGATTCTTTGGTCAGTATCACCACCGGATATTCTTTGGCCTCAATCTCGTCCAGGGCTCTTTCATCCAATGCTGCGCTACTGGCGATAAGAAATCCTTGGATTCCCTGCACATACAAGTCGTCCATCACGTCGAGCTGATAACGCCGGTCATATCCTGTGGACACGGCCAAAACATGGTAATTCAAAGCTAGTGCCTGCGTGTGGACGCCTTCGGTTAATTCGCCATTAAAAGGATTACCCAGCGATGGCACCAATAGCCCGACCGTACCTCGGAAATCTTGGCTCGTCCGCTGTTCCGCAGCCCCAACGCGATACCCCAATTGGCGGGCGGCGATCAGCACGCGCTTGCGTGTCGGCTCGCTAAATGATCCCCGGCCGTTCAAAATGCGTGAAACGGTGGCAGGAGACACTTTGGCTTCTCGTGCGACGTCATGAATAGAAATTCTCAAGCCCATTCTCCTCCTCGGAGATCCCATACTTCCATTCTGCGAGTATTCGGGGATTTGTCAATAAGTTTTCCCGAAGGCACGCAAAATACGACGCAAATTTGCATACAAGATTAACACAAATATATTGACACAGTTTTAAGAATACGGTACCGTTGCAAATATCACAATTGACAGACTTATGGGGAGGCGTACCGCGTTGGCCGAAGTGAATTGCGCAGTCTTAGGGTTGGGGCGAGTCGGATGGCACCATGCCGAAACGATTGCTACGAAAATCCCCGGGGCGCGTTTGGCGGCCGTAGTCGATCCGGATACGGAGAGATTGGCGAAATTTGCTGCCAAATATGGAACGCCCGGGATTCAGCGCTTTGAGGACGTGATGGACGACCCATTAATCGATGCCGTTGTGATCGCCTCACCCACCCCCACCCATATTGCTTTGGCATCCGCCGCCGCGGCCGCAGGAAAGGGGATCTTCTGCGAAAAACCGGTGTCTCTCCGCTTGGGGGATTACGACCAATTGATTGAAACCATCAACCGGTCTCGTGTCTATATGCAAGTCGGCTACATGCGGCGGTTTGACCCCGGTTATCAAATGGCGAAAAGCATTATCGAAGCCGGCGGTATCGGCGAAGTCATTGCCTTTAACGGGATCACACGGGACAATGGGGCACCCCCGCCAGACTTTATTGCTCAGAGCGGGGGCATGTATCTCGACGTATTGATTCACGAGTTTGATATTGCCCGGTTTTTAGGGGGGCAACCCATTACCCGCGTCTATGCGCGAGGTAAGGATGTGATGTATGGAACGTTTCGTCCCTATGACGATGCGGACCATGCTTATGTCATCGTTGATTTTGCCAACGGTGCGCTGGGCCAAGTCGAAGGCAGTCGCTGCGCGGTGTATGGACATGATGTTCGCGCCGAAATCATCGGAACCCGAGGAACCCTTCAAGTCGGGTATTTGCAACAAACCCCCGTCCTGCACTTAATTCCGCACCAGGTCCAGCATGACACCTTACCGGGTTTTATTGAGCGGTTTGGCAACGCATACGAGGAAGAATTGCGCGAATTCATTCAGCGAGTGCAGACGGAGGCTCCGTCCCCCGTCACCCTCGAAGAGGCCCGCCCCGCGTTATTGGCGGCACTCGCCGCCACCAAGTCTCATCAAACGGATAAACCCGTGACGCTCGCAAGTCTCGAATCCTGATGTTCGCCACCACGATAACGAGGACATCGCACCAATTATTTCGGAGGAGGTTATAGCCTTGAAGATAACCAAAAGAACCGCCATGGCGGTTCCGCTGCTCATGGGTTCCCTGGTCTTGGCGGCTTGCGGCTCGCCGGCTACCGGATCTTCCGCCAGCGCGTCCGCGGCGGCCCCGGCGACGATTACCATCGATATGGTGACCCACGCCTGCCCCTCGGATACGTTTTGGCCGCCGGTGTTTAACGGCGCGGAGGATGCCGCGAAAACTTTTGGGGTGAAGCTCGACATCATCCGCTTGACTTCGGCCCAATGTGGAAGTATTCCGGCCCAAGTCAGCAATCTCGATACGGCGATTCAAAGCCACCCGACGGGCATTATTACCACCATTCCCAGTGCGACCGGGTTTTCCAGCGCGTTGCAACACGCCCAAGCCAACGGTATTCCCGTCATTGCCATGAATACCGCTCCGCCCGAAAGCGCCAGCAATCCTTATTTGGCGTACATTGGGCAGGGGAACTATTCGGCTGGCGTGGGCTCGGGCAACGAGGCGATTAAGCTCTTTCATCTCAAAGCCGGTGATACTGTGGTGGTGGTCGACCACGAGCCCACCAACATATCCCTGACCTCTCGCGAGAATGGCATTACCGCGGCGCTGAAACCGCAGGGTATGCACGTGGTGTACATCAATACCAGCAATAATGTGTCGTCCGGTGCCTCCATCGTTCAGTCTTACTTAACCGTTCACCAAAATGTTTCGGCCATGCTGAGTCTGGGCAATATTGGCACTGCGCAAATTGTCACCGCCCTCAAAGCCTTGAACAAGACCGGACAAATTCCCGTCGGCGCATTTGACTTCGGGCCCACAACGCTTCATGACATCGAAACCGGCAACGTCCAATACACCATCGACCAACAACCGTTCCTGCAAGGCTATGATGCCGTCGAAGAACTCGTATTGCTGGCCAAGTATGGCGCAGCCCCGCTTTCCATCGCCACCGGCCCCTCATATTTGACGAGCCACAACGTCAGCAAGTACAGCAAGTATGCGGGGCAAACAGGGTTTTAGTTAAGACCGCACGGTTTGACGGGAGGAGACTCCTAGACGCGCTGGGGTCCAGGGAGTCTCCTAAAGTCTGGTTTCGCATAGCACCCGGGAGGTTGAATTGATGAGTCACGACACCACCTTGAAAGAAGATGACGGGGCATTTATCGCGGAGAGCCGCACCGCCCGGGACAAAGTGCAAAGGCTCTTGCGCGCCCGAGACAGCAGCATTGCCTTGGCGGCCATCATTTTAGTGCTGTTGTTTTCGGTTACGTCGGGGGGCCAGTTCCTGCATGCGGGCATTTGGCCCAGCATTTTAAGCAGCACTGCGGAGCTCGGCATCGTGTCCATCGGGGTGGCAGTCCTGATGATTGGCGGGGACTTCGACCTGTCGGTGGGCGCCAATTTCTCCTTTGCGGCGTTAGTCATGGCCTCGCTTATCGCCCACGGGGTTTCCGGACTGCTGGGCTTGGCCGTGGCTTTGAGCATCGGACTGGCTATCGGATTCCTAAATGGAATGATTACGGTGTATCTGGCTATTCCGTCCTTTGTAGCCACATTGGGAACCTGGCTGGTCTGGGTCGGGGTGACGCTGGTCGTGACCGGAGGGTCAACCGTCACCGTATTGCGACAGTCCCGGGTGTTGAATGCGTTAGGGGGCTCCGTATTCGGCGCGGGGATTCGATGGGAAGTGATCTGGTGGATTCTGCTGGGGGCCGTGATGGCGGTGGTGCTTCACCGGACGGCATTCGGGAATGCGATATTTGCCATCGGGGGGCGATCCCAAGCAGCCCGTGAAGCGGGAATTCCCGTACGCAGGGTCCGCGTCCTCAATTTCATGATTTGCGGTTTGTGTTCAGCGGCGGCCGGGGCTGTTCAGTTGGGACACCTGCAGTCGATGGCGTCCTCCTATGGTGATTACTACCAATTGTATTCGATTGCTGCCGCGGTTGTGGGCGGGACGGTACTGACCGGGGGGCGCGGGTCGGTCTTTGGAACCATGTTGGGGGCGCTCATTCTCTCGATGTTGGATGCCGGGTTAATTCTTTCCGGCGTATCGACCTTTTGGTACCAGGCGGTGGTGGGCATCATCGTCATTCTGGCCGTGGCCATGCACACGCGTTTGGGGAGAACCGCGCGAGGAGGGGACTGATGGAAGAGCAACGCCAGCAACGACTTCGTGCCCAAGGAATCACCAAGAAGTTTGGGGCGGTGACCGCCATCGAGAATATCAGTGTGACGTTCTATTCCCATGAGATTACCGGAATTGTTGGGGACAACGGGGCTGGGAAATCGACGTTCGTCAAAATTATTTGCGGCGTGGAACAACCCAGCCGGGGGGAACTGTACTTCGAGGGCAAACCCGTGCGATTTCGTTCGGCGCGCGATGCCCGGCGGGCGGGCATTGAAGCGGTGCATCAGGATCTGGGGCTCATCGAAAGCATGAGCGTGGCCCGCAACTTTTTTCTGGGCATGGAGCCGCGCAAGGGCCTATTGCTCGATGTGCCGCGGATGCGCAGTGAGACCCGGCGGCGCTTATACGAACTGGGACTGCGCAATCTGAAGAGCGTCGATCAGGACGTGGGACGGCTCTCAGGCGGGGAACGCCAAGCGATTAGCATCGGCCGAGCCGTAGCGTTTGAGAAAAAAGTGCTGATTTTGGATGAGCCCACCTCGGCCTTATCGGTCAGAGAAACCGCCAAGGTCTTCGATTACATGCGGGGAGCCCGGCAACAAGGGCTGGCAGTGTTAGCCATCATGCACAGTATGCGTCAGATCCTGGACATTGCTGACCGCATTATCGTGTTCTGGCACGGCGGACTGGTCGCGGATCTGCCTAATCAAGGACTTACCGAACATCTCCTCGCCGAGTGCATCCATAGCGGGGTCCCCCCTTCCCAGATCCATCTTTAAAGAGTGGGAAGAGTTTAGATCCGCCACGTGCACGGGTTGCGATCCGAGCCGTTTGGTGCCCGGCCAAACCTTGCACGTCCGACATCTTGCGAATGGAGGAGATTCGAGATTGCACGAGAGACTTCAGGTTGGGATTGTCGGTCTCGGAACCATGGGTCGCATCCATGCGACCAACTTAGTGGCAGGATTCCCCAACGCCAGTCTGTACGCTGTGGCTGACCCCCAAATTGTGGCCATCGAACAGGCGGGACTGATGCAGTTGCCGGCCGCCGTCAAGCGATGTGTCGACTATCGCGAACTGTTGACGATGGATCTCGATGCGGTGCTGATTGCCTCCGCCACCGCAACCCATGAACGGGTTCTGGGCGAAGCCATTGCGGCCGGAATGCCGATATTTTGTGAAAAACCGCTGGCAATGGATCTGGCCGAGGCGGTGAGACTGCATCACGCCATCGAGGAACGACAACTGCCCGTGCAAGTCGGATTCATGAGACGATTTGACCCGCTTTACCAGCGCGCCAAACAGTTGATCGAGAACGGACACATTGGGACACCCTACCATTTTTGGGGTCAGAGCCGCGATCAGGTCGCCCCCTCGCTAGACGTCGCGCGGTATTCCGGGGGCCTTTGTGTCGACACCGGGGTTCACGAGTTTGACGTCGCGCGGTGGTTACTGGACGACGAAATCATTTCCGTGTTCGCCCAAGGCGGGTTGTTTGTGTCCCGGGAATTGGCGGAGATTGGCGATGTGGATCAGGTTGACATCAGCTTTCGCACGCAAAGCGGACGCCTGGGTCTGGCCGAACTGTCCCGCAATGCGGTCTATGGATACGACATTCGCGCCGAAATATTGGGTGAACGGGGAGCCGTTCAGGTCGTGTCGGGCCATCGCACCGGAACCGTCTTGATGGTCGAAAATGAAATCATCGGCGATACCTACCACACCTACGCCGAGCGATTTGAAAAGGCCTACCGAAACGAGCTGCAAGCGTTTTTTGAGGCGATTGGCACGGGGGCACGGTGTTCGGTGACCAGTGCGGATGCCGTGCGCGCGCAAGCAGCCGCCATGGCCGCCGAGCGATCGCTGAAGTCGGGGAGCGTGGAGGCGGTATCGTTCGCGGAAGCCATCCCCAATAGCTGGCGGCACGACGATGTGTGATGCGGCGACAATTTGCCGGGTGGAGCGGGCGAGGCGGAAGCGCAGCGGATGATGAGGCGGCGACTAGGGCGGGGACTTGGCGAGAACTCTCTCCCCCGCATTGTCGCAGAACGCCGGACGGGCCGCGGTCCGCTCCCGAGTGCGCACGCGACGCGTCGCCAGGGTCTCTGGAGGCGGAGGCACCGACCGGGGGCACGGCAGTGAAAGACCGAACCCATGGCGGTTGCGACGCCACACCTGCCGAGAAGGACGGGACAACCGGTCCGGCGGATCGCGCGGGGTGCAGGGGGACCGCATGAGACCCCCGCGAATAGGCTCCCCGGCCCTTAACATGCCCAGCGATACCAAAAACCGTCGGGTCAAGGGCGGACGCACCCGGGCGGTCGCTGTCGCCGCGGCCGAGGCAGGTGTGGGGCCGACGCAGCGCGTTGGGACTGCAGCGGGCAACACTCGCTCCCGCTCAAATCGGACCGCCTTGGCGACTCGGTGATAAATCGGCGCGGGCGCTGGCCCGCCGGAGGGACGCCGACTCGGTACGAGCGAACGAAAGCCGTGCACCGGCGCCGACATCACGGCGGGACCGCAACGAAAGTCCCGGTCATGAGACAGACGGTCCTTAACTGCGGTGTCCAGGTGTCGCCAGAGTGGGATGGGTAGTCCAGAGGCAGGAGGGCAAGCCGTGCAGCATTTGTGGACATACGGAGCGTCACCGATTAATTGGTGTAACGACGACATGCTGGATCTCGGCGACAACTATACGCTTGCGCAAATTCTCGGCGATATGCGGAGGTTGGGCTTTCGCGGGACCGAATTGGGCCGCAAGTTTCCCCGGGATGCGGAGCGGTTGGGTGCGTTGCTGCGGGGCTATGGATTAGCGTTGGTGTCAGGCTGGAGCCAGGTGCATCTCGCGGACCGGAGGCTTTGGCCTGAAGAGCTCGCAGCGTATGAGCAACATGTCAAATTCCTCCGCGATCTGGGCGCGTCGGTGGTGGTTACCGCTGAGGGCAGCGGTAGCGTCCATTGGGACCGGGGCGGCGACCGGCCGCGACGGATTGAATGGACCAACGACGACTGGCGTGCGGTGCAGGAGGGATTGGACCGCGCCGGCCAAATCTGTGCGGATTACGGTCTGCAACTGGTCTATCACCCGCATCTGGGCACCAACATCGAGTCGCGCCCGGAAGTGGTGCGTTTGCTTGACAACACCCATGCCGAATGGGTGTCGCTGGTGGTCGATACGGGGCACTTGAGCGTGATGGGGATCGACCCGGCCGGGCTTATCCGCCAGTATCCCGACCGGGTGCGCCATGTGCACATGAAGTCGGTGAGACCGGCGATGATGAGCCAATATCACGCGGGACGGAGTTTTCTCAGTGCGGTGCGAGCCGGGTTGTTCACCGTGCCGGGCGACGGACTGGTCAATTTCGCGCCCATCGTGAAAGCGCTTCAAGCCATCGAATTTCGCGCGTGGTGCATCATTGAAGCCGAACAGGACCCGGCCGTGGCCGAACCCAACCAGTATATGCGCCTGGCCCTGGACTATCTTGCCGGATTGTCGGCGGAAGGACCGTCGGCATAGCCCTATTGGTCGCGCACAGGATAGACAGAGGAGGGTACACATCATGCTGAAATATGTTCCCGCGACGTCCCCCAGCGAGGGTCCCGTCCTCATGGTGACGCCGGAGACGGCCCCCGTGCACTATGTCGGGACCGCCGTATATCGCTTGGCAGCGGGCCAACGGTTCCAGGATCGGGTCGGTCGGCACCAAGAGCGGGCCTTAGTGCTGCTCTCCGGGCAGGCCCGGGTGTTGGGAGACGGCCTGCCGGACACGGCCCTTAAGGGCCGCGCCGCGGTCTTCGAGGAGACGCCGCCGTATGTGGTGTATGTGACATCCGGCGCGGCCCTGTCGCTGGTTGCGGAGACCGATTGCGAGCTGCTCTGGGCGAGCGCCGCGCTTGACGAACCGGCGTCGCTGGCGAGTCGGATTTATACGCCGGCGGAGATGCCGATCGAATTCCGCGGGGAGGGTGTAACCGGCCGCCAGGTGCGGCATTTGTTGGAAGAACCCGGTCAGGCGGTACGGCTCCGGTTGGTGGAGGTCATCACGCCCGGAGGGCACTGGTCGAGTTTTCCACCCCACAAGCATGATCGGGATATTCCTGGCGTCGAGTCCTGCCTGGAGGAGATTTACTATTACCACATGGCGCCCGCGAAACTGTGGGCGTTTCAACGCGTCTATGACCAAACCGGCTGGGGGGAAGCGCTGGCTGTCAGCGATGGTGACCTGGTGGTGGTACCGCGGGGGTACCATCCGGTTTCCGCGCCGCCGGGATCAACCGTGTATTACCTCAATGTGATGGCGGGACCAACCCGCCAATGGCTTTTTACCACCGATCCGGCGTTTGCGCATGTTCCGGGATTTTCCGTTCCCGGGGAAAGGAGGGGGACTTCGTGATCACGGATCAGGACATGATGGGACTAATCGTCGACGCGCGCCTAAGAGATCCGGAGCGGCCGCTGCGGTGGGCCCAAGCGCGGCAACAGCCGCGCTCATGGGGCGAACGGAGCTTAGTCCTGGTGGCTTCAGACCATCCCGCCCGGCGGACGGTGGGGGCCGGCGAAGATGCGTGGGCCATGGCGAATCGCCCCGATTTGTTGCGGCGTTTGGTCCGCGTGCTCATGCAACCGTTTGTGGACGGCGCGTTGGTGACTCCGGACATTATGGAGGAGTTGTGGATCTTGCAGGCCTGGGTCGCAAGCCAAGGCGGCCCCGATTTTTTGAACGATAAAATCCTCATTGGGTCGATGAATCGGGCGGGGCTGGCCGAGACCGTCTTTGAACTGGAGGACTTTGTGACGGGATACACTGCGCCGGCACTGATCGCCAATCGGATGGATGCGGGCAAGCTGCTGCTTCGCATCGATCCTAAGGCTCATGCGTCGTCACGAACCCTGCGCTATGTGGTCGAGGCCCTGGATGCGTTAAATGCGGCGCGCATCCCGGCCTTTCTCGAACCGATTCCGATTCCGCCGTCGGTTGACGACCTCGTCCGACTGGTGGGCGTGGCCTCGGCGCTCGGCCCATCATCCCAGGGACGCTGGCTTAAGGTTCCGATGATGGCCCCATTTGCCCGCGTTGCCGCCGCCACCACCTGTCCATTAGTCCTGTTAGGGGGCGCCGATGCCGGCGCGCCTGAGGACCTGTTCCAACGGGTGCAGGCGTGTCTCCGTGTCAGCCCCAATGTTCGCGGGATCTTGATGGGCCGGGGTGTGCTGTATCCCCGGGACGGTGCTGACCCGCGCGCCGTCCTGGCGCATCTGGCGGCGTTGCTGCACGCCCGGCCGGTAGAGGAGATAGTCCAATGGCCCCACCTCTAATCTATACCGTGGGCCGCGTCATTGCCGACCTTTATGCCAACGAGGTCAATGTGCCGTTGCCCGCAGTGCGGTCGTTTAGCAAGTATGTCGGCGGGTCATCGGCCAACACCGCGGTGGGTTTGGCTCGGCTCGGCGATCCCGTGGGCCTCATCGCCCGGGTCGGGGCCGACCCGATGGGCGACTTTATTCGGGATGCCTTGCGCCGCGAAGGGGTGAACGTGGAGATGCTGTCGACCCATCCCAGCCAGGCGACGGGACTTGCGTTGGCGGCGCTCTTTCCTCCAAACGATTCCCACGTGTGGTTTTGTGGTGTGCCTAACGCCAACGCCGGCTTGTCGGTAGCCGGAATCAACTTTGCTGCGGTGCGCTCGGCGTCGGCGCTTGTGCTGGCCGGGACGCTCTTAGCCGAGGAACCGGGCCGCAGCGCGGCTCTGGCCCTGCTGACCGTGGCGCGGCAAGCCGGGGTGCCGGTGATCTTGGATGTGGATTGGCGGCCCAGCTTTTGGGCGCGCCCGGACGAGGTGCAGGCGCTTTATGCGCGCGCTCTGGCCGACGTCAGCGTGGTACTGGCCAACGAACCGGAACTCGAGTTGGTTGGCGGCACGCCGGACCGGGAGCGCGCCTGTCAGACCCTGCTCGATTTGGGGGTGTCAGAGGTCGTGGCCAAGCGGGGTGCGGCGGGGAGTTGGGATGTGACGCCCCAGGGTGTCGTGTACATGCCGGCCTTTTCAATATCCGTTCTCAACACCTTGGGGGCGGGAGACGGATTTGCCGCCGGGTATGTGCACGGGTATGTGGCGGGGTGGAGTGCAGAGGAACGGTTACGGTGGGCCAGTGCCTGCGGCGCGTTAGTCGTGAGCCGGCATAGTTGTGCAGACGCCATGCCCACCCGCACCGAGGTGGAGGCCTTTCTCAGCAAGCACGGAAAGGAGGTCCGACGTGATGGGTAATCGCATCCGCCTGACTATGGCGCAGGCGCTACTCCGGTATTTGGATCAACAGTATGTGGAACGGGACGGTGTGGTCCAGAAATGGGTTCACGGGGTGATCGGCATTTTTGGCCATGGCAATGTCCTCGGCATCGGGGAAGCCCTCGAGCAGGGGGTTAGCACGCTCCCCTTTATTCAAGGCCACAACGAGCAAGGCATGGTGCATGCGGCGGTTGCCTTCGCCAAACAAAAAAATCGCCTCGGGATCTATGCGTGCACCAGCTCGATAGGTCCGGGAGCCTTAAATATGGTGACCGCCGCCGCCACGGCGACGGTGAATCGGTTGCCGGTGCTGTTGTTGCCCGGGGACATCTTTGCCGATCGGCAGCCGGACCCGGTGTTGCAGCAACTGGAATATCCCCAAGACCGCACGGTGTCCGTCAATGACGCCTTTAAACCGGTCAGCGTGTTTTGGGACCGGATTTGGCGCCCCGAGCAACTGCTCGCCAGTCTGCCGGAAGCCATGACCGTCTTGACCGATCCGGCCGCGACGGGAGCGGTGACGTTGGCGTTGCCCCAAGATGTGCAGGCGGAAGCTTATGACTATCCGGTCTCGTTTTTTGAGCGGCAGGTGTGGGAAATATGGCGCGCACCCGTCGAGAACCATACGCTGGAGACCGTTACTACCCTATTCCGGGCCCGACAGCGACCGGTGATCGTGGCGGGCGGGGGAGTGCATTACGCGGGCGCGACGGAGGCCTTGGCCCGATTTGCCGCCACTTTCCACGTGCCGGTGGTGGAGACCCAGGCCGGCCGGGGAGCGTTGCCGTGGAGCCATCCCTGGAATTTTGGGGGGATTGGGGTCACCGGCAGCCGACCGGGCAATCAACTCATGCGCGAGGCGGACCTGGTCTTGGCTATCGGCACCCGGCTGGCGGATTTCACCACCGCGTCCAAAAGCCTGTTCAGCCATTCCGGCGCGACCGTGGTCGGATTGAACGTCAATCGACGCGATGCCGCGAAACTCAATGCGGTGCCCTGGGTCGCCGACGCCAAACGCGGGATTGAGGCATTGACGACCGGGCTTGCGCGCCATGGCTACCGGGCGCCCTATTCGGACGAAACCACGCGTGGTCGGCGCGATGCCTGGATTCGCGAGATGGCCCGCGACCAGGATCGTGATGCCGAGGGGGTTTTATCACAAACCACCGCGCTCGGCGTGATCCAGGAGACCATCGGGCCGGAGGCGGTCATCGTGGCGGCAGCCGGCAGCCTGCCCGGGGATTTGCACCGGCTCTGGCGTTGTGCGCAAGCCAAGACCTATCACCTGGAATATGGGTTCTCGTGCATGGGATACGAAGTCGCCGGGGCGCTCGGTGTGAAGTGGGCCGAACCGCAACGCGAGGTTTACGCCTTGGTGGGGGACGGGAGTTTTCTGTTGATGCATTCGGAACTGCTGACCAGTCTGCAAGAGCGCGCCAAGGTGACGGTGATCGTGTTTGACAATGGTGGCTACGGATCCATCAACAGTCTGCAAAAAGCGCATGGATCGCACGGTTTTGGGACCGAGTTTCGGTATCGGACGCCCAACCGGGATCTGATCGGCGACCGCCTGCCGGTCGATTATGCCAGATTGGGCGAAGCGCTGGGGGCCCCCGGTTGGACGGCCCACACGGCTGATGCATTGCGTCAGGCCTTGATCGAGGCGCGGCAGGCGTCACGGAGTTGCGTTATCGACGTCAAAGTCGGCATGGGCACGGGGACCGATGATGCGCACTCTGGCGCGTGGTGGCGGCTTGGCGTCGCGGCGGTCTCGTCATCGGAGACGGTGCAAAAAGCCCGTGACGTGATGGAGCAAGCGCAGCGCGACCTCGTGGAATAAGAGAGGAGAGCACCCTATGGACAACGAGATCAAACATTGGATTGGGGGGCAGTGGGAGAGGGGTGGCCCGCAGGTGACGGAACCCATCATCAACCCGGCCACGGAGGTCGTGCTGGGGGTCGTCCGTCACGCGCGCGCGCAGGAAGTCGACCAGGCGGTGACTGCGGCCCGTCAGGCCTGGCTAAAGTGGCGCCATACGCCGGTGCCGCGCCGCGCACGCATCCTGTTCGCCTTTCAGCAGCTATTGGTCGCGCATCAGGAAGAATTGGCCGAATTAATTACCGAAGAGAACGGAAAAACGCGAGAAGATGCGCGCGGAGAGGTGCAACGCGGGATCGAAAACGTGGAATTTGCGGCCGGGATTCCCTCGCTCATGATGGGCCAACAATTGCCGGATATCGCGGCGGGACTGGAATCGGGAGTCTATCGGTACCCGGTTGGCGTGGTGGCGGCGATCACCCCATTTAATTTTCCGATGATGGTGCCCGCCTGGATGTTTCCGATGGCTATCGCCTGTGGCAATACGGTGGTACTCAAACCGTCGGAACGCACCCCGCTTACCGCCAATCGGTTGGCGGAGCTTTTCGCCGAGGCGGGATTGCCGAGCGGTGTCTTAAACGTGGTGCATGGCGCCCGGGATGCCGTCAACGCCTTGCTAACCCATCCGGCCGTGACCGCCGTCTCTTTCGTCGGCTCTCAGGCTGTCGCCGAATACGTCTATACCAC
Source organism: Bacillota bacterium (assembly GCA_021797825.1). GTDB lineage: Bacteria > Bacillota > Sulfobacillia > Sulfobacillales > Sulfobacillaceae > JAJZZA01. The sequence goes on along the minus strand of JAJZZA010000028.1, from coordinate 23,016 downwards.
CGCGGCGGCCCATGGCAAGCGGGTGCAAGCCCTGGGCGGTGCCAAAAATCACACCATTGTGCTGCCCGATGCCGACTTGGACCGGGCCGTCGATCAGATTATCAAATCGGCTTTTGGATCGGCTGGAGAGCGGTGCATGGCAACGTCGGTGGTGGTGGCGGTCGACCCGATTGGGGACGACCTCGTCGAGCGGCTCGTGCAGGCGGCAGATCGGCTGGTGCTCGGCCACGGATTGGACCCGCAGGTCACGCTCGGCCCGGTCATTCGGGCGAGTCATCGGGAGCGCATTCGCTCGTACATTGCCGCCGGGATAGACAGTCGCGCTACGCTGGCACGCGATGGGCGGCGCGACCCCCTGCCCTCCACCGGGTATTTTCTCGGCCCCACAATATTCGACCGGGTCACCGAGGAGATGACCATATGGCAGGATGAGATTTTTGGCCCGGTGCTATCCGTTTGTCGGGCATCGAACTTGGAGGCGGCCATCGCCATCGCCAACCGCTCCCGCTACGCCAATGGTGCCTGCCTCTTTACCGATAGTGCCCATGCCGTGCGAACATTTCGCGAGACGATAGACGCCGGCATGCTCGGGGTGAACATCGGCGTGCCGGCGCCCATGGCCTTCTTCCCGTTTTCTGGCTGGAAGGCTTCGTTCTACGGGGATCTGCATGCAAACGGACGCCATGCCATCGAGTTCTATACGCGACAGAAGGTCCTGACCGCCCGGTATTAATCCCTGCCGTCATGTTGGCGGGGCTCTGCCGGTCTGTTCATAACGGAGCTGGGGAATGTGGCACCGAAGGTATCGGTGCCGCACCCATACCGTCGGTGCGAAATGAGCACGGGATGGGGCATCCACGTCTTACTGCGTAGCGTGGGCCGTAGGTCACGGTCAGACGCCCATCGCGAACATCCCTGCGCAGGACATCCAGATGGGTGCCTGGCAGCAAGCCCTTCGTCCGGGAGGACCGGGGTTTTCCGTGCTCTGCTCCGGGCCAGGCCGGGGCCGGATATGGCGTTGACCCAACTTGACCCGGCTCATCTCATCTGCTCGGACAACGGAGCGTGTCGCTAGGCGGGAAGATCTCCGGTGAGCCTGTCAATGCGGCTGCGGCCGGGGATGGTGCGCTGACCCGGGCAGAGTATACGCTCGCGGGTTGGTATCCGTGATGGCCACCATGGCTGTTAACCCGCAGGGGCGTATGCTGGCCTGGCCGGTCGCCCGGGCATTCCATGTGCGGAGGCCGCCCGCAACGGAACCTCGCCCAATTCGCCTGGTCAACCGTACGACCGGTGTGACGCGACTAAATTAATGACCGACGGGGGTTGTGGCTAACTCGTTTTGGCATCGGTTCGGCTCACTATGGTGGTCATCATGCCATCGGCCCCGAGCTCTCCGAACGCTCCGGTAGTGAGGCTGATGCACGGGTGTTAAGACAATAGCATTCGCGTTTGCCGCAGGCCGTGGGCTATCGGCCGTGCGGCAAACGAGAATCCCAGCCCAGCGGGCTGTTTGCTGGTTGCGAAGGGACCTATGGATATCCATGGCACGTGGGGATCGCACGACAGACGGGTCAGGCGGAGTGATGACAAATGGCGTGAGCGCGCCAACAGCGCGATCGGGCGAATACCCGAGGGGTACACTCTGTTGGTGAAAATGGGCCGAGGGCACGCGGCGCGGGGGTGTCCGTCAGGTCCCTGATCAACCCGAACCGTGAAACCCGTTCGGCGGCGACCGCACCGGGATCGGGGCAGCGACGGCAATCCCGGGCAATCCCGGGAAATTCCCAAAAATCCCGGCCGCTTCTGGCAGTCCTCAGGCTGGCGCACGTGCAAGACGATGCGCTGCGCGGTGCTTCAGCCGGCATCTGCCAGCCAACCCCAACAAAGTGGGGATGGGGGTTGTGCAAAGCCGCGGCGGCTCCCCAAAACGGGGGGGGCGCGCCGCTTTTTTGCCTTCGCCAGACATAATGGCGTTGATAGGACCGCAGAGACCGGGCGTAGGGCATTCGGGGCCAACACGCAATTTCCCCGGGTTCGGGCACTTTCTGCCAGAAGGGCCGCTGCGTCATGGGTGTCAGCGCGGGAACGGGACCGCCCGTCCTATTTGAGCCAACGCCCACCCAATCGGCGGCTGGCGTTATTCGCTCAAATGGTTGATCTTGGAGGCGGCGTAGGCGGCGCCAATGCCGTTGTCGATGTTGACCACGCTAAGGCCCAAAGAGCAGGAGTTCAGCATGGTCAAGAGGGCGGAGAGACCGCCGAAGCTGGTGCCGTAGCCCACGCTGGTGGGCACCGCGACGATAGGTTTTCCGATCAGTCCGGCCAACACGCTGGGCAAGGCGCCTTCCATCCCCGCCACGACAATCAGCACCCGCGCCTCTTTGAGCGCATCCAGTTGGTCGAGCAGCCGGGGCAGGCCGGCCACGCCGACATCCACCGTCAACTGCACCCCGTTGCCCATGGCCTCGGCGGCATAAAAGGCCTCCTCGGCCACCGGCAAATCGGTGGTGCCGGCGCAGACCACGGCGATCCGGCCATGCGGCTCGGTGGGATGCAGGGTCCAGCGCAAGAGGCGCGCGCGCGCAAAATATTCGGCTTCGGGGATGGCCTCCCGCACCAACTCGGCGGTGGGCGAAGAGACGCGGGATGCGAGCACGGCGGGGGGCTCGCTCTCGGCGATGCTCTGCATAATGGCGATAATCTGTTGGGCGGTTTTGCCTTCGCCGTAGACCACCTCGGCGAATCCGGTGCGCAGCAGCCGGTGGCGATCAACGCGGGCGAAGCCGAGCGCGTCGGTGTTGATGTGGCGCAACTGCTCCAACCCCTGTTCGACCGACAGGCCGCCCGTTTGGACGTTTTCTAACAGTGTGCGGTAGGAAATCAACGGAACATCGACCATCCTTTCGTCAGGGCGGCAAGATAGACGTCTTTGGCGGAGACTTTGTGCGTTAGCGCCGCCGCTTGCACGGCGTCGAACTCCGGGGCCAGATTCACCGCCTCGTTTCCCCAAAATGCCACCTTGACCGGAATCTCGCCATATCCGGTGGCAACGGGGATCATCTCCCGCGCAAGCGCGTGGCGCGACTGCGGCGCTGAAACCCGCACGCCGATGGTGGAGGTATTGCGAAACAGGAGCTCGACCAGAGGCCCGTCCTGGCCCCAGCGGCACAGCGCATTCAAGATGACCGCGGCGCGCCCTTTTTTCATCACCACGGGCTCGGTCCAGGCGTCCAGGGCCCCGGCCGCCAGCAGCGCGGAAAGGGTGTGGGCGATGACCTCCGGGGTCGAATCGTCGATGTTGGCCGAGACCACGGTCACCGTCTCGGTGAGGGTTCCGGCGGGACGGGCGGCAGTCGGGTGGATTTCTCCCAGAAATCCCCGCAAAACGTTGGGATGGGCGGGGAAATCCCGGGTTCCGGCGCCATAACCCGTCCGCGTGATGACGCCTAGCGGCAGCGCGTCGACCGGCGTGGCCAGGGTCCGGATGATGGCCGCCCCGGTTGGAGTGGTGAGCTCGGCCTGGCAACCCAAAGACGTGAGCGGAAGCCCCTCGACCAGCTTGGCGGTGGCGGGTGCCGGTACCGGCAACAGGCCGTGTTGGCTCATCACGGTTCCGGTTCCCAAGGCCAGCGGTCCGCAGTAGATGGCTTCAATCTGCAGGTGGTGAAGTCCGAGGCAGGTGCCGACGATGTCCACGATGGAGTCGACCGCCCCGATTTCATGAAAGGTGACGCGGGCGGGAGGCACCCCATGCACGTTCCCTTCCGCTTCCGCCAGCCGGGCGAAGATGCGTCGGCTCGACGCCTTGACCGGGGCGGGAAGGGGGCTTTCGGCGATGAGCGCGTCGATCGCGGCGGCATGCCGATGGGAATCGCCGGCGGAAGGCGATGCGGGAGCAATTTCGACATGGGTGGCCGCTATGTGGTTTCGGCTCACTTGTTGCCGGTGCACCTGAAACTCGTCTTTCAGCAGAGCGTGGAGCGGAGCAAACAGGGCGTCGGCATCGGCCCCGAGATCGAGCAGCAGACCCAGCATCATGTTTCCGCTGATGCCGAAGACGGGATCAAGGAACAGGGTGGCCATCAAGCGCCTCCTGCCTGGGGGAGCCGGATCCGGCGCGCCCTCCGGTTTGATAGCCCACGAGATCGAGGGTGACAAACCGATAGCCCACCTCGCGCAAACGGGCGCTGATGCCGGCGGCGTCGGCCACGATGCGGGGAAATTCCTCCGGATCGACTTCAATGCGCGCGATCTCCCCGTGATGGCGGACGCGCACCCGGCCAAAGCCCCGTTGCCAGAGATCCTCTTCGGCGCGTTCCACCTGGCTTAGCACGGCGGCCGAGACCGGCGTGCCGGTGGGAATCCGCGAGGCGAGACAGGCGCTGGCCGGTTTTTCGGCGTTGGGCAGTTGATAGTGGCGGGCGAGCGCGCGGACCTCGGCTTTGCTAAATCCAGCCTCGGCCAGAGGCGCGCCAACCGCCAGCTCACGGGCGGCGAGCAGGCCGGGGCGAATGTCCGCGTAATCGTCGCGGATGGCACCGAAGACGACGCGATCGTATCCCAGTTCGCGTGCGGTGCGCAGCAGCGTGGCAAACAGGGTGTACTTGCAGAAGTAGCAACGATTCGCGTCGTTTTTCCGGTATTGCGGCAGGTCCAATTCGCGGGTGTTGACGAACCGTAGCGGCACGCCGATTACCGCGGCCAGCCGCACGCATTCCTTGACTTCCCGGGCGGCCAGACTCTCCGAACGGGAGGTCACGGCCAGCACCCGGTCGGCACCGAGATGGTCGGTCGCCACCTTTAGCAGCGTGGTGCTGTCCACTCCCCCGGAAAAGGCCACGATAAGGCGTGGACTCTCGCTCAATATGCGCTGCAAAGTCAACAAGCGGGTACTCAGCCGCGGTTCCAAGCCATCTCCCCCCCTTTTTTTTCGGATGGGCTTCCCCACTCCAAAACCAATGGTCGCAGTCTCCTGCGGATCGGGTCATCATCCGTCCTAGTTATTCTAGCACAAATTCTAACGATTAGCATATTGAATACGATAATGAATAGTGCTATTGTGGAAACGCGGCGGTATTGTCGCGCAAGTCTCTCTAATCAGGCGAAGGAGACGTTGACGCCCATGGCATTCTTGTTGGAGAACGGATTTCGCTATCCCAACCAACGCATGGTCTTTCGTAAGATCCGGGAATCGGGGGTGGTGACCCGCCGCCAACTCATGCAGCAGACCGATCTGTCGTTCCAGACGGTATCCAACATTGTCGCCGAACTGTCCGATACTGCCTTGGTGCTAAGCGACGGACTGGCCAACCAGAGTGCGGGCAAGCGCGCGGAATTGCTGAAAGTGAACCCCGATGGTCTGTACGCGGTGGGGGTGCTGCTGGATCGGGCGGGGCTGGAAGCCGTGCTTATCGACTTGCTGGGCAATTGCCGGATTCAGCAGCGCATGCCGTTTAGCTCGTCGCACCCCGACGCGGTACTGCGCCAAATGGCGGACATCACTCAACGGTTCTTGGCGGAGGCCCGGGTTAGCCCGGAGCGGTTTGCGGGGGTTGGGATCTCCACCCCCGGTCCGATTGACTTTCGCACCGGAGCCGTGTCGCGGCCGCCGAATTTCCCGGAGTGGACATTTGTGCCGCTGCAACAGCGTTTGGGCGATATGCTGGGCTGCCCGGTTACGCTCTTTAAGGACAGCCATGCGGCCGCCCTGGCCGAAATCTGGGCGCTCAACAACGCCGTGCCCTCGTCGTTCTTCTACCTGTATTTTTCGGCTGGGATTGGCGGCGCGCTGGTGGTGGACCGCCGGGTTTGGACCGGATTTTCCGGCAATGCCGGGGAGATCGGGCATGTGGCGGTGGCCCCCAGCCCTGGTTGTGATTGCGGACGCACCGGGTGTCTGGAGGCGGTGTGGTCACTGAGCCGGTTGGCGTCGGAGGCCGGGGTTTCGGTCGAGGAGTATGCCCAGAGCATTGCGTACGGGTCGGAATCCTACTTGGCGAATTGGCTTCAGGGAATTCCCTGGCTGGCGCGGGCGGTGGTGGACGCGGCCAATGTGATCGAACCGGAGGCGCTGGTCATTGGCGGTCCCCAGGGCCAGGCGGTGGGGCCCTCGTTGATCGCTCCGCTGAGCGAAGCCTTGCAGCGCGAAGGATTTGTGCACAATTTGCGGCCCATGCTGGTGCGCGCGGCCAGCGCCCAGAACGCGGCCGGCATTGGCGCCGGATTGATGCGTCTTAATGCCGCACTGGCGCCTGATATAGGCCTTCCGGCAACGCTTGGCTTAGATATTTGAGGTCGGAGCGACGAACAGAAAAGAGGTGGACGTTATTCTGGCAAGACCAGCAAAGTAGACCATAGGCCTTGGTGTGCTATGGCAGGAGCCCCTGACCGTGGCTTTCTCGCGACGGGTGGCGTCAAATGGGTGCTGGATGGTACCCGATTGCCGGTTTTAGACGTGCAACCCACCGTAGCGGCCCAGACATTAATAGACTCTTAATATGTTTTTCACAGAATCTTCTCTCCCATTTGGTAGGGTGGCCGTGGCAAGCGGAAGCAAATGGGGTTGCTGGGCGATCAGGAGCTCTAGAGGTTCGGGAGAGGAGCGAGGTTGGGAAGTCGGCAAGATGGGGTTCAAAAGATGGCGGAAGCGGCGAGCTTCGGAAGTGGGATTGGGTCAGCAAGGGATGTGATGCAGGAAACCTTTGACATTGTCTTGTGCCGTCAGATTGAGAATACCGCTGTACCCACACACTGTCGGACAGTTCGGCTAGCATTCGCATTCGTAGCATGGTAAGCGGAACCCGTTACCGTGACCCGGCTCGTTGTTGTAACAACCGAGGATGACCTATCCCTATGGTTGGTCACAAATGAAGAAAGTAACGTTCCCGGTCGTGGATGTTTTTTAGGGACAGGACTTGTCAGTGTGTGTCGGATGCAAACGCACCAAAAAAAGGCCAAATGGGTGGGTTATCCAAACCTCGACGGTTATCGGAAGTTCGCCATGCGATCGATTACAAGGAGGGGAATCGTAGTGAACAAGAAATTAGCCAACAGTCGGCTTCTCTCAAAGACGGTGGGCATTGTCGCCTGCCTGGCGTTAGCGGGGTGCGGCACTGCGCGCACAGTGTCATCCGCCACGACAACGAATCAGAACAGCCCGCATCCGATTGGCGGTACGCTTTCAACCATTGGTGGCCCTCACGGCACCTGGGTCGATGAGAACAACCCGTATTCTCCGACCGCAAACATCAATCCTGCGGCCGGTTTAATCTACGAACCGTTGGTGCAGTGGAATTCGGCCAATGGACAATACAAGCCTTGGCTGGCCACTAGCTGGTCGTGGAATAGCTCGAACACGGTCCTAACCATAAACCTTCATCACGGCGTCAAATGGTCAAATGGGACGCCGTTTACCAGCAAGGATGTGGCATTCACATTTCAGATGATGAAAAAGTACCCGTCAACCGACTTTAATGGGGTGTGGAGTTACTTAGCATCGGTCACCACAGACGGCACCTATGGGGTAAAACTAACGCTAAAGCAACCGAGCTCCATGTTCTTTTACTACCTTTCCCAAACGCCGATCGTTCCGCAGGCCATCTGGTCAAAGCAGAACCCCGTGACCTGGGCTGATCCCCACCCTGTGGGGACGGGACCTTATATACTGCAATCGTTTACCCCTGAATCAATCACAATGGTTCGCAATCCGCATTACTGGCAGGCGCCTAAGCCATATTTGGGCAAGGTCGTCTTTCCGGCGGAATCGTCTAATACTTCGACCGTGCTTGCGTTGGCTCAGAACCAGATTCAATGGTCAGGAACGTTTTCGTTCAATTTGCAGCGTTCCTATGTTGATCGAGCTCCGCAATATAACCATGTGGGATTATACCCGAACGGGCTGAACATTTTGTGGGTAAATCTGCATGCCTACCCCTTGAATATGCTGGTCGTGCGCCAGGCCATCAGTATGACGATAAACCGTTCAGCGATGGCAAGAATTTCCTGGAGCGGATATTCCCCGGCGGTAACCAACCTGACCGGAGTTACTCCCGGCATGGCGTCCATCTGGTCAACACCTGCTCTGGCGGCGCAATATCCGGCTACCTACAACCCCACAGCGGCGAAGCAAATGCTGCTGAAAGCCGGATTTAAAATGGGATCCAATGGGGTGTTGATAACGCCGCGGGGAACGCCGTTTGATATCACTATTGACGTGCCAACGCCTTTTTCCGACGATGTCGCTGCGTCGCAATTGATTTCGCAGGAACTTAAACAGATAGGGATCAACGTTACCCTGCAAGACAACTCCAGAAATGCCTATTACAGCAAATTGCAGTTGGGACAGTTTGATATCGCCGTATCGTGGTCACCCTGGGGGGCCAACCCATTTTTTACGCTTTACCCGGCCATGTCCCAAACTTATACTGCACCTTATGGTCACTATGCGGTGGAAAACTTCGGCCGGTACAACAATCCTGAAGTTCAAACTTTGGGACAGCAGTTCCTGAGCACCTATTCCCAGGCTCAACAGGTGCCCGTAGTTCTAAAACTTCAGCAGATTTTCGCGTCGCAGTTACCGATCATTCCCTTGACCTATCGCAACACGCCGATCGAGTATTCGACCCAAAACATTGGAGGGTGGCCAACTAAGGCCAATCCGTACTGGAATCTTAATGAAGGAAACCTGCCGGTGTTGATCAATCTTTACAAGAAGTAAACTGTAAAGCAAGAAAGGTAGGGGAGGAGCCGAGACCTATCCTTCCCTACTGTTTCATTCGGGAGGAGGAACGCTATGCAACGGTTTTCTGGCAGACATTTTGTGTTGCGCCGGATTGGTTTATATATCCTTATTTTTTGGTGTGCCATCACGCTCAACTTCATTATTCCGCGGCTTATGCCTGGCAATGCTGCGTCGGCGCTTATGGCTCGTTCGCAGGGTACACTTCCTCCTAGTGCGCTTAGGGCCTTGGAACTGGCTTTTGGAATCCATACGCATGCTAGCATGTTCACCCAGTATGTTGACTATTTGCGGAACACCTTGACAGGACATTTTGGGATATCGTTTACGTATTTTCCCACGCCAGTGGCCCAAGTTATCGGGAGTATGTTGCCATGGACCCTGTTTTTGATCGGGCTGTCGACGGTTATCGCGTTTGTGCTGGGCAATATTATCGGGGTTTATTCGGCCTGGCGCCGCGGACACCGGTTAGCGGATGCCTTGCCGGTCGCGTTTACGCTTATGTCTTCGATGCCTTATTTCTGGGCGGGTTTGGCCCTGCTGTATGTCTTGGGCTTTACGCTGAATTGGTTTCCTATCTCCCATGCATACAGCCACAACATACAACTGGGATGGAATTTCCAATCGTTGGGAAGCGTGCTGTACCACGCGATATTGCCCGCCTTTTCCATTGTGATTACCACCATGGGAAGATGGGTACTGGATATGCGCAATAACTTGATAGGCATCTTATCGGACGACTACGTTACCCTGGCCCAGATGAAAGGGCTACCGGAGCGGGAAATCATGGTTAATTACGGGGCTAGAAATGCCCTCCTGCCCGTACTCACCAGCTTTGCCATGTCGTTAGGATTTGTTGTTGGTGGGGCCGTCGTGGTTGAAGTGGTGTTCAACTACCCCGGGATCGGATTTGGTTTGTTTAATGCCGTGATAAATTCCGACTATCCCATGATGCAGGCCATTTTGTTGATCATCGTGGTGGCCGTGTTGCTGGCAAATCTGGTCATTGATCTCTTATACAGCTTCCTTGATCGTCGAATTAGCGATGCTTGATGAATTCATCGATCGAAGGGAGTGGATAAAAGTGTCTGCACGTTCCGTTATTACGGATACACTCACATCGGCAAAACGGGAAAGATTTGTAAGTTTAAGGTTTCTTAACACGAAAGCCATCGTTGGCTTAAGCATCGTGGGACTCTTCGTGGTGGTCGCCATATTTGCTCCGGTGATTGCGCCGGGCAATCCCTCAGCCGACAGCTATCTGCCAAATTTGTCCCCGGGTTCCGCGCACTGGCTGGGAACGACGTCTTTTGGACAAGGCGTATTGCGACAAGTGGTGTGGGGAGCTAGAGGTTCCTTGCTGGTGTCTTTTCTCGCTGGTGGAATTACCACGTTTGTAGCCGTTGCCGTCGGGGTGACGTCCGGCCTGTTGTTAGGGTGGACTGACCGCATTTTGTCGTTTTTAACCAATGTTTTTCTGGTCATTCCTTCCTTGCCGCTGTTAATTGTGCTGTCGTCCTATTTGCCGTCCAAAGGCGATTTGATCATCATCTTGGTCATTTCCATGACGAGTTGGGCATATAGCGCGCGTACCTTGCGGTCACAGGTGCTCAGTTTGCGCGAACGGGATTTCGTACTCCACGCCAAGTTGGTGGGACAGCCTTGGTGGAGCATTGTGTTCGGAGAAATTTTGCCTAACATGGGTTCTTTGGTGGTATCCGGTTTGCTGTATTCGATGATCGGCGCGTTGTTAACTGTTACCAGTCTCGATTTTCTTGGCGTGGGAAATATCTCCGCGGTGAGTTGGGGATCGATGCTTTACTGGGCCCAAAACAATGGAGCCCTGTTAAATGGGTTGTGGTGGTGGTTTGTACCGCCCGGTGTGGCAATTACGCTTTTTGGGGGAGCTTTGGCGTTGCTCAATTTCTCGCTGGACGAAATCACCAATCCTCGTCTGCGACAGCGGAAGGTGAAAGTTCGTGGCCGATGACCCTATAGCGTTAACGATAAAGCAGATGTCTGTCAGTTATCCCAGTCCCCGGGGATGGGTACAGGCGGTGCGCGATGTGAGCCTTCAAGTTAAACGAGGGCAAATGGTAGGACTAGCGGGCGAATCCGGGAGTGGCAAATCTACTTTGGCGATGGCCGCAACCCGGGTATTGCGGCCTCCCTCTGCGCGTATCGGCGGAAGTGTCCGCATTATAGGCAGAGACGTGTTTTCTCTTTCAGTGCGCGAACTAAGAGCGGCTCGCTGGAAAACATTTGCATTTGTTTCGCAAAGTGCCATGAACGCCCTTAATCCCGTCATGTCGGTGCGTGCTCAGATGCGCGATGCGATACGGGCGCATGATTCTATGTATAGCTCTGGGAATGCAGACAAGCGGTGTGAAGAGGTGTTGCGGATCGTTGATGTTCCGGTGAATAAACTGGACAGCTATCCTCATCAGCTTTCTGGCGGACAACGCCAACGCGTGGTAATTGCGTTGGCACTTATCCTGCAACCCCAACTAATAATTATGGACGAACCGACGACGGCGTTGGATGTTGTCGCGCAAAGGGCGATTATTGCCTTGATTCGCAGGCTGCAACGCCAGTTGGGATTCGCGGTCTTGTTGATTACGCACGACCTGACGCTGGTATTGGAAGTGGCCGACGAGGTGGTCATCATGTATGGCGGTCGCGTCATGGAAACCGGGGCATCGAACGAATTGTTGGGCAACGCGATGCATCCCTATTCGCGAGCGCTGATCCAGTCTTTTCCGCCTTTGCACGGGGTCATGACTCGGCAGGAGGGAATTCCTGGAACACCTCCGGACATGGTCAATCCTCCAGAGGGTTGCCCATTTGCCGCCCGCTGCATTTTGGCCAAAGAAGTCTGCCTGCGGGAGATGCCTGTCCTGGTCACTCATGGAAATCGTGCCGTTGCCTGCCATCACGCCGCAGGGAATCGGACATTTGGAGGTTCTATCCAATGAGAAAGCCGTTTATGTGGGGAAAGCAACTTCCTACCACCGCGCACAAAGGGGCTCCGCTGGTGGTAGAGAATGTTCACAAACGGTTCGTGCAAGGGGCGAAAATTGCCCATGTTCTGCGCGGGGTCAGTTTAACGGTGAAGTCCGGAGAAATTGTGGCGTTGGTCGGCGAATCCGGTTCGGGAAAGTCCACTCTGGCGCGAACGACCGTACGTCTTTATACGCCTGATGGGGGCAAGTTGATATTTGACGGCCAGGACGTTACCCGGGTTTCAGGGCGACAATTGCAAAACTACCGCGAACGCGTTCAGATGCTGTTTCAGGATCCCTTCGCTTCCTTGAATCCTACCCATAAGGTTCGGACCATACTGTTGCGCAGTCTGCCAACGCGGGCGCGATCATTGCCATCCCGAGCGCGTGATGCCTTGTTGCGTGAAGTGCTTGATCAGGTCGGTTTGACGCCCGCCGACAACTTTCTTCACCAATATCCGCATGAATTGTCCGGCGGTCAGCGACAACGCGTGGCTCTGGCCCGGTCGTTGGCGGGCAAGCCAGACCTGGTTGTGGCCGACGAACCGGTATCCATGCTCGACGTGTCACTCCGTTTGGGTGTGCTTAATCTGATGTTATCCCTAAATGATCAGTATGGGATTGGATACTTGTACATTACCCACGATTTGGCCAGCGCGCGTTATGTGGCCAGCCGGATTGCGGTCATGTATGCGGGAGAGATCATTGAAGAAGGTCCAGCGGACGAAATTATTGCCCATGCCATGCACCCCTATACACAAATATTGGTCCAAGCTGCTCCAGATCCCCAAAGGCACGGGCGTGGAGATGTGGACGAGACGGTGTTTTCGGGAGAACCACCGAACCTGAGTCAGGAGATCGTTGGCTGTCCATTTCAGTTTCGCTGTTCGCATGTAATGAATCGCTGCCGGCAAGAGCCCCCACCAATGCGGTCCGCCGAGGTGGGTCATCAGGTTAAATGTTATCTTTTTAGGGATGAGGTGACGACCGTTGTTTCTGACTGAAGAAAAAATTGCCGCCCGAATCCAAGAACTATCCATGTTCAGATATCGCGATTCTCGGACACTGGAATGCTGGCGATTCGCCTTGGATCCACGTGGGGACGTGGGCACTCGACCGGAAAGCATCGTATTTGATCGCACCGTTAAAATTGGCGACCGTTGGCAGGGACGGGACCTGTATGCCTGGTTGTGTGCGCGGGTAACGATCCCAGCACAATGGATGGGCAAGAGGGTGGTCGGCCGATTTAACTTCGGCCGGACCGGACCTGGCAGCACTTCCGGATTTGAATCACTGCTTTTTGTTGATGGACGTCCCTACCAAGGCGTGGACAGCAATCACCAGGAAGTGTTCATGCATTCCGATTGGGCGGGTCACACTGTCGAGTTGCAATTTCGACTGTGGTCAGGCATGGAAGCGGGGGGTGTCCACCGGGAACAAGAGTATGTATTTCAAATGGCGGAGATCGCGTACCTGGACGAGGATGCCGACGACCTCTATTATACCCTGAGCGCCATGCTGCAGGCTGTTTTAGTGTTGGATCACCACGTGCCGGAACGCATCGCGATGCTGAATGCGCTAGATCGCGCCCTGCGTCTTGTCGATTGGTCGCAATCTGGTTCAGGGCGGTTTTATGTTTCTTTGGGGCATGCCCGGCGACTTCTGAATCATTATCTAGACTCTGTGCCGAAACAACAGCACATGGTGACCGTATACGGGGTGGGGCATACCCACATTGACGTGGCCTGGCTTTGGAGATTGGTCCATACCCGCGAGAAGTGCGCCCGCTCGTTTTCTACCGTGCTGCGCTTGATGGAACTCTATCCTGAATACATTTTCTTGCAGACCCAGCCTCAATTGTACGAATATATAAAATCGGACTATCCGGAAATATATGAAGCGATGATGGTGCGAATCAAGCAGGGGCGGTGGGAAGTCGGTGGAGGAATGTGGCTTGAAGCTGATTGCAATCTGACTTCGGGTGAGTCGCTAGTCCGTCAGATCCTGTTTGGTACGCGTTTTTTCTCCCGTGAATACGATCACGACTGTACCTATTTGTGGCTTCCAGATGTTTTCGGATATAGTTGGGCTCTTCCGCAAATTTTGCGGAAGAGTGGGATCAAGGCGTTCATGACGACCAAGATAAGCTGGAACCAATATAACCGTATGCCGCATGATACGTTCATATGGCGTGGTATGGACGGCAGCGAAGTGTTGGCGCATTTCATTACCACACCGGGATCGGAGTCTCCTGACGCTCCGTACACGTACAACGGTCAGCTATCAGCGAAATCTATCGTAGGTTCGTGGGCCGCGTATCGGGACAAGCGGATTAACCAGGACTTGTTGCTTGCGTACGGTTTTGGGGACGGCGGTGGTGGAGTTACGCGCGACATGCTTGAGATGAGGAGGCGCTTTAATCGGATCCCGGGTCTCCCGAATATGGTTACGGGACGCGCGGACGAGTATTTCGAACGATTACAGACCACCGTCTCGCAGGCCGATAATTATGTGCACACCTGGGATGGTGAGCTCTACCTTGAATACCATCGGGGAACCTACACCAGCCAAGCGCAAAGCAAACGGATGAACCGAAAACTGGAGCTGGCATATCGCGAAACCGAGTGGATAAGCATTTTGGCCCGTGCCATGAAACCGCAACGACGCCTTGGGAATGCGGCGCGGATTATTCAAGACCGATTGAATGAGGGCTGGAAAATTATCTTGCGTAATCAGTTTCACGACATTATTCCCGGGTCGTCAATCCGGGAGGTTTATGAGGACAGTTTCCAGGAATACGCGGTATGTGGGACTGTGGCGAATGAGGTCTGGCAGGCGGGGGCCTCTGACTTACTAATTGAACAACGCGACGTTTTTACGGTGTTCAACTCAGCTGGCTGGAATCGCACGGCTATTGCACGCATTCCGCTGAGGTCGGTTGGATCCGGCGGTCAATTTGTGGATGGCCGGGGTAACGTACTGTTGGCGCAACAGGTAGAGGAGGAATGGTGGGTATTGGCGGAGGAGGTGCCAGCCCTGGGCGTATCCGTGATCCGGTATGTTCGCAATGCGGAGAACCCTCTCGCCAGCAGTGAAAACAGGACTCACCACCAGAAATTCGCTTTTCAAGTCGATAACAACACCGTGTCAACTCCGTTTTATGACATCATTTGGAATGATGCGGGGCAACTCACAGGCATCTTTGATAAATCGGTTAATCGTGAGGTGTTGCCAGTGGGCGCGCGAGGCAATGTGTTGCAGGTTTTTGAGGACAAACCGTTAGCGCACGACGCGTGGGATATCGATCTATTCTATCAAGAGAAAATGCGCGAGATTGACGCACTGGTGGCGATCGAGGTGGTGACCGCGGGGCCGGTTTGCGCGATTATCCGGTTTTCATGGCAATATGGTGAATCGACAATCTCCCAACGTCTGGTTACGTATGGCCATTCACATCAAATTGACTTTGTGACCAAGGTTGATTGGCATGAACGTCAGCAATTGCTGAAGGTGGCGTTTCCAGTAGAGGTGCGTTCTGTTGAAGCGACTTTTGACGTGCAATTCGGCAACGTCAGGCGACCAACGCACTGGAATACCAGTTGGGATTTCGGGCGGTTTGAAAGTGTTGGTCACCAATGGGCTGACTTGTCTGAAACCGGATACGGGGTGAGCCTAGCCAATGATTGCAAGTACGGATATGACATCAAAAACAATACGATTCGGTTATCGTTATTGCGAGCGGCCATTCATCCGGATACGGAGGCAGACCAAGGGGTACATGAGTTTACGTACTCGTTAATGCCGCATGCGGGAAATTGGCTTGAGGGGGAGACGGTCCGGCTGGCCTGGGACTTGAACAGCCCCCTCCGAGCCGAAGCGGGCCAGCCGGTGAAAGACCGGGTGTCGTTGTTTAGGTTGTCGTCAAAACACGCGATGGTGGACGCCATAAAGCTGGCCGAGGACGACGACAGGATTGTGCTCAGATTGCACGAATTTGCAGGCGGCAGAGAAACCGTGACTGTAACAAGTGACTTTACGGTTGTATCCTGGCAGGAGTGCGATCTTATGGAACGACCGATTAGGGATACGGAGAATGGGGCGTTTAGTTTTCTGCTTCATCCGTATGAAATAAAGACATTTCTGGTCGAAATGACCGGTGGGTTGGTAGAGGGGGAATTTGAGAAAAATGCATCGGCTTAGATGGCGGTGGGCCGGTCAAAGTTAATGCGGGGCCGGTATCGGGGTTTTCGGCGGACATTTCGGCACCAGGTGGTCTTCGACCTCACTAACGGGTGTCGCCGCCTGGCTTCGCATCACAACTTTGTCCAACGAAAGGAGGCATGCGGCGTGAATGCTCGTCCGTCTAAATATTTCGCCCTGCCGTTTGATCAAGTTCGCACCGCGTCGGTTACAACACGCAGGAATCTGGTGTCGCTTGACAACATGGCCAATCCTGGCGTTGACCCGGTCCCGGAGTGGGACAGTCCGGGATTTAAGGAATTGATCGCGGCCATTATCCTCGCCCGCAAACGGGGCTGCCCGGTCATCTGGTCGATGGGTGCACATGTGATAAAAAATGGCTTATCACGTTATGTCATCGAATTGGTACGACGCGGGATAGTAACCCATGTCGCTGGCAATGGGGCGTCGAGCATCCATGACTTTGAACTTGCCTTGCTGGGAGCAACCTCCGAGGATGTGTCAAGCGCCATTGAGGATGGGTCTTTTGGGATGTGGGAAGAGACGGGACGCTATATGAATGAAGCAATCCGCCTGGGTGCGAAACGAGGCTTGGGCTACGGCGCCAGCCTGGCCTCCTATGTCACGGCCAATGCGGCTCAATTTCCCTATTTGCAGGACTGCGTATTTTCTGAAACCGCACGTCTCGGCATTCCCTACACCTGTCACATTTCGATAGGAACCGATATTATTCATCAACATCCGTCTGTCGATTTTTCGGCTTTGGGGATAGCTAGCGGTATTGACTTTGAGACATTTTGCGCTTCCGTACTGGCATTAAATGGGGGCGTTTTACTTAACTTGGGATCGGCCGTATCGGGTCCGCTTTTGTTTAAACGCGCGTTGGCGGTGGCCCACAATGTCGGGTGTTGGGTGCGTGAGTTCACTGTTGCGAACTTTGATATCCGTCCGTTACGGGGCACAACGGTGGCCATGCCTGGGGTCGTGTATCCAAGCCCGGCTGAAGAAATATTGATCAACTTGCCGAAGCGGCTTGGCGGTATAGGATATGCGTTTCACGGATTGCATCAAGTGACGATTCCTAATCTTTACGCCCAAATCGTTGCGAAGTGGGGACGAGACAATGGGTGAATTGTTTGAGCGTATTTCGCTTTATTCCACCATAGACAGGTCTCACCTGACCGAGTTGAAAGAGTCGCGGGAGTTCGTGCATCAAAAATGGGGGGGTATGAGTTTTTCCCAACTTCTGCGCCATGTTGTTGCTGCGCGAAACTGCGGAGCTCCGGTCATCGCTTTTTTGGGGTCGCAAGTTTTGCAACTCGGGTTGCAACCGTATCTCATTAGCCTTATTCAAGACGGCTGGCTTACTCATATCGCGGTTACCGGTGCAGGCAGCGAATATGATGTAGAATTGGCCATCGTTGGTCAGGCGGCAGTGGTCGAGGAACGGGGCGACAATCTTTCCAGATGCGGAATGTGGCGGGAAACGGGTAATGCCATTCATCGCGCCATCGCACGGGGTTGGCACCAGGGTCTGGGATATGGAGAAAGCTTGGGACGGTATGTCGAGGAGAGGCCCGACGACTTTCCATTTCGCGAAAAAAGCCTGTTTTTTCAGGCTTACGTCTACGATATTCCTTACACGTGCCATATTTCGATCGGTCTTGACGAGGTGCATGCACATCCCCAAGTCGATTTTGGCGCTTTAGGGGGCTCGAGCGGGCGTGATTTTCGTGTGTTTTGTGCCAGTGTGGCTAGTATGGAAAATGGTGTGTTTCTCAATTTTGGGTCGAGCGTGACAGGCGTCGAGGTGTTCTTAAAGGCCGTCTCCATCGCACGAAATTTGGGATACACTGTGCAAAAAATCACGACGGCAAACTTTGATGTCGTATGCCTGGGGGATTATCATCGGACGGTCGGATATGACGATTGGGATTATTATTATCGCCCACGAAAAAACGTTGTGCATCGCCCGACGAGTCTCGGCGGCCGAGGATTTCACTTCGAGGGTGATCATTGGGTGACGATTCCCGCATTGCGGGCTGGACTGCGGAATCAGGGAGGGAATCGTGGTGAATAGGCGGCGCTTGGAGGACATTCTCGAACGGATTAACACTGTCGATGTTGGGGTTGTTGGGGATGGGTGTCTCGATATTTACTGGTTGGCCGACATGCGTTTGAGCGAATTGTCGCTCGAAACCCCTTATTTTCCACTGCCGGTAGTGCAAGAACAGATGTCGTTGGGAGCCGGTAGCAATGTCGCTATGAATTTGTCACGAATGGGTTGCCGCACCGTGACCATGGCTACGGTGATCGGAGAAGACTGGCGTGGCAGAGAATGGAGTGCCAAACTGCGGGAAGCGAACATCTCAGATCAATTCGTTATAAAAGAGGCTTCGTGGGCGACCCCAGCCTATTGCAAACCTATTCGTCGCGGATTGTCCCATGAACAATACGAGGATTCGCGGATCGATTTTGTTAATCATGCCCCATTGCCGTTAAGATTGTCGGATCAACTGAGCGAATATGTTCGTGAGCTTGGTGACCAGATGGACGCTATTGTTGTGAGCGACCAATTTCGCAGCGGAGTGATGACGTCTGCCGTTATCGATGCGGTAAACCAGCAAAGTCAGAACGAGAAGCGGTGTTTCGTAGATAGCCGGTACCGTTTAAGAATGTATCACAAAGGGATCGTTAAACCGAACTGCCTGGAATTGATGCGAGCCGTATATCCGAACCGTGACAGTTACGAAGCTGGCATAGAAAAGGTAATGGAGGCGGGACGGATATTGCACAGACAAACACAGGCATCCGTTTGTGCTACGTTGGGTAGCCAGGGCCTGATATGGGTGGAAGACGATCAAATTTCCCATTATCCAGCGGTTCCTGTCACCATGCCGATTGACAGTGTGGGTGCCGGTGACGCATTTATCGCGGCGCTTGCAGCGGCCATGGCGGCCGGAGCTGGCCGAGACGAAGCCGTTTACCTAGCAACCCTGGTTGCGAGCGTGGTTGTGAAAAAAATCGGTGTTACCGGCGCGGCTTCTCCTGATGAAATCTTGGCAATTCATGACCAGGTGGCCAACAGTATGATCAGCGCAACGTTCACCAATGCGAACAATGCCAACTAATGGCGTCGGGCAGATTATCTTTAAACCTGCGGCCCAATTTATGAAACCGTGCCCCGTTGTCTCCGGCGGTGGAGGCGACCCTCCTGGAATGCATGCGGGAGCAGGGGAATCAGGCGGAAGCGGTCATCGTCAGCGATCAGTGGGTCAACGGGGTGATTACGGAAAATGTTCGTACCGCCGTCAGTCAAGGGGGCCTTAAACGACCGACCTATGTCGACAGCCGGATTGCACTTGGGGAGTATCGCCATGTGATGGTTAAACCCAATGAATGGGAGTTCGCCGAAGCGCTACAAACCCCCTTTGCCGTCGTTCGCGGCGCATCGGAGGACTGGCTTAAGGCCCTGGGTGGCGAATGGGTCAAGCGGGCCGACGTGGAGATCTGCCTCACCCGGGCTGATTACGGGGTGATGTGGGTGGGTCGGGACCAGACCTTTGCCACGGACGCCCCGCAAGTGGGGCCGCCCATCGATCCGGTCGGCGCCGGTGACGCCTATTTGGCGGCCTTCGCGGGAGCCCGCACGGTAGGGGCCACCGTGCCGGAGGCGCTCCTGTTCGGCTCGTTGGCGACGAGCATTGTGCTGCAAAAGATCGGCACCACCGGCAGCGCCACCGCCAGGGAGATGACGGCTGCATACGCGCGCTATCGGAAAAATCAGGCGGGGAGGGACTCGGTTGAATCGTGGGTGCGTGCTATTTGACTTCGACGGAACCATCTCGCTGCTGCGGGCTGGCTGGCAAACGGTCATGGAATCGGTCATGTGGGAATGCCTGGCGGCGGCGTTGCCCGCGGAAAGCGCTAGGAGCCCGCGGGCGGACTGGAGCCACCGCATTCGGGAGTACATTGCGGCGTCCACCGGGATCCAGACCGCCGAACAAATGGTGTGGTTGCGAGAGCAAGTCGAGAGGGTAGGCGGCGCCCGCGCCCGTTCAGAGTGGGAGTACAAGGATCTGTACCGGCGCCGCCTGAAATCGGCGATTTCGTATCGCGTCGCGGAAGTTCGCAGCGGCGAGGCGCCGGCCGACCGTTATCTGGTAGCCGGCAGCAAAGCGTTGCTGAGCGCGCTGCAGACCAAAGGATTCGTGCTGTGGCTGGCCAGCGGCACCGACCATGACGACCTGGTGGAGGAAGCCGGGGTTTTAGGGGTGTCCCAATATTTTTTCAAGATGCTGGGGGCCCCGGACCGATCGATGGCAAACCCGAAGGCACATCTGCTGGGGCAGGCGTTGTCGCAATGGCCGGCGCGTGATGCGGGGCGGCTGGCGGTGATTGGGGACGGTCCCGTCGAGATGGAATTGGCCCGTCGCTACGGCGCCCTGGCCCTGGGCATTGCCAGCGACGAGGGCGAGGCCGGCATCAGCGGCGCCGCCAAGCAAAAACGTCTGCAGGCCGCCGGAGCGCACGCGGTTTTCGACGACCTGTCCGACTTGGACGCGATCCTTGACCTGATTTCGCGGAGGCTGACCAGATGATCCGGCATGCCGTCGGGCTCGATGTGGGGGGAACCAAGACGACCGTGGCGTTGGGCCGCTACGATGATGCAGCGCCGTGGGATTCGCTCGAACTGCTCTCGCAGCACGAGATGGCGACGGGTTCCGGGCGGGACGATCCCGCGGAGCTGCTGGGACGGTGCACGCCGCTCATCGGCCAATACTTAAACGCCGACCGGGATGCGATTATCGGAATTTCGCTGGGAGGACCGCTGGATCGGTGCCGGGGCGTGATTGGCTCCCCTCCCCATTTGCCGGGATGGCACGGCTTGGCCATCGTCGATGCGATTTCGACTCGCTTTGGCCGCGAAGCCGCCCTGGAGCACGACGGGGTGGCCTCGGCGCTGGCGGAAGCCCGCTGGGGCGCCGGCCGGGGTTTGGAGAACGTGGTCTATTTGACTTTTGGCACGGGCCTGGGGGCCGGACTCATCTTACATGGCGCTCCCTACCGGGGTCGCGGATTTTCTGGGGAAATCGGCAGGACTCCCGTTCAGCCCGGCTCGGAAGAGACCTATGAACTTTACTGCAGCGGCTGGGGTTTGGCGGTTCGGGCGCGGGCCCGAGGCTTGACCGACGCGGAGGCGGACCCCCGGGTGCTGGCTGAAAGAGCCCGTGGCGGGGAGCCGCGAGCACGTCAACTGTATGAGGAGAGCGCCCGCGGTCTCGGTGGATTGCTGAGTCTGTTGGTGAATCTCTTAAACCCGGACTGTATAGCCATTGGCGGGATTTTCACCTACCAACGCGATCTGTTGTGGCCGCGAGCCCGGGAATATGCGTCGTTGGGAGCATGGCCCCAAGCCTGGGAGGGGTGCCGAGTGGTCCCGTCGGCCTTGGGGCGGCGGATCGGGCACTATGCCGGCATCGCCGCCGCTTTGGAAAAACGATTTGGGCCGCCGTGCGGCTAGCGAGGGGGAGAAGGGAATGGAAGTGGAGTCGAAGATCTGGCAAAACTGGATTGGGCGGTTTCCGGCGCTGGCGTCTAGTCAGGACAGGGTTGGGCAGGCGTTTAACCTGCTCTGCGATACGTTTTCCTCAGGGAATCGGCTCTATGTGTGCGGAAACGGGGGCAGTGCCGCCGACTCCGAACATATCGCGGGCGATTTGGTCAAAGCCTTTTTAAAGCCCCGGCCCTTGCGCGACTTTGAGGTGGGGCGGCTAAGGGCGCAGCCGGAGACGGACCTGGCGGAATATCTGGCGAAACGGCTGGAGCGCGGGTTGCCGGTCTATCCTTTGGTGAGCCAAACCGCGCTCGGCACCGCCATTGCCAACGATGTCGCGGGCGATATGGTCTTTGCCCAGCAGATCTGGGCGTACGGGCGGGACGGCGACCTGTTGTGGGCGGTATCCACCTCGGGCGAGTCGCGCAATGTGCAGCTCGCGGCCACAGCGGCCCATGCCCGCGGCATGAAAGTGCTGGGAATGACCGGCAAGACCGGGGGAAGTCTGGGGGCGCTTTGCGATGTGCTGTTGACGGTGCCCGAGCAAAGGGTGGACTACATTCAGACGCTGCATGTCGCGGTATACCATATCTTGTGCGAGGCGGTCGAAGACCACTTCTTTGCCGCCGACGCACACCGTGCCCGGTAGGCTCGCAACCGCGGGTCAGGGCGAAATCGGAAGGGAGACGGGCAATGGAGGAATCGGTTGAGATTCAGTGCACGCTTGACGACATGAATCCTGAGTGGTCTGGCTGGGTGCTGGAGGAATTGGAGCGCCGCGGAGCCCAGGACGCCTACCTGATGCCCGTGTACAAGAAAAAGAATCGGCCTGCGGTCCTGCTCTCGGTGCTGTGTCAAGCCTCCCAACGGGAGGAAATCGTGGGGGTGATCTTGGCCGAGACGACCACCTTGGGACTTCGCTGGCATGCGGTCCACAAAGAGCGGCAGTCCAGCGTGGTGAAAGAGGTCGCCACACCCTGGGGACCCGTGCGCATTAAAGTGGGATACCGCGGTGCGGAGGTGGCCAACTTGGCGCCGGAATACGAGGATTGCCGCGAGCTGGCGGTAGGCCGGCACATCCCGCTCAAGTTTGTCTACCAGGCGGCGCTGCAAGCGGCCTGGGAGGTCAAATCGGAGTGGGAACAATCGGAGCGACCGGTTGCCGGGGATTGAGATGTTGGAGCAATGTGCCGTCTTTCAGGCACCGGCGGAGTGCAATCTGGAGAACCCCATGCGCGATGCCGGTGAGGCGATCGGTTGTTTGTCCATACGGGATACTTCGCCAGCGAGCGCCGGAACTCTTTGCTCTTAGGCCCACCGTAGACATTTTTTTCCGTTAGGGTGGGCCTCAGCTGACGAAGCACACCCGCCTGACCGGAGGCCCCGTTATTCCCTAATTCCAGGGGTGCGAAATGCAAGATCATCGGGTTGCCGATGCTAGGGTCATCACCGGCAGGGGACACGCCAGCCAACGCGGGGGGGCCGACCTGGCCTTACCGCGACGGCAGGCATCTCTG
>JAJZZA010000027.1 GCA_021797825.1 Bacillota bacterium | reverse complement strand
AACCATTCTGGAAAAGGTCGATCCCCGCGCATGCGGGGGAAACCAAGCATAGCAACAGGTAATAGAAACCCCGTCCGGTCGATCCCCGCGCATGCGGGGGAAACTGGACGAGGTCCGAAACTGGGGGAACTGGAAGAGGTCGATCCCCGCGCATGCGGGGGAAACGTTTCGACAGTCAGGCGATTCCGGGCTATCGACGGTCGATCCCCGCGCATGCGGGGGAAACCTGTCCTGTCCCGCGCAGATAACCTGCGCGGGAGGTCGATCCCCGCGCATGCGGGGGAAACGTGAATGATAGGTATAGTGAATGATAGGTATAGGGTCGATCCCCGCGCATGCGGGGGAAACATCAGGATAGCGAAGTAACTCGCAAAAGCCACAGGTCGATCCCCGCGCATGCGGGGGAAACATCGGAATGTGGGTATATTGGAGATGCCTTGGAGGTCGATCCCCGCGCATGCGGGGGAAACTCCCTCTTCTCTTGAAATTGTGGCCAATGGCACGGTCGATCCCCGCGCATGCGGGGGAAACGTGGCCACGATAGACTAAAAAATCTTGCCCACGGGTCGATCCCCGCGCATGCGGGGGAAACGGACTAAACCATTCTTCAAGCATATCCTCTAAAGGTCGATCCCCGCGCATGCGGGGGAAACGGCGGCTATATGCGCGAAGAAACTTGGCCGGGGGGTCGATCCCCGCGCATGCGGGGGAAACCCTTGCTAAACTGCGTAAGACCAACCCCCATGCGGTCGATCCCCGCGCATGCGGGGGAAACTATATAATCTCACCCTCCGAAGGTATTCATACCGGTCGATCCCCGCGCATGCGGGGGAAACAGCTAATCCCCAGTGTGTAATAAACGGTATCGGGGTCGATCCCCGCGCATGCGGGGGAAACTTCTGGCACGGCAGGAACGGCGACCACACTTCAGGTCGATCCCCGCGCATGCGGGGGAAACGTAGCACAACTATATCGTCCGGAAGGAATCTTCGGTCGATCCCCGCGCATGCGGGGGAAACAGTTAGAAGGAGTATGAGTGAGAATGTGGGAGGGGTCGATCCCCGCGCATGCGGGGGAAACTCGTCCTCAAAAGAGGATAGAGGGAGGGAGTAAGGTCGATCCCCGCGCATGCGGGGGAAACTGGCCATATCTGAGCTAACCAACCCCGGCCAAGGGTCGATCCCCGCGCATGCGGGGGAAACCGCGTCATCCGCTCCAAACCCCGCCGCTCCAACGGTCGATCCCCGCGCATGCGGGGGAAACGCATGGGCAAAGGTATTGAACGGGCCATGCACAGGTCGATCCCCGCGCATGCGGGGGAAACTGGGTTGGGTGAAGCTAACCTTCCGTAAAAAGGGGTCGATCCCCGCGCATGCGGGGGAAACCGGTATAATGAACCCATCAAAAGAAAAAGGGAGGGTCGATCCCCGCGCATGCGGGGGAAACGCCGTCCGAAGAATCGCATGATGTGGATGTGGCGGTCGATCCCCGCGCATGCGGGGGAAACTTGAGTCCTGCTCGCCCACCGAGCGGGACGACAGGTCGATCCCCGCGCATGCGGGGGAAACTGCCTGCCGTCCTGAACTGGGGACAGCTTCCACGGTCGATCCCCGCGCATGCGGGGGAAACTGGTAGCAGGCATCACGCCAATGGGTTGGCGTCGGTCGATCCCCGCGCATGCGGGGGAAACCCATCGGCCGCTAAAGCATGGAGTGAGACGACGGGTCGATCCCCGCGCATGCGGGGGAAACTCGCTCCCATAGTCTATGTGATAGCGTACAGGCGGTCGATCCCCGCGCATGCGGGGGAAACCCTTGACATTATAACAGAAGTCCAATATATTTACGGATCTATTTTGTTTTCAATGTTCTTGACCAAAATCGATTACTGCGATACGGTCGGACTGGATCTCTTTGTCAAAACCAGCCCATCTAATTCTACAAGTTCGACTGTCGGTTCGCCAAGCACCTTTACTGCTTGGCCACCGGGCATTTGCGCTTCCTGCCATAGCATCACAATACTCGCTTCTGTTTCGGCTACGAACCATTCCATCAAAACGTCCCATATCCGGTCCCGAACCGCAGGAGATAGTCTGGGAGCCGAATACACACCAGGGGCCATTTCCAGCATTGAAGAGGCCAAAAATCCTCGTGTACGATCCGATACATTACGAGTTACTACTACTGTCATCGACATGAAGAAGCTCCTTCACACGGTCTATCATTTTCGGCACTAGTTTCTGCTTTCTAAACCACCGGGCCGCTTCCAGACGAATTTCCCGTTCCAGCACACGCGACGGATCGTGAATGACTCGAGCCGCCACAGAAAAGGCCAATGGCAACGTTGTCTCGACCCGCCAAAGATCGGCGATATCCAGAACAAACGCGTTGCTTGAATCCTCGTGAATGAAGCCAAGGGGTGGCAGTGCTCCCACAGCGGCAACTGCGATAGCCGCCGCAGCTTCAACGAAAGTTGCTGCATGGTTGACTGCCTGATTCGGAATGTCGGCATTATCTGGCTGTCCACGGTCATAGTGGCGCCGCTCCCAGGGAACACCGTACTTAGCGGCCACTACCCGGTACGATTCTCGGAGTCGGCCGCCTTCCATTCCCCGAAGGGCGCTAATGTCGCGATGGGGGAAGACCTCACCGAACCGAATGGCGTACATGTGCCGCGCGATCCGCGAACGCTCCTCTTCGTTTGCCCATAGGCGGGCGTGTTCCCGTGCTATGTCAGAATGGCCCTGACCCATCGGTGGCGCGGTGTAATACTTCACCCCCCCTTCGCCCACAACTGCTATCAGGGTTCCATGACGCGCCAGAATCCTAAAGACATCATGAGTGATTGAAGTTCCTGGTCCGGCGAGAATCATGGATATCATTTGATAGGGGATGGAATATTCTCCGGGGGCAATGTCTTCCGTTCCCGCCGCCTGAAAGCGCAAGGTGCCGTCTTCAACAAACAATTTGCCACGTGATACCCAGAGTAGTCCATGGCGATCGACATGAGGAATGCGCGACCCCTCGAGGCCAAGCCGTCCGGAAAACAGGGAAGAGTTACTCATGACGGCGGCCGGAGCAAAAGCATCCCATATCCGAAGGCCGTGTGTCGTCCGATTCCCCGCGCGAGGAGCTTAGTGAACGCGGTGGCATCTCGGACCACCAGTTCGCCTCGGACTTGAACTTGCGGCCTAATAAGACGGGAGCTTTGCCGATTCCCTTTGGCATCCCTTGTTCTCCGCAATTGATGAACCAAACGGAAGGCGTGAAGATTCATGCCAACCACGTCGACTGCTCCGGTCGCTGTCAACTGGTTTTGTACCCATTCGCAATACACTTCGTCCCGCCGGCGTCGATCAGAAGATGGGTTCTGGCTTTGCAAAAAAATGTCTTGCTCGATACCCGTACGACTCTTTCTTATAACAGGCATGCATTGCAACTCTAGGCCTAGCCTGCGGCCCATGGTGAATGTTGGCATCGGACGGCTCACCAAGTCTTCAGCTTTCGGGCAAACCCTAGAGGCGCCGGGATCCGCAAAATCTCCGAGGTGCTGATAAAGTTTCTCCGCCCCCGCCTGAGAATAAGCCAGGATTCTGGGCGGTCTGCTTCGATCCCAAAAAAGACGCCATGGTTTCGGCACCAGTTCTCCGAATGCCGCCGCAAGCCAAGCGTGGACGCCATATCCGAGATCTTCGTCCTCACGACCGTTGAGACCCTGAGTTTCAAGAAATCGAAATAACGCCACCGCATGGGGCCGTATCTCCACCATATGAAGCGTCATTGATTTTCCCTCCCGATCAGTCCCTCGCGTCGCTCTCGTCCTCCGGTCATGATTTGGTTGGACCAATCACGGAGATCGTGGACTCTTCGCACGATTCCCGATTGTCCCAAGGGTGCAGGCCAGCAAGCCTCCCGGTCAGCCGATCTCTGGCAGACCTCGCCGTCTCGATTCCACACGGAGATTTGCTTCAACACGCTCAACACATCAGATCCACTAACAACGGGTGAATGGGGATCCAGCACGGGTCGTGCCGGGAGACAGACCTTGCGTCCTAAGAACAGGGGGCGCGCGGGTCGTCCAAGCGCCTGGGCCAGGCGGAGAAGATCGGGGTCTTCGTCGTCCTTAAGGGCGACCACGACTGTCATCACGCCATCGGTCCAGAAATGTCGATATCGCTGGTGTGTTCCCCGGGCTGCAGTGCCCCCAGCCCGCTTTTCAGACATCCCTCGGGTTGTCCAAAACGGCTCTTGCATCTTCGGTTGGGCCAAGTCGACCGTTTGGTAGTCGACCATTTCTTGCGGGGAGACGTCCCAACGCGCGGCGTATTCGATCCGATCCTGCAACGCCGACAATCGCCCGCTGTCGCCGTGGTCCCAGCCTAGCGCATTGGCAAACAGCCCCGCAAGCATCGCCTGGCCTGGAAAACGATCGATGAAGCCATGCTGATCAACCATGACCGACCCAAAGCTGAGCATGGGGGCATCCAGCCGGAGAACCAGAGCGATCACGCGCCTGTACCTCCTATCGCCTTAAGGGCGGCATCGATGGCCTGCTGCACGGGGATTGGTTGTTCATCCCGAGGCCACGGCAGCATTGAGGCTATCCATCGCTGCTCCATTCCGTAACCATACATGTTTTCAAGCGCATTGAGATGGTTAGCCAAAGCTTCAACGGATTGTGCCATCGGGTCGTTCCCGCGGGTTCCGGGGCGAATGGGTCTCAAGTAAGCATTGGCGAGGCTTCGGGGTTGCGCGTTGCCGACTTCCAGGACTAGGCATTGAGCGCGCGAATAAGGTGCGGTGGCACCTAACTTAGCTCCCGGACTAACCTCGGCCATGGCGTGGATCAACAGATCGAGCAACGCCCGCGGGCCGGCCCAGTCTTGGGATTGCCACGTGTTTCGATCGCAACCCGTCAAGTTCGAGACCAGCAATGGAATGTCTACCACGGCATAGCCATAAAAAATCCCCGCTCCAAGCTCCATATCGTTGGCGTGTGCCGCGCCCGTTTCATCGTCGCGCGATAGGTCATCCACCACGGTGAAATAGTCCACTTCGGTCTCAAGCGCGTGCGTGGTAAAGGCATGGGCCACATGAACCGGGGCGTCCACCCGCGCCAGAATGTCGGAGGTGACAAAACGTCCGAACAAAGCGCCCTCAAAACCTGCCGCAGGATCTTGAAGCCCGTTCTGGCGTAACATGGCGGCAAAATTGTGCTTCTCTTTATCTATGCGTTCTGCCAGCACTTCCTCCGCCTTGCCACCCGCACGGACCGCATCCAAAATCATTACCGTGAAGTACCGGGCCTCAGGCTCTCCGAACAGTACGGGTTGTTTCATCATCAACGTATCGGCAGCTACTGCCGCATTGTCTCCGGCAGCATGCAAGACTTTGGTCGCCAAGGCATACACCAAACGGTGAGCCTGATCGGATTCGATGCCGCTGTTGATGATTCGCGGCAGCAGAATCCTGCCAAAAAAATTCCTTGTCCGCCAGGCCGAGGATACCTCAGTGTGCTCAGTCATCCATTCGCGCCAATGACGCTTTTGGCTCTGGCTCGAGACCCGCAGCCGCGGGACGCCTCCGAATGTGATTCTCTTGGCCAGGCCTGCGTCATCTCGATTCAAAAGGCTGGCGTGGTAGCTGGTCAAATAGTGCACCTGTAAAAACATGGTCTGTTCACCTCACTGAATTTGGTGGATATAAAAATCACGGGCGATCCGTCGATGGAGTCCTTCGAGTCTGTCTGGATCGCGCGTTAACAGAAGCCCTGCAATCTCCGTCCAGTTGCATGCGACCAGCTTAGCTGCCAAATACCGCGTCATGCGGAGAACCAAGGTCCGGCGCGAATCGTCGCGCGATGCCAGCAACCGCTCAATTCGAGCTTCCGCGAACCGGATCTCGGCCAGCGCATGTCCCAGCGACTGGTCTGGTCGGTGGGTGTTGGGACTCATGAGGGCCATGCCCGACACGATCGTTATCCAGTCCTTGCGAGCCGTGTCGGATTCCCATCCGGTTGGCAAATAACGCAACGCAAGTTTGTAGAAGGCGAGCGGTGGGGGCTGCCCAAAATGCATGCGTTTCAAAGCCGCCCGATCGCCGTTGGACAGCCCGGTGCTCGCAATAAATGTTGCCAATCGGGCAATGGTTCTCGAGAGGTTCTCATCCCTATTCAACGAGTTTTCGGTCATTAAAATCCTCCTTCAAGAACGGAAAATTGTTTTTGTTGGTTAACAACCGAAAGAACGTCCGTCGGCCTTCGACCAAGGCCCGATAGTGCCGGCCCGATCTGACGGGAAGAGAATACTCAGCCTCGGACAGGGAGGCCAGCGCGTGATCACGGAGCGTCCGGGCCCATTCCACCGAAGCGGCCTCGCGGGATTCCGATGTGTTCCGTTCGGCCGTCTCCCATAACCAGGGGAAGTAATCAGGTGCCCATCGCGTCTCAAAGTCCCGCGAAACGTGCCCCCACCAGCCTTCGATGGAGTCGCGGTCTAACCTTAGGTGTTCGGGACCACCTTGGAGGTAGCTGAAGACCGCCATTTTTAGCACGGGATTGCGCATTTTTCCGGCAAAGTCGATGCCACGCTTTGCCAGGTCGGCCAAAGCCTCCCGCTCCTCGGATCGTCCAAACACCCGGGCTTGTGCAGCTGGCGGGATGGGAATGCGTTTTTCATGGTAGCCTTCGGTTTTTCCCTGCCCGCGGACCAGCACCCACGCCGTTAGCCCACCAACGTTCTTCCATGACCCCCCAGGGCGTTGGAGCGGGGAGAGCATCAAGTGATCAGAAAAGATCATTCGCCGCATTAAATCCGGAGGCAACCCCCGCCCCGATACGGTAAGAGCCTTGCGTTCCTTCGAAAGGTCGACGGGGAGCCAGGCGTCTCCGACCGCTCCCAGCAGAAGCTTTGCATCAAGGCGGGTGACGGTGGTTGGGAGTCCATCAACCCGCAGCGTGTCGTTCGGGTTTTTCCGCAGTCGAACACGCCGGCACACTTCGATGAAAAAGGGGTCGAGCTGGGATAACGATAAACTGGTTTTGCCATCCCATGGCGCGAGCCACACCAGCGACAGTCCGTCGTGCCGGTATCCGTACTCCTCAGCAAGCAGATTCTGGCGGTAGACGAGCAGTCTTTCGATAGAATCCTTCCAACGTGCACCCGGTCGAAAGGAACGGACCACCTCGACGATGAGGCGGTTACCGAACCCTCCGTTCATTCGTGCGATGCCCATTTGACCTCGTCCCAAAAATCCGCTCATGGTTTGCAGGCTCACGATCGCGTAGACCCAATTATCGAGATGCGGTTGGATGGCCCGCCGTAGCTTCACATCATGATCCTTGGCGGTGACCAACAAATCCATCTCGTCGGGAGTCTCCGCTTTGAGCCGAAGTTGCGCCTGATCGGATGGCGGAACGGGTGGCTGCATGAAGGCCGGTCGTGATAGATCCTCGACGACCAAGGTCCATGCATCGTCGCCGTGTTCCCCTGACAGACCCAGCAACCCGTCAAGCCAGTAATCCTCCCTGCGAGAAGGCTCTGTCTCGCCTCGTCGATCCAGAATCGCAGCAGCCAGGTAGCATAAAAAAACATGGAAGGCGTCTTCCTGGTGGCGTTGGATTCCTACGAGACTTTCGACGGCGTCCTCACCCAAAGCCTCCATCAGTTGCGGCAACGTCATCGTCTGTATCCCCGTTCGGGTTTCAACCCGAAAGATGGGATCCCGCAGCAAATTCATCGAACCGCCTCCAATCCGACACGGCTGTAGCGATATCGCCGGTCTGCGCAGCGGAGTAGCCAACCTTCCGCGTCTTTTCCTTCAACAATCACTTGGTCGTCCGGCGTGTTGGGACGCATATGACTCGGGATGACGATGGTGTCAATGCGTTGTCCGAAGGGACTTTGAAATGGCGTTTTCAGGGGTAGGCGTAAGCCGTCTGCTCCGAGGCGTGTGGCGATTTTGCCTCCGAATTCATTGAAAACACAATCATGGAGGCCAAAGTATTTATGGAACACGGCGACCGCGCTCCCGGCAGCCAACGCTTTGGCTTGCGTCTCTCCTTCGACCAACTGGGCGTGACGCTCCCACCGCGCATCGTCGAGTGTCGCCAGGGCCTCGGGGTGTGTCGCCCCTTCGACGAGGCGACGATTGTCGCCAGGGAACTCAAAAGTGCCTTCGCGCAACAAACGCCATGTCAGCTCCAACATGCGAAGATCCTCATAGACACTGCCCAGTCCCTCCCGCTTATAATTTGGTTTAACGTTGCCGCGCTCGTCCAAGGCCTCGACCAAGTCCTCACCGGGAGTCAAGACGATACACCGGGGACGTTCAAATCCTGGCGGCCGATTCTTGTCGTGCCGATGAAGCCTGCCAACCCTTTGCAGCAAGAAATCCGCTGGACACAAATCGGTCACCAGCAAATCCGCGTCGATGTCGAGACTCTGTTCCAACGTCTGGGTGCCGATAAGGAGCAGTGAGCGATTGAGGCTTTTTGCTCCATAGACCTTGCTGACAGTTTGATCCAAAATCACGCGATCTGCCGGGGCAAATCGCCCGTGGTGTGGCGCGGGAACGTCTTGGCATCGAAACAAGCGAATTGGCCCGATGGCGGGATGCGTTTCGAACACGCGGAAGAGGGAAACGGCCCGGTCAACGGTGTTCAGCACCACCAGCACGCGGGCCCCGGCATCGAGTGCCCGGCCCACTTCGTGGGCAAGGTCTTGAGGCGAGAAAAGCAATGGCTTCCCATCGAACGTCACCCTCTTAGAGGCGGGTTTGGAAATCGGGGTGAATCCTGAGCCGTCCCAAATGGTGATGCGCGGATACGGAAGGGCGGTTGCCTCGGCTAGACTCGGGACATTCACGGAATGGTTGCGCCCGAACACGAAACGGGTTCGGGCCCGGGCGCCAAGTGTGGCGGAAAGCAGCGTAGCAAACCCGCCTATGCTCAAATGATGGGCCAGCAGATTTTCCAGCAAACGCGACATGTAGACATCTGAGGCGTGGACTTCGTCCACGACCAAAAGAGCCCGGTCGAGACAGACCGAACGCAGATGGGCGTGACGCGTTTGAACAATGGAAAGCAGAGCCTGGTCCACCGTACCCACGGCGACCGTTGCGGCCAGAAAACGTTTCGGATGTTCCGATGCCCATAAACGCACGGTTCGCTCGTGCGGGGCAGTGTCTTCTGCCCATGCCGTGTAACGGTTCGGAATGGGAAGGCTTGACGCCTTCGGGACATTCGGGGGATCGGGATACCCGGGAGTTGCTAATACGGTCAGCGGGCGTCGTGCCGGATCCGGGAACCACCGTTCCATCGTCGTTGCGACTCGGCGGTGAAGCTCATGGGCGGCCCCGCGGGTTGGAAGGGCAAAATATAAGGAGTCGACTTTACCGGCCGCGAACAACGTGTAGAACCAATTCAAAACCGCCTCGGTTTTGCCGGACCCCGTTTCGGATTCGATGACGCACAGCCTCGTCTCATCCCGTTCCGGCGTCAATTGATCGATGAGAACTTGGACGGGGCGGGGTGAGTATCCGAACCGTTCTTGAAAAGTTTTGGGACCCCTTGTGAGGACGGGACGGAAATCCGAGACATCCAAACCGACCTGGCGCAAAACTTCAGGGATCACGCGACGATCATGCTCCCATCGTTCGGAGAACGCGACCGATTTGACCGGGAACCAATCGGGGTGGGATCCCAGCCAATCTGCCAACGTGATCAGCCCAGCTACGCGGTGATGAAAGGGGGCTGCCTCCGGAAGCGGAAGAGAGGGAGGTCCCGACGAATTCACCAGTGGAAAGGCCCGGATCAGCCACTCGATCACTTGTCCTATCGCCTGAAAAGGGTCCAGACCGCTGTGGGGCTGCCACCACTCGTCACGGGCCTGAACGAAGGTGCCGCTGGTTTCGCCCTGGAATAGTAGTGGCCGTCCGTGGTGTGAAAAGGCTGCCATAAAGTAGCTGGAGGCTGACGCGTCGTCGTCACCAAACCATGTGAGCATGTCGCGCGGCAACAAGTCCAGAAACTTCTGCCGTAAGGTCTCATCGCTGCACTCGGGGTCCAACAGCGGTGCCAGCTCGCGAATGTGCCCGGCTTGCGGTGCCTTGCGGTCAAGAACCTTGAATTGAAAACCGAGATTGGCCTTTCCAACATCATGCATCCCGGCAATAAATGCCAGGCGATCGAGGTTTAGCGATGACAGCGTGCCCTTTGCCGTAGTTCTAAGGGTTCTTGCGATCGCCGGCAAGTCGCACAACGCTCGGAATACCATAGCCACATCCAGACAATGGGCCGGTAAAGGCAGCCACCTAGCACTGGATTGAGTTATGCCGGTCATATCGTCGGGGGAAGAGACGTATTTTGCCCAAAATACCGGGAGATGCGCTCGCCTTTCACGAGGGAACACGATTCTCCTCCTCTTATTAAAAACCGTTCATTCCGATCATTGAATTATCATTGTTTGGATCATATTCACCAAATTTCAGCAATGCCTTAACAATATGGTCTCGTTGCCCGTTCGTCAAGGCTCATTTTCCAGCCGTATCTTGTAAATTCCGCGGGAGATGGTCCAGCAGTTCCCGCAAATAAAACTGACCGTGTTTGTTTTGACATCCCAATAGCCTTACGCCGGCCATGCAATCAGCGCCGGCTCGGTGACATTCAAAAACCTCCAAGTGATGGGTGCGGATCAGGAACTGAAGTCCTCTCGAAGGGTAGCCATCACGGACCCAATCAATTTGGCGCATCGAGCACATCCATACCATTGAAGCGGTCCAGGGAAAAAGCCGAACGACAAAAGCATAATCAAAGTTCGCATTGTGTGCCACTAGGAATTCACTGGACTCCAATTCAATTCGAACCTTCTCTTCTTCGATTCGCCTGCCTTTAACCATTTCGTCAGTGATACCGTGGATTGCCGTAGCCGAGCGCGGGACTCGTTTTGAAGGCTGACGCAAGGAGGTGTACATGTAGGGAACATCCAGGATCTCTCCAGTATCACGGCGGAACATGAAGACCGTCAGGCCAAGTTCGATAATTTCGTCCCGCAAGGGATTCAAACCTGTTGTTTCAACATCGATAAACGCCGCTCGTCCGATCTTAGAGTTAGGCATGGTTCCTCATCGTTTCGTCTCCGGCTCTCGTACGGCTCACCATTAATGGCTCCTTCCCTTGGAGAAGGTATTCTAGAAAACGCGCGAAAGTCCTTTAAAAGTCCAAGTTTGACTCGTAAGATTGTCCTGTGTTGTCGACTGAAAACGCCCCAACGCCCATTCGACGGCCTGTCGGAATTCCGCACGCCCAACGGCCAACCGTTCGCAACTTCGCCGGTCATGCGATTCCACCAAGGATTTGCAAGGCGATGAGAAGGGGGGCGTGGGGATGATGAGGGAACTCGGCTCGGAAGGCACGTTCTAAGCGCGTCACTCGATTATCCAGCTCCTCCAGTTGGCGAAGCAGTTCATGTCCCATCCACGCGGGGGGCGGTTCGGGATTGTACCCCTGCGAGCCACCGGACCGGTGGCGGTGGTTTCGGAGAGTTCCCGTTGTGGCTTGTTCGGGAAAAAGCTTGACGTCAACCGCGCCTGCCGCAATAGATTCGCCATCCACACCGCATCCTTAACATCTCTTTGACGACCAGGCGCCCATCGGGTCTGGTGGCTTCCATGGTCACGTGGGTCACGTGTTCCAACCTGTGGCCATGCCGGTCCAAGAGCGCCGTGGTCTCAAAGGTCCGCGTGGTTCGTCGGTGTGTGTGACACCCACACGTCACCACGGTGCGCTCATGCACGTCCAACCCTGCACCCTGGGGTGTCTGTCACACTGCCCTCAGCGTTGCCTCCTTTCCGCACCCGGCTCGGCCGCTGGCGCAGTCGGGTCTCATGGCTCGGGGGCCAGGCCATATCCCGTCTGCCCCCCGGGCTCGCCCAAGGTGGTGACAATCTCAGGTGCCCGCGGCACCTACCTGGTATTCGCATTCGCAGTGGCAGGGAGAATTCCGTGGGGGCAGGGCGCTGATCTCCGTTTGCGGGCTGTGAAGGCCCATTTTCATGCCTGCAGGTTGCCGGGCGCAGCGACCTGGGAAACTGGTATACTGTTTGACGAAAGGAGTCCGACGACTTGCCTGATGCCTTGAACAGCTTGGACATGGTGCCGGTGGTTGACCTCGGAGGTCGCCCGTTGACCCCCTGTTCGCCGGAAAAAGCCGAACAGAACCTGCGGGACGGATTGGCCACCATGGCCGACGGGGTGCTTCGCCTCAATTATCGTCCGCTGGCGTATCGCCGGATTTACCGGATGGTCCGCGACCGGGACGGGTTGACCTGCGCCTGGTGCCATGGGGTGGGATCGACCCTGGATCATGTCCTGCCCATCTGCTGGGGCGGCCGCACCGCGCTCAACAACTGCGTCATGGCCTGCCGCGCCTGTAATCACGCGCGCAACAACGCGCTGCCTTCGCATTTCCTGCAGTGGACCGGGTTTCGCCCCGAGCACCCGGTCATCCGCTATGTGCTGGAGCATGAAGACGAACTCCTGGTGCGCGCCGAGCAATCCTTGCGGCAGCGCCCGATCGCGACCTGCCTGTCGAAGGAGGAGGCTCAGATCTGGGTGGCGTGCCACCACGGGCAGTGGGCCGATGCCCGCCCGGCCCCGCCGGCCAAGCCGTTTTCCCGCTTCCGGCCCGACCAGCCGTTTCGCGAGGTCTTTGTCCCCTAAAGCCGCCTACATCTGTTCCGGCTGCGAAATGCCCAAACAGGCGAGCCCCCGGGTTAAGACCGCGAGCACCGCTTCGGACAGCGCCAAACGCGCCTGCCGCACGGCCGGTTCCGCCTCCAAAATGCGATGCTGGCGGTAAAAGGCATGGTATTCGCCCGCCAAATCGGTAAGATAGCGCGGCAGCAACTGCGGGGCCCGTTCTCCTGCGGCCCGCGCGACAACATCCGGAAATCGGGCCAACGTCACCAAAAGCGCCCGTTCGGCGGGGTGGTTCAGCACGTCCAGATTTAATGGCGCCTCCGCTGGTTCCGAGGCGCGCCACTGCCGCAGCAGGCTATGAATGCGCGCCCCGGCATACTGGATGTAATAGACCGGATTGTCCGCGCTCTTCATTTGAGCCAGATCCAAGTCAAAATCCATCGGCGTCTCGGGGGCGCGCTCGACAAAAAAGTAGCGGGTGGCGTCCACCCCGGCCTCGTCCATGAGATCCTCCAACGCCACAAAATTCCCGCCGCGTTTGGACATGCGGACGATCTCGCCGCCCCGCAGCAGCCGGATCAGTTGCACAATCATGACGTCAAGACTGTCCGGGGGGTATCCCAACGCCTCCACCACCGCCCGCAGGCGGCGGACATACCCGTGATGATCCGGTCCCAGCAGATCGATCACCCAATCGTAGCCGCGGTCGAATTTGCCGGCGTGATAGGCGGCGTCCGGAACGAAATAGGTGTACGTCCCGTCCGACTTGACCATCACGCGATCCTTGTCGTCCCCGAAGGCGGTCGAGCGAAACCACTTGGCCCCGTCCCGCTCCTCAATGAATCCGCGGGCCGCCAACCGCTCGACAATCTGTTCGGGAAGGCGCTCCTCCCGCAGGGACCGTTCCGAAAACCACCGGTCGAAAGTCACGCCAAACCGCGCCAGCACCTGCTCATGCTCGGCGCGCAAGCTCTCCGCGGCATACTGCCCGAGCCAGCCGTCATCCGCCTCGGTCAGCGTCTGCGGGGCTCGCTCGGGATGCTCGGCGGCAAAACGGGCGGCGACCGCCTTGACATAGTCGCCGGGATAGACGCCGTCGGGCCAATCCGTCAGCACATCGCGGCCGCTGCGCTGCCATAGCCGCAGGCGAAGCGCGTGACCCAGCGTCGCGATCTGGTTGCCGGCGTCGTTGACGTAAAACTCGCGGTCTACCGAGAAGCCCGCCGCCTGCATAATCCGGGCCAGACTGTCCCCCACCGCGGCCGCGCGGCCGCTCACCACCACCAACGGTCCGGTGGGATTGGAGGAGACAAATTCCAACAGCACCCGCCGGCCGGCTCCCACCTGGCTCTCCCCATAACGGGCGGGGGCGATCCGCACTTGGTTGACCACCTCGGCCAACCATCGGGTGTTCAGGGTAAAATTAACGAATCCGGGACCCGCCACCTCGACCTCCGCCACGGCGGGCACCGCCGGCCACCATTCCTTGAGCCGATCGGCCAACTGCCGGGGCGCCATCCGCGCCGCCCGCGCCGCTTTAAGCGCGAAGCTGGAGGTGAGGTCGCCGTGACCGCGCTCGGTCGGGGTTTCGATCAATATCGCGCTGTCTTGCCCGTCTAATCCCTGATCTTGCAAAAATCTCGCGATGGCGGCGTAAATCGCTTCACGCGCCTCGTCCAGGCGTGAAATCGGAATGATGGCGTCCTCCCTTCATAACCCGTTAGCGGGCGATGGCCAAAAGGGCCTCTCGCACCATTTTGGCCGCCAGCACCCCGGAACGCTGAGATAAGTCGTGGGCCGGCATCGTCTCCACCAAATCCATCCCCACCACATCGAGTTCGCGCAAAAGGCCGATCGCCGCCAGCGCTTCCCGCGAGGAGATTCCGCCGGGCTCGGGGGTGCCGGTTCCGGGCATAAAAGCGGGATCGACCACATCGATATCGATGCTGACATAGACCGGCCGCCCGCGTAATTCGGCCAGCGCCTGGCTTAGCGGCTGAAAGACCCGGTCAGGGTAAAAATGCGTGTGCTGACGCGCGTAGGAGGCCTCCTCGCGCGTCGCCGAGCGAATGCCGAACTGATAGAGATGGCCAGGTTCCAAGAGCTCGTTAACGCGCCGCATGACCGTGGCGTGCGACAGCGCCTGGCCTAGGTAATGCTCTCTTAAATCGGCGTGGGCGTCCCAATGCACCACGGTCAGATCAGGATAGCGGCGAAGCACGGTCTGAATTAGGGGAAGCGACACCAGGTGCTCCCCGCCCAGCCCGAAAAACCGCTTATTGCGCACGGCCACCGCTTCTGCCACCGCGGCGACGGCGCTGAGGCTTTCCTTTACGTTGCCCAAAGGCAGTTCCAGGTCGCCCGCGTCAAAGATCGCCAGTTCGGTCAAATCGCGATCCAGCGCCAGCGAGTAGGTTTCGATGGCGTTGGAGGCCTCCCTGACCCGGGCCGGTCCAAACCGCGAGCCCGGCTGAAATGAGACGGTAAAGTCCATGGGAATGCCGAAATAGACCCACTGGGCGGATGGCAAGTCGGCGTCCATTCCCAAAAACCGGTCTCCGCGCACCAGCGGAAGCGTCGACCACGCGCTCATCCGATCAATTCTTCCACAAACCGGGGCAGCGCGAAACAGCTCTCCTGCAGGGCCGGCGTCCAATAGCGGGTCGGCGCCGTCAAGACCTCCTGCTGGTGCCGGCCGTGGGCGTTCAGCGCGGTTTTCGAGCCCAGGGTGAAACTCCAGAGACCGCTCGGATAGGTGGGGATGGCGGCCAGGTAAAGGCGCGTGACGGGAAAGCTTGCGCGCACGCCGCTTACCACCCGGCGGACCACCGAGGCGTTTAAGAACGGGGATTCCGACTGCGCCACCAGAATACCGTCGGGGTTTAAGGCCTCCGCGATGCTGCGATAAAAGGGCGGCGCGAAGAGTCCCTCGGCGGGTCCCACCGGATCGGTCGAATCCACGATCATCACGTCGAAACCGCGGGCCTGGCGCACCCACTCGATGCCGTCGGTCACATGCAAAAATGCCCGCTTGTCGTCCAAATCCCGGGAAATGGTGGGGAAAAACCGGCGCGCGGCATCAATCACCTGACCGTCGATCTCCACCAGGTGCGCTTCCTCGACTTCGGGGTGCTTCAATATCTCGCGAATCGCGCCGCCGTCGCCGCCGCCGATTACCGCCACCTTGCGGGGATGGGGATGGGCAAACAACGGCACATGGGTAATCATCTCGTGATAGACGAACTCGTCGGCGACCGTGGTCTGCACCGCGCCGTCGAGCACCAGCATGCGCCCGAAGGCGTCGGTCTCGGCCACCACCAGTTCCTGAAAAGGGGTTCGCTGCTGCCACACAATCGACGAAATCTTAAGTCCCAAGCGGACACTCTCGGTCTGTTGCTCGGTAAACCAGGTATTCACCCGCCGCCTCCCACTAATACCAAAGGGCGACGGCCGCAAACGCGCAGCCCGTCTCCCCCACCCGGTGCTCCACCCCGCGCACCAGCACACGTTCGAGTTCGCGGCCGCGCTGGCGAAACGCCGCGCGCGCCATCTCGGCAACCCGTTCCTCGGCCTCTTGCCGGCCGCAGCGGCCGGAAAATTCCATAATGACGCCATAGTCGTCCGTTGCGCCGACCCCGACCGCCACCGCGGCGGCAATCAGCTCGCCGGGCGCATCGGACGTAATCGTCCCGTACGCCGTCGGCACCAGTGCGCCCGGTTGCACGTCGAGACGGGCCACCTCGGTCGCGTTGGGAGGCAAGATTGAACTAACCCGCAACAGGTTCACATTGCCGATTCCCGCCGCCAAGAGGGCATTGTCAAAGGCGTTAAGCCGCGTCGGCCCTTCCGCGCTCCCCGCCATCAGGGTGTACTTCTTTGGTGTGGCTAGCAAGTCCATCCTCCTCCCGGATCTTCGTCATTATAGCAGACGGCCCCCGAAACTCAACGGTCTCTTATCCGTTCCGGCGCCCATCCCCGTTTGGGGTCGCGCAGGCTTAAATGGGATGCAAGTTGCGCGCGGGAGTTGGCCATACTGAGGCCAGAAACCGCCGTTTAGCGTCAGGAGGGGATGTCATGCCAAACCGCCGGCAAAGGCGGCGCGCGGCCCGGTCCGGCGGGTGGCTTCGGCGCACCCGCGACCGGCTGGTAAACGCCGGCGCCGCCATCAGCCTGCCCGCGCTGGTGCTGGGGGCGGGCGCGCTCCTGCTGCCCGCCGCCTGGCTGGTGCTGCCGCCGCCCAACCTGCCTGCCGACACCATGATATACGACCAGTCCGGCCACTTGGTCAGCGTGCTCTACGGGACTGAAAACCGGATCCCGATCGCCTACCGCGACATTCCGCCGGTCATGCAAAATGCCCTGGTCGCCATTGAGGACGACACCTTTTGGGTCCAGCCCGCCGTGGATCCGGTGGGCATTGTGCGTGCGGCGCTGGCCGACCTCTCCGCCCGCCGGATCGTGCAAGGGGGCAGCACGCTGACCCAGCAGCTCGCCAAAAACCTCTACCTCAGCGATCGCCGGACGATATCGCGCAAGCTCCGGGAACTCCTTATCACGCTTAAGCTGTCCACCCGCTACGACAAACGGACCATTCTCACCATGTACTTAAACGACGTCTATTTCGGAGAAGGCACGTACGGCATCGAGACCGCCAGCCAACGCTACTTTGGCCACGGGGCGAGCACCCTGACGCTTCCCCAAGCGGCGCTTTTGGCGGGCCTGGTCAACGCCCCCAGCTACGACGACCCGCTGGTTCATCCGGGTGCCGCGCTGGCGCGGCGCAACCTGGTGCTGGCGCAAATGGCCAAGCTCCGCTACATCAGCCCCGGACAGGCGGCCGCCGCGCAAAACACGCCGCTGGGCCTGTCCGCCACGCCGCCGCCAGGCGACCGTGCCCCCTATTTCACCCACTTTCTGCGGGGCCAGCTGGCGCAGATCGACCCGGCCGTGGCCGCCAACCTCAACGGCGGCGGATACCGCATCGACACCTCGATGAATTGGGCCATGCAGCAGGCGGCGCAAAACGCCGTCGCCTGGGATGCGCCCTCGCCCAGCCCCGTCAACGGGGTGCTGGAGCCGCAAGCCGCCTTGGTCGCGATCAATCCCCAGAACGGATACGTGCAAGCCCTGGTCGGGGGGGTCAACTATGCCAACTCGCAGTTGGACCGCGCCACCCGCGCGGCCCGCCAACCCGGCTCCGCCATGAAATACTTCCTCTATACCACGGTCATCAATAACGGCTATCCCACCTCCACGGTCAAAGACTCCGCCCCCGTCCGCTATCCCGCCGGCAACGGCCAATGGTATGTGCCGCACAACTATGGCTACACCTATAACGGGTGGCTGACCATGCGGCGGGCGATTGCGCTTTCGGACAACATTGTCGCGGTCAAGTGGATGGACACGGTGGGGCCCGCCGCCATGATCGCGATGGCGCACAACATGGGCATCACCAGTCCGTTGGCCGACAATCTTACGACCGCCTTGGGATCGTCGTCGGTGACCCCGTTTGAGATGGCCAGCGCGGTCGCCCCGCTGGCCAACGGCGGCTATCGGATCAAGCCGCTAAGTGTGCTCCAAATTAAAAACGCGGCGGGGCAGGTGATCTATCGCGACCGCCCGTCGCGGACCCGCGTCATCACCCCGCAAGTGGCGTACGTGGTCGCCAATCTGTTTACCGCGCCCCTGCTGAACCCGTTGGGGACGGCGCACGACCTGGCCTCCATCCTTAACCGGCCGGCCGACGCCAAGACCGGCACCTCCAGCGGCCAGCGGGACAGTTGGCTGGTGGGTTTTACCCCGCAGCTGACCGCCGCGGTCTGGGTGGGAAACGACAACGGCAGTCCGGTGGGATTGACCGGGGACGCCGGCGCCGGTCCGATCTGGGCCAATTTCATGGCCATGGCGCTGGCCGGCCAGGCCAAAGTTACCCCCACCGCCCCGCCGGGGGTGGTCACCAAACGGGTCTGTGTCAAAACCGGGCTGTTAGACAACGGCTGCTGCACCAGCTACCGCGAAGTGTTCATCCAGGGCCATGTCCCCGCCACGGTCAGTCCGGGCTGTGCCAACGGCGGCGGGCCGGGGGCGTTGGGCGCCCCTTCCGGGGGACAGACCACCGCGCCGGGCGCGTCGGCCACGGCCATCCTACAGCGGATCCTCCGCTCGCTCGCGCCCTAAGCGTTGGCGCACGAAGCTCTCCGTGCTGGGGGGAAGGCCCTGGGCCGCGGCGGGTCCGTAAAGGCGCACCATCTCGCACGCCTCCGGTCCAAACCAGGCGGCCCCCGCCTGCCGCTCTTCGTCGGCCAAATCGCGCAAGAGGAGCCGGTAGCAATCCTCGCTGGGCGCGCTCATTCGACCCGCGCCCAGGCGCCGCTGGCTGCCAGGGCCTCGGCCAGCGCCATCTCGTCCCAGCCGGTTAATCCCAACGCCCCGGCCAGCTCTGGCACCACAACCGGCGCCACCTCGGCCAGGGTCACCGGCCGGTTGAGCAGCACCGCCATCGACGAAACCCCTTTGTCCCGGATGCCGCAGGGGATGATGCCGGCAAAGTGCGCCAAATCGGGGTCGACATTGAGCGCAAACCCGTGCTGGGTGATCCAGTGCGACGCCTTGACCCCGATTGCGGCCACCTTGTCGGATCCGACCCAGACCCCGGTGTGGGGCGGCATGCGCTCGGCCCGAATTCCGAAACGGCCTAAAGCGGCGATAAGGGCCGCTTCCAGCGCGCGGAGATAGCCGTGAAGATCCCGTCCGTGGCGGTTAAGGTCCAAAATCGGATAGCCGACCAACTGCCCCGGCCCGTGATAGGTAATGTCTCCCCCCCGGTCCACTTCATAAAATTGAATCCCTTCGGCGCGCAGGTGCTCGGCGTCCCACACCAAATTGGTCAGCGCGCCCCGGGCGGCGCGCCCGACGGTATAAACCGGGGGATGCTCCACCAGCAGCAGGGTGTCGGGCAGCGTGCCCGCCCGCACGGCTTGGCCGATCGCCCGCTGGATGTCCCAGGCCTGGCCGTAGTCCATCTTCCCCATCGCCACCAGCCGCCCGCGCACGGTTAGCCTCCCGCCGGTTGCGGCACATGCGCTGCGGCATGATAGGAGCTTCGCACCAACGGACCCGATTCCACGTGCAAAAATCCCAGCGACAAGGCTTCGGCCTGGTATTCCGCGAACTCTTCCGGCGGCACGAAGCGTTGCACCGGCAGGTGCTTGCCGTCGGGACGAAGGTATTGGCCCACCGTTAGCACATCCACCCGATTGGCGCGCAAATCCCGAAAGACGGCGCGGAGTTCGTCGCGGGTCTCGCCCAGGCCGACCATCAGCCCGGATTTGGTGACGATGCCCGGATCCTGCTCTTTGACTCGGCGCAGCAGCTCCAGGCTGCGTTCATAACGGGCTTTGGGCCGGACCCGGGCATAAAGCCGCGGCACGGTCTCGGTGTTGTGGTTATAGACTTCGGGCCGGGCCGCGGCAATCACCGCCACCGCCTCCCAATTCCCCAGCATGTCCGGGGTCAGCACTTCAATTCCACAACCCGGTAGCTGCTGGCGGATCTGGCGGATGGTTTCGGCAAAAATTTCCGCCCCGCCATCGGCCAAATCATCGCGGGTCACCGACGTCAGTACCGCATGCTTGAGTCCCATCGCGCGGGCGGTTGCCGCCACCCGGGCCGGCTCTTCACGATCTAGCCCGCTCGGTCGGCCGGTGGTTATCGCGCAAAACCCGCAGTTGCGGGTGCAGATGTCCCCAAGCAGCAGGAACGTGGCGGTGCGCTCTTCCCAACACTCGTAGATATTGGGACAAAGCGCTTCTTCGCAGACCGTGTGCAAGGTCTGGGTCCGCATCATATCCTTCAGTTCCTGGAAATTTTGCCCCTGGCTCACCCGGATTTTAATCCACGACGGCAGCGGCTGGCGCGGCGCAGTCCGTTTCGTCGGCATCAGCGGCAACGGTTCCATGGCGATCTCCTTTCGTCCTGGACAAGCCTAATAGACCGACGCGTCCGGGCCGATCCCTTCCAGATGCTTTTTCACCACCTGCAGGAACTGGCCGGCTTCGGCGCCGTCAACCACGCGATGGTCAAATGACAGGCAGAGGTTGACCATCGAACGGATCCCAATCATGTCGCCGATCACCACCGGCCGGCGCACGATGGATTCCAGCGTCACAATCGCCACCTCGGGCGCGTTGATGATGGGATAGGTCAGCACCGTGCCCACCGCCCCGGTATTGTCGACGGTAAAGGTGCCCCCGGTCAGGTCCTCCAGGGTGAGGCGGCCGGTCCGGGCCCGCTGCACCACGTCCCGCACCGATTTGGCCAAGCCGACGATGTTCTTTTGGTCGGCGTCTTTGATGACCGGCACCACCAGCCCCCGTTCGGTGGCGGCGGCGATGCCCAGGCTAATCCGTTTCTTGGCCACAATGCTGTCGCCGTTCCACTGCGCGTTCAAGGCGGGCACCGCCCGCAGTCCCTCCACCACCGCGCGCAGCATAAAGGGCAGATAGGTCAGCGAGACCCCTTCGCGCTGCTTAAACTCGTCCTTGATCCGTTCGCGCAAGCCGGCCAGTCCGGTAACATCAGCCTCCACCATCAGCCAGGCATGGGGAACCGTCTGTTTGGAGCGCACCATGCGCTCGGCGATGACCTTGCGCACGGCGCCCAGCGGCTCCACCGTATCCCCCTCGTCGATCACCGCCGGCGCTCCCGCCAGGACCGCTGCGGGGCCGGTCGCGGCCGGAGCCCGTTCCGCCGGGGCCGCCGCCGGTGGCGGCG
The DNA here is from genome assembly GCA_021797825.1 of Bacillota bacterium. Classification (GTDB taxonomy): domain Bacteria; phylum Bacillota; class Sulfobacillia; order Sulfobacillales; family Sulfobacillaceae; genus JAJZZA01. The sequence goes on along the minus strand of JAJZZA010000027.1, from coordinate 20,169 downwards.
GGCTCGCCGGCACTGCGGAATCGATCGCCTGCAGGATATCCTGGCGGGTCACCCGTCCGCCCGCCCCGGTCCCCGCCACCTCGGCCGGGTTGATGCCATGCTCCTCGGCCAGCCGGCGCACCGCGGGCGAGTAGCGGCCCCGTCCTTCGGCCAACCCGGCCCCGCCGCCCGCGTCGGCGGCGGGCCCGACCGCGACCGCCTCGGCCGCCGGCGACCCGGCCGGAGCGGCAGCCCCCTCCGCGCCCTCGACGGCAATTTCACAAATCGCCACCCCGATATCCACGGTGGTGCCTTCCGGCACCAGGATCTTGGCCACCACGCCCGACACCGGCGCCGGCACTTCCGCATTGACCTTGTCGGTCATCACTTCGAGCAGCGATTCGTACTTCTCAACCGGATCGCCGACCTGTTTCAGCCATTTGCCGATGGTGCCTTCGGTTACCGATTCCCCCAGTTGGGGCATCTTTACCACGTCGATCACGCGTCCATCCTCCTTGTCTCCGGCTCGCCCCCGGCCGGTCAAAACCGGGCCAGTTTCAGCGCCGCCTGCTGAATCTTCTCCGGCGTCACCATGAAAGCGTGCTCAAGAGGCGGGCTGTACGGCATGGCCGGCACATCCGGGCCCGCCAAACGCATGATCGGCGCGTCCAGGTCAAAGAGCGCGTGCTCGGCGATGAGCGCGCTGACTTCGCCGCCGACTCCCCCGGTCAGGTTGTCTTCGTGCACGATGAGGACTTTGCCGGTCTTGCGCGCCGTCGCCACAATCGCTTCCACGTCGAGCGGCCGGATGCTGCGCAGATCGACCACCTCCACCGACACGCCCTCTTTGGCCAGCGCCTCGGCGGCTTTTAACGAGTAGGAGACCATCAGCCCGTAAGTAATCAGGGAGACATCGGTGCCCTCCCGCTTAACGTCTGCCTTTCCCAGCGGAATCACGTAGCGTTCGCTCGGCACCTCCCCCTTCAGCGAGCGGTAGGCCGCCTTATGTTCGAGGTACAGGACCGGGTCGTCGTCTTGAATCGCCGCCGCCAGCAGCCCCTTGGCGTCGTAGGGGGTTCCCGGAATAACCACTTTGAGACCGGGCACGTGCGCGAAAAACGCCTCGACGCTCTGCGAATGGTAGAGAGCGCCATGCACGCCGCCGCCAAACGGGGCGCGAATCACCAACGGCACGTGAAAATCGCCGTTGGACCGATACCGGATGCGGGCCGCTTCCTGGATAATCTGGTTGGCAGCCGGAAAAATAAAGTCCGCAAACTGAATCTCCGGCACCGGTCGCAGTCCATTGACCGCCGCCCCGATGGCGGTCCCGATAATGGCCGCTTCCGCCAGCGGCGAGTCCATCACGCGATCCTCGCCGAACTCCGCCTGCAATCCTTCGGTCACCCGAAACACCCCGCCCCGCACGCCCACATCCTCGCCGTAAATCATGATGCGGGGGTCGCGGCGCAGCTCTTGCCGCAGCGTCTCCCGTATCGCCTCCAGATAACTCATAACCGCCATGTTTGTTTCCTCCGGCCTATCTGCCATCCTCCGTTTGCCGGATTCCCTCCCCTTCCTCAGTTGACCGCATCCTCCTGCGGCACCATGGAGAATGGCCCGTTACCTAGGATCCGTAGACTTCGGCGTACAACGTGCCGGGGTCAGGCAAAGGCGCCTGTTCCGCAAAATCGGTGGCATCGTTGACCAAGTCTTTAATCTGTTGCCGCATCGCGGTCAAATTGTCGTCATTCAGGATGCCGTCTTCGGTGAGCCGCTGCTCAAACATGACCAGCGGATCGCGCTTCTTCCATTCCTGGACCTCTTCCCGGCTCCGGTAGGCGCGGTCGTCGTCATCGCTGGAGTGGGGCACGAAGCGATAGGTCTTGGCCTCGATTAAAGTCGGGCCGTCCCCGCTCCGCGCGCGCTCCGCCGCCTCCCGGGTCACTTCGTAAACTTTTAGCGGGTCGTTGCCGTCGACGATGACCCCGGGCATGCCATAACCGGCAGCGCGGGCCGCCACATCCATCACCGCCATCTGCTTGCGAGCCGGCACCGAAATCGCGTAGCCGTTGTTTTCATTAAAGAAAATCACCGGCAGCTTGTGCACCGCGGCAAAATTCAGCGCCTCGTGAAACTCGCCCTGACTGGTCGATCCTTCCCCGAAGTAGGCCACCGACACGCGCCCATCCTTTAGCACCTTGGACGCCAGCGCCAACCCGGTGGCGTGCACATCCTGGGTGGCCACCACCGAGCCGCCGGTCAAAATGTGCAGTTGGCGGTGGCCCCAGTGCGCGGGCATCTGCCGGCCGCCCGAGTTCGGATCCTGGGCGCGGCCCAGCAGATGCAGCATCACGTCGCGGACACTCATGCCGTAGGCCAGCACCAGCGCCAAATCCCGGTAATAAGGGCAGATCCAGTCTTCTCCGCGGTTTAGCGCAAAGGCGGATCCCACCTGCGCCGCCTCGTGCCCGTTGGACGAATAGACCACCGGCGCTTTGCCTTGCCGGTTTAATATCCACATGCGGTCATCCACGGCCCGCGACAACACCATGTAGTAGTACATTTCCTTCATGAGCTCGGGTGTCAGGCCATTGTCAGCCATTCCACCACTCCTTTCATCTAGGTCAGTCCCGGCCCGCACCCGCCGCCGGGGCATCGTCCGATCCGTAGACATGCAGCCATAATGTCGCGGGGTCGGGATACGGGGCCTTTTCCGCATAATCCGTCGCATCGTCCACCACCAGCTTGACCTCCTGCAGCAGGCGGGCTTCGGCTTCGTCGTCCCACAGACCCTGAGCGGCCAGGACCTCGCGGAACAGGGTAATCGGGTCGTCTTGCTTTTGCGCCCGGAGCTCTTCCGGCGTGCGGTAGCTGCGGTCGTCGTCATCGCTGGAATGCGGGGTGTAGCGATGGGTCTTGGCCTCTATCAATGTAGGCCCGTCGCCCGCCAGCGCCCGTTCGCGCGCGGCGCGCACCGCTTCATAGACCGCAACCGGGTCCGATCCGCGCACCACCACCCCCGGAATCCCGTACCCGGCGGCGCGGGCGGCCACATCCGCGACGGCCATTTCCTTGCTCTGCGGCACCGAGATAGAGTACCCGTTGTTTTGCACCAGCACAATCAACGGCAACCGATGCACCGCCGCAAAGTTGAGCGCTTCGTGGAATTCCCCCTGGTTGGTCGACCCTTCCCCCAGCGTGGAAAGCACCGCGGCGCGTTCGTGGCGGACCCGAAACGCCAGCGCCAGCCCGGCCGCGTGCGTAACTTGGGTGGTCACCGGCGACGAGCCGGTCAAGATCCGGCGCGCGCGATGGCCCCAATGCGCCGGCATCTGGCGGCCTCCGGAGCTGGGGTCGGCGGCCTTGGCCAATTGGCCCAGCATCACCTCGCGCGGGGTCATGCCAAAGCCCAGCACCAGCGTCATGTCCCGGTAATACGGGGCCAGCCAGTCAACGGCGGGATCAAGCGCGAACACCGCCCCGGCTTGAAGGCCTTCCTGCCCCTGGCCGGAAATGACAAAGGCCGATTTGCCCTGCCGGTTCAAGATCCACATCCGGTGGTCCAGCGCCCGGCTTAACACCATCAAACGATACATCCGGACCCACAGGTCCCGCTCCGCTCCCGTGGTTCGAGCCGCCTCAGCCATCATTGCCTCCTAGGCTACACGTGAATCGCCATGCCGTCCACGGCAAGCCCCGCCTCATGCAACACCTCGGAGACCGTGGGATGGGCATGCACGCTTTCGGCGACTTCCCACGCCGTGCCTTCCAAAAACTTGGCCAAGGCCATCTCGTTGATGAGGTCCGACGCCCGCGGGCCGATGATGTGCGCCCCCAACAGGACATCGCTCTCCTTGTCCGCCACCAATTTTACCATGCCGTCGGATTCCCCCAGGATCAGGGAGCGGCCATTGGCCTTAAAGGGAAACACCCCCACCTTCACGCTGAATCCGGCCTGTTCCGCCTGCTCGGCGGTCAGGCCCACCGAAGCGACTTCGGGCCGGCTATAGGTCACGCGCGGAATCCGGTTGGGATCCAGCAACTCGGGGTCTTTGCCCGCCATCGCTTCCACCGCGATCATGCCCTCGTGCGCCGCCACATGGGCCAGCAGATCCCCGCCGATGACGTCGCCGATAGCGTATACATGGGGCGCGGAGGTGCGGTAATGGCCGTCGACGCGGATAAATCCCCGCTCCACCGCCACGCCCGCCGTCTCCAGGCCAATATCCCCGACCACCGCCTGCCTTCCCACCGCCACCAGCAAAACGCTGCCCGCCACCGTGACCGGCTCTCCCTTGGCCGGGGTCACCCGCGCGGTCACCCCATCGTCGGTGCTCTCTACCGAGTCCAGGTCAAAGCGACTTCCCGCCAGGATCTTCACGCCCCGCCGCGACAGCAGTTTGGCCAGCTCTTGGGCCACATCGGCATCGTCTTGCGGCAAAATATGGGGCAGCATCTCCACCAAGGTCACGTCCGCGCCGAAATCGTTGTACATCGAGGCAAACTCGACGCCAATCGCCCCCGCGCCCAAAATCAGCACCGAGGAGGGAACCTCGCCCCGCTCCAGCACATGATCCGAGCTCAGGATCCGCTTGCCGTCAAACGGCAGGGCCGGCAGTTCACGGGGAACCGATCCGGTCGCCACCAAAATATCGCGGGCCTCCAACACCCGGGTCTCGCTGGCGGAGGCCACCGTCACCTGCTGCGGTCCCGTCAACCGCCCCCAGCCCTCCACCACGGTGACGTTGTGCTTTTTCAAAAGAAACTGGACGCCGCGCCAAAGCTGCGTGACCACTTTGTCTTTGCGGCTCATGACCTTGGGATAGTCGAGCGCCGCGTCCTGACCGGTCACCCCGAAATCCGCGCGATGTTTAACCGTATGTAGCACGTGGGCCGTTTCCAGCAACGCCTTGGTCGGGATGCATCCGCGGTGCAGACAGGTCCCCCCCACTTTGCCGGCTTCGACCAACGCGGTATTAAGACCGAGCTGCGCGGCATGGATAGCTGCCACGTATCCCCCGGTTCCACCACCCAGCACAATCAGGTCAAACGACTGGGGCGTTTTGGCCATTTGGATCCTCCTTCGCTAGTATCCTTGAGTTTGCCCGCTGCCCCGCGGGTCCGATGCCCCCGCCCAACCGCCGGGATAGCGCGCAATAACTTGTGCCGATCCGCCGATGGCATAAGGCCCGACCACGCGCACGGGATGTCCCCGGCGCCTCAATTCCTCGATCACCCGCCTGGAAAAACGCGACTCGACCTGAAGCTCGGGCGGATCCGACAGGCGATGGGCATCGGTCGCGGGAGCCAGCAGAAAACGGGGCAAGCCCACCGCCTCATGCGGCAGCCGATGCCCGCGCAAGAGATCCAGCAGGATCGACAAATTCCACTGCATTTGGCCGTCGCCCCCCGGGGTATTGCCCGCAATTTGCACCGCATTCCCCTCGGTGACCAGATATGCGTTAAGGGTATGCATCGGCCGCTTGCCCGGCTGGGCCTCGTTGGGATGGCCCGGCACCCGGTTCATCGACCGCCCCGCCCGGTTGTTGAGGAAAAACCCCTCGGCCCCGGCATAGACCCCGGAGCCAAACGCCAGCGCCAAGCTGTGGATAAAGGAGACCGCCCGCCCGGCCGCGTCGGCCACCACAAACGAGGTGGTCTCCCCGTCCGCCAGCGCCGTCGGCCAAAGCCGCGCCCGCTCCCCGATCTCGGAGCGGCGGCGGTCAATCCAGTCCGCGCGCAGCAGCCGTTCGGGATCGAATCCCGTCGCCCAGGGATCGCCCGCCAACTCGCGGCGATCGGAAAATGCCAGTTGCAACGCCTCCACCGCCCGGTGCACCGCCTGGGCATCCTCGCGCCAGTCCCGCCCGTAATGGAATTCCTCCAGAATTTTCAACGCTTCCAGCAGGACGAACCCGGGAGACGGAGGCGGGGTTTGCCAAATGGTCCGGCCATCAAAAGCGAGGGACAAGGCCACACTCTCCTGTCCTTCATGCGCGGACAAATCGTCGGCGGCGAGAAATCCCCCCGCGTCTTGCGCCGCCCCGGCGACGGCCTCGGCCAGCGGCCCGCCATAAAAGGCATTGGGACCTTCTCTGGCCAGGATCTGCAGCGTTTTGGCCAATTCCGGCTGAACCACCGGCTGTCCCTCGACGAGCGGCTCCCCTGCGGGATAAAAGCGGCGCGCCACCGCCTGGTTGGCGCCGATAAGCGGGCGGCTTTCAACCAGCGACCGCGCCAGCCGGGCGTCGCACGGAAAGCCGTCCCGGGCCAACGCGATGGCCGGTTCCAAAAGACGGGACCAGGGGAGATGGCCGCCGGCGCGATGCAACCGCCCGTACAATTCAATCGCGCCCGGCACCGCGACGGAGGCTCCTCCCCGCTCTGGCAGCAGCCGGCCGGGACCGAGTGTTGCCGGGTCATAGCGCCGGGGCAGCACCCCCGAGCCCAAAAACGCGCGGGGCGCGGTCCGGCCGTCCGCCATCAGGGCAAACGCCTCGCCGCCGACCCCGCACATATCGGGCATGACCACCCCGGTCACAAAAGCCATCGCCACCGCGGCGTCGGCTGCGGTGCCCCCGGCACCCAAGGTGGCAAGACCTGCCTGACTGGCGAGGGGATGTCCAGCCGCCACCATCGCACGGGGCGCCCAGACTGTGTGAAACGGCTCGGTTGTGAGGTCGCGCAATCCCTCTCCCTCTTCTCTAGGCCAGAAGGCTAATTCAAAGCGTACCGCTTTCCCCTGCTTCCCGCAAGATCGCTCCGCAGGCGGGGGTCTGGCTCATCCTGGTCTCAGCCAAACGCTGACCCCTTCGCAAGATGCCATGGCGCATTGCCCATGCGGCTCTCCTTCCACGCCCTCATTTAAACCGGTGGGGGGTGCAGCAGCCATTCCCCCGCCGTATGGTAATGAACTCCCCAGCCGATTTTGTTCGGGCCCTGCCACAAAGCACGCCATCCCCGACGCGGCTGGTGTCTCCGCGCATAGGTCTAGCCAATGGGGATATTGAAGTCTGGCTGCACCTTCCAATTGGCTTCCACAGCGAAACAGCAACGGCTCCCCGCTCCGGTTATAGGAACCTGTTAACGCTGAAAGCAGTAGTGTAATGTTTGAAACCCGGCACGCAACGCAATGACCCGCGAGCGGACCTGGTCGATGGGCTGGCGTTCAAGTAACACGGCCGCCGTCAAATCGGCAATCTCGGTCATCTCGGCGTCCCGCATTCCGAGTCTCGTAACTTCCGTGGTCCCAAGACGAAGGCCACTGGGAAAGTCCCAATCCTCGGGACGGTCACCGGGAATGAGATTTTTGTTGGTAATAATGTTGGCATCCGCCAAATGCATCGCGGCTTCGTAGCCACCGCCCAGTTGGCGGACATCTAAGACGACTTGATGCGTTTGGGTAAAGCCTTTATGGGCGCCCAAGACGGTAAACCCGCGATCATGCAAAGCTTGGCCCAGTATCTGTGCGTTGCGGACGATTTGCGCCATATATTCCGGCCCAAATGCCAGAAATTCGGCTGCCGCCGCCGCCAGGGCCGCCACTCGGTTCACTTGATGGGTGGCCACCAACGTCGGGAAGATCGCATGACTTATCGCGGGTGTTAACGACGGATCATCCCAGACGATAATGCCGCTTTGCGGGCCGCTAAACGTTTTCCCCGCCGAACCGGTCAACACGCAAGCCCCCTCGCGAAGCGGATCCTGAAATTGCCCGCCAGCGATCAAGCCTAACTGGTGGGCACCGTCAAAGATTATGCGACCGCCCCATTCCGACACGATCTCGGCCATGGCTTTCAAAGGAAACGGAAATAGGGTCATGGATGCGCCCAGGACGACCAGTTTCGGCTGAACCTTACGGGCTAATAGAATAAACGCCTCCAAATCCACCGTCAGCTCCTGCGCATCCATGGGCACATCGTAGATCGTCAACCCGCGCACGCCGGCCGGACCGTCTGAACGATTACTGGAATGTCCGCCGAAAGGTTGCGACAAGGACATGATCGTATCGCCAGGTTCGGTGAACGCCGCATACACCGCCAGATTACCCAGCATACTCGCAATCAGGCGGTGATCCGCATAATGGGTACGAAAGACGCGCTTTAACAGCTCAATGCACAGTGCCTCGATTTCATCGATATACCGCGTCCCCGTAAACCAGCGTTGTTGTGGTCCAATGTGACCTTCTGCCGCACGGGTGCCCACCTCGGCCGATAACAGTTTGCGGACCAAGGGACTCGTCGGAGATTCTGGGGCAAGCAAGTTCACGCACTGTTGCCCGCGCCACAGCTCATTGCGCATCACAGCCTCGTCGACCGCCTGAAGCATCATCCGAGGCGAACTGCTCTTATCAAGCATATCCCGGGCCCACCGCAAGACATCGCCGTCGTGGACATCGTCCCTCAACGTGGGGGCATTCTTCATAAACGTTCCTCCTCTACGATTGGATGATGGTACAGTACGGCGCTTTTGGATGGTATAATAGAGCCATATTGTATCAAAGTGAGCAGTCCATAATTGGAAAGAAGAGAACCACGATGTTCCTTGCATTGGATCGAACCCTGCCCCGCCCCTTGTGGCAGCAACTCGTGGACGCTCTCATTGAGCAGATGGCCCACGGGCAATTGCCGGTCGACGACGTCCTCCCGCCAACTCGCGATCTCGCCCACATACTCGGGGTATCGCGGTCTACCGTCCAAGTGGCGTATGAGGAGTTGTTCGCTCGCGGGTACGTGACGACGTCGGGAAAAGGCGGAACCCGGGTGATTGCGGTACCGGCTCCGCATCGCGATCAGCAAGCACCCCAGATGACAGGTGCCCCCGTAGTGCAACTGAGGCCAGACCCCATTGCCGAAGAACTGGCGGATTGGCTCCAAGTCAATGCCGTAAAGCCGTTAGACATTAATTTTCGACACCAAGAACCCTGGATTGATGACCATTTTCGGAGGGCATGGCGGCGCGCCGCCGCCCGAGCTCTCAGCGCGATGAAGCCGGAGGATTGGGGCTATCAATCGCCCTACGGAACGAGCGCAGTGCGGCACCACATTCGCGACTATCTCGCCGTCGTTCGGGGCATTACCGTCGATACTAATCAAATTTTGATGACTTCCGGCGCCCAACATGCCGTCGATTTAATAGCGCAAACCCTGCTGGCACGTGGTGCCACGGCGGCCGTCGAAGACCCGGGATTCCCCGGTGCCCGTCTAACCCTCGCCTATCGGGGTATCCAGGTGGTCGGGGTTCCGGTCGACGCTGACGGCATGCAAGTCGACGCCATCCCCGCGTCAGCGCGACTCATTTTTGTCACCCCCACGCACCAACGTCCGACCGGTGTCGTATTGTCTGCAAGCCGGCGCCAGCACCTGTTAGATCTGGCCCACCAACACGGCGCATGGATTGTCGAGGACGACTTCGACAGTGAATATCGGTATCGCGGCGGACCCTTGCCGCCCCTTTTCGCCGACGCGGGATCCCACGTGCTCTATATCCTCACCTTCTCCAAACTCCTGACTCCCGCGCTGCGGCTAGCAGCCATTGTCGGGCCCGCCCCCGCCATGGCGCAACTCGCCAACGTCCATTCCCTCATTGATCGGCATTTGCCGATTATGGAACAGCTCACTTTGGCGGAATTTATGCGGGCTGGCGATTTTACCCGGCACCTCCGGCGCATGCGCCAACTCTACCGCACACGTCACGAAATCCTAATGCGGCAATTAATGGATAGCCGACTAGCCCGCTTGTTTCGCATTCATGGCGCGGAAACGGGACTGCATATCTTTCTTGAAGCAGATCCGACGTTCTCGGAAGAAGCTGCCGTAGAGGCCGCTGCAAATCGCGGGGTCGGCATTTATCCCTTGCGCCCCTATCGCTACCGCGGTTCTCGCCGGGGGCTGCTGATGGGTTTTGCCCAAACCGACCAACAGGCCATTGCGGAGGGCGTTCGTCGATTGGACAAACTATGCGGAGACGGCCTGCTCGGTGGGCCCATCACTGAAAAATGACCTCACCGATGTGGCTACCAGGGTCATAGCCCCCGATCCGGCAAGCGAAATAAACCGTGGACAGGACCAACCTTCGTCAGGGTCTGTTCCTGGTCCGCACCCGTTGCATGTCGCCCGCAGAGATCTTCCGAGAACCACAACCGTGCCATCAACCACTGACTCTGGTTCTCGTTATGATGAAAAGGGTGTCAGCCGATTCTGTAAGAATCAGATGGTTCGGATGACTGTTGAGGCGGCTCGGATTCGTTTTGCGCCCCCCATTTCGGTTAAATCGGGTCGAATTTTATTTATACCGGTTTTTGTGTTCCGTTACTTACACAAACCCCTTGCTCAACCGCGCCACGAAAAATTTGCCATGCAAAACCCTATGGTAAAGCGAGACGAAACCTGTTTTAGGCAGTTCGATAATAAATGCAGATGTCGAATCCCGACGAACGATTGTCGAAAAGGGCGGCCGCGTCGATGGTATCCTGAAGTCAGGCAATGGGAGCATAGCATCGGCCCAGGTTCACCCCAAGTCTCATGCTATACTAACCAGGAAAGGACGCTCAGGTAATGGAAGGAGACCGTTCCATGGGGGAGCAGCCACCGATGCCACCAACCACGCAAGATTTCCCGGATCACTGGGGATTCTATCTCCTGCAGGCCATTAACCGGCTAAACGACAAGATCGACGACGTTCGCCACCGGCACGAACGTACTGCAGAGGCCCTCCGGCAGGAGATTGGCGGTGTGCGCCAGGAGATTCATGCGCTCGATATCAAGTTCGATCAAAAAATCGATGCGCTCGATACCAAGTTCGATCACAAGCTGACCAACCTCCAATACTGGTATTGGAGCACGTTGATTGTGATCATCGTGGGATTTGTGACGGTTCTGTTTACGCATCCTGGATCGATCTGACCGCTCGCGTACTCCGTGCGCTGGGGGCCGCGTTTCCCCGTATTCGCCAATGATCGGCACGATGACCGTCCTTAAGATGTGATCTGTTGTCTCCGTGATCTATTGCGGCCGCCAGGCCATAGGAGTCTCATATGAGGTTATAAACGATCGGCGAAAAACCCCTTGGTTTACCTATGGGGATGAAAGCCGCCGGGATTTGCTCTCGCGACGAGCAAAAACCGTAACCCGTTCCCCTGTGGATACCATTTTTACCCTCTTGCAATAGATTTCTGGTCGTAATCTACCCTTTTGTGCTCATCTATGGGGGTGAAGTGGCCTGGGACGCAGGGTGACAGTCACCAAAATGTCACGGTCGACGGTACAAACCATGTCGTGTTCTGTCCCGCATCCCGGCGGAACGTACTGGTCAACGGAGTCGATACGCGGCTAAAGGAATTGCTGACCATCAAAGCCCCGGAACTCCAGACCGACAGCGTGGAAATGGAAGTCATGCCCGATCACGGCCATCTCCTCTTCCAAGTGTCAGAATGCCACGGGTTTGAACACGCCGCCTGGTCTGGCCTCTAACGGATGGGCGCGAGGCAAGAGCCCCAGGTGTTGGCCGAAACCCACCCGCATCAGGGTAGAACCCGGCCAAGTCCTCCGTACAGTCCGACGTGTAACCACTTGTCGCCCCCATGCTCGCCTCCTAGCTAGCCAAACGGATGGAGCTGGCCGAGGCCGATATAGCCCCCGATGCTCAGAGCGAGACACGCCAGCCACAGCACCGTAAAGCCCCATTTGGTGCGGGTGGCAATCGCGGTGTAATCGGCGCCGTGCCGGCCCGGCTCCCGGGCCAGCGAGGCGATAATCAACACGACGATGAGCAGCATGACCGGATCGATTTGAAAGCGGTTGGTGACGGGATTATAAAAGAGAATGGTAAACGCCCCCACAATGCCGGGAATCCACGCCTTCCAACGCCAGAATCCGACCGTGCGCCCGCCGTCCAACGGCAGTACGGGCATCAGGTTAAACACATGAATCAGAAATCCTACGCTGGCGATGGCAAGCATTGCCGGCGAGTTCGTCAAAAACGCCAGCAGCGTGGCCGCCAGGGTGGCGCCCAAACCGAACACAGGGCCCATAATGCCGATAAAGGCCTCGTCCGCCGCATTTTTGGGGAACTGTTTCAACTGGATGAGCGCGCCCAGAAAAGGGATGAAAATGGGAAGCGTGGCCGGAATGCCCCGTCGGCGGTTGGCCCAAACATGCCCCGATTCGTGAATGGCAATCAGCAGCACCAGGCCGACCGCAAATTTCCAGCCAAAAACCATGCCATAGACCAGCATGGTGAAAAACAGGGAACCGAGCATGATTAACGCCTTAAACTTTATGGCCGCCCCCACAATCAGGGTGCCGAACTTCCGAAGCCGAGAGGTCCGCGCGGGCGCCGCCGGAGTCGCGTCCACCGGCTCATAAATGGCTGTCCATTGCGGGGTGACAAAGATCAAGGAGTGGTGCTGCACAGCGGTAAGGATCTCGGGCGCTGCCATGCCGGGAAAAAGCAGCGCCTCCAGATAGCTTTGATAAAAGACATCCGGAACCAAGGGCATGAGAACGGTCCAATCCGAGCCCAGGGCTTCCGGCTGGATATACCAGGTGCCGGTCAGGAGCCCGCAACCGGGGAACCGTTGCAAGAGCATCGACCAGCGGGGGTCGTCGGGGGTAAGCAAAAGCTGACCGCGCCGGGTTGGGGATTGGGGAATGATAGGCATCGCCAAGACTCCTCTTTTGATAGGGCGGGGCCAGCACGGCCCCTTTCACGCCGGTTGAGCCTGCTATACACCGCTGGCCCTCATCTTGCGGCAAGCACCGGCCGCCGAAATCCGAACAGCGCCGTCCTCAAATGTTGCTTGACTCCCGATGCGACGGGTGGGAAGACCCGGGCTGGTCCGGACCCTCCCGTCCGCTCTGGCCAGCGGTTGTGCCACACGGTTTGTCAAATTCCGGAGGATACGCGGGCCGGCCCGGCCGCTGCCTTGCTCCCGAACCCCCGCCGTCGCCAGGAAAACCATGCGGAAATCCCGTTACGCGCGCGGGGTCCAACGCTTCGCGTCGCGCGTCCGGTATTTCGCCATCACAGCCTGAAAGGCGTCTTCCAAATCAATGCCCTCCGCATTGGCAAACGAAAGCAGCACAAACAGCATATCGCCCATCTCCAGCGCAATCGAACCGGCCGGTTCGCCCGGCTTTTTCGGTTTCTCCCCGTAGCGATGGTTGACTTCCCGGGCCAGTTCTCCGAGTTCCTCAGCCAAGCGCAGGATCATCGTGGCCGGGGAAAAATAGCCCTCCTCGAACTGGGTAATCCAGGCATCGACTTCGCCTTGCAGGGCGCTTAGCTCCATAACCGCCAGCCTTTCTAGGATTCGGGGCGGGCAAACGTGCTGGGAAAGGCCCGCCAGTACTCTTGGGGCACCTGCACGCGCTGACCCAGCACCTCGGCGGCGGAATTGGCCCAGTAAGGGTCGCGCAGAATTCCCCGGCCGATGGCCACCAAATCGGCTTGTTCTTGCCGCACCACCAGTTCCGCCAATTGGGGGGATTCCAGCCGGCCCACCGAGGCGACCGGGACCTCAAGACGCCGGCGAAGCTCCGCCGCGTAGCCCACTTGGTATCCCGGGTAGGATTCCGGCGTCACCGGGGCGTTTCCCCCCGACGACACGTCAAACATGTCCACCCCCGCGTCCCGAAATCGTTCGGCCATCCGTGCCAAATCTTCGAACGAGTAGCCGTCCGCGGTGTGCTCGACCGCGGACACCCGCATGAGGAGCGGCATCGTCGCGGGCAAGGCCGCCCGCACCGATTCAATCACCTCCACCGGAAAACGCGCATAGTCACCATATTGGTCGACGCGCCGGTTCGACAGCGGTGACATGAACTGGTGGATAAGGTATCCATGGGCTCCATGCAGTTCCACCACATCCATCCCCGCCTCCACCGCGCGCCGCGCCCCCTGGTAAAACGCTTCGACCAAGCGGCGGATATCGTCGATGCTCAAGGCCCGGGGCGTCCGGTAGCGCGGAGAAAAGGCGATCGCCGAGGGGGCTTCCGGCTGCAAGGACGGCGATTCGCTTTTGCGCCCGGCATGGGCGATTTGCACGCCAATGCGGGCCCCTTGGGCGTGGACTTGATCCACTATGCGACGAAATGCCGGGATGTGCCGGTCATCCCATATTCCGAGGTCATGCACGCTGATGCGGCCGTCTGGCACAACGTCGGTCATTTCCATCATAATGAGCCCGGTCCCCCCGACGGCACGCGACACGTAGTGCACCACATGCCAATCGTTGGGTATACCGTCCTCCTGCCACACCGAGTACTGGCACATGGGCGACATCATAATGCGGTTCTTTAAAGACAGCCCTTTTAAGACAAATGGATCAAACAAATGCGGCACGGGAATCGGCCCCCTCCATCGCGAATTCTGTTTCGACACGAATCTGACGCCCACTGCCGTGTCAGTCCTTATGATATGGATGTCCGTGATAAATGGTGGCGGCACGATACAGCTGTTCCGCGGCAACCACTTGCGCCAATCCGTGGGGCAGCGTGATGGGCCCCAACGACCATCGCCAATCGCTCCGTTCGAGAACGGCCGGCGACACCCCTAGGCTACCCCCCACCACGACACAGAACACCCGGCCTTGGTCCTGCCACCCGGCCAAGCGGCGGCTTAACGCAGGCGAATCGAGCGCTTCTCCCGCCACGTCCAGCACCACCAGCCAATCGGTCGGCCGGATGCGCCGCAATAGCCGCCCGCCTTCGCGGACGAGGGCCTGAGACCGGGTATCGTCGGAAAACGGCTCCTCAGCGACTTGCTCCCAACGCCAGGCCGCCCACGGCCGCAGACGCTTCAAGTATTCCTCGACCCAACCCGTCACACAAGGGTCACGGGGCTTTCCCACCGTCAGCAGCCGATGAGTCACCATCGTCCGTCCCTCCCCGACGATTCATCCGGAGCGCCGTCGAGGGCCGCCGCCATCCCGTCGCGGGATTTGTCGCCGCTGTAGGCGCCGTCCTGGGCGTGTCCTACGTGACTTGTTTTGCTATGTCATACCAACACTATATCAAACTTGCGGTTGCGGCGTCGGGCGGGGCGCGGGCCGCCCCGTAAACCTCTTCCCAGGGTAGAACCCGGCAACAGGGTTTGCCCCGAATTGCGCTCACAGCGGTTGCCGCCACGTCCGCGAGCACGGCTGACCCGGATCGTGCGCGCCCAGCGTCTCCGCGGACTGATGGGCTTTGTTCTGCGGATAAATTTGGCTAGTTGACCCGCGGAGAGGGGTAGCGACGAACGGCAGTTTGGCTACGGCCGTCGGGCGTGTACGGCCGCAATCTCCCGGCTGGCAGGAGCATTGGCCAAAGGGGCAAACCGTGAAGCGCCGCGACTGGCGGGAAGTTCAGCCCAATGCAGCTCGAAAGTCAGCGCGGCGGCACCGCGCAAGATCCCCACCCGAACGGTTTGGCCGACCTGGAGCTGTTCCAGCCGGTGAGTGAGATCCGCCATTCGCCGCACCGGGTGCCCGTCGACGGCAGCCAGGAAATCCCCCGGCTTAAGCCCTGCCCGGGCAGCGGGCCCTCCGGGCGCCACCGCAACGATTAATATGCCGGGCGCGGAGGCAATGGCCGGACCCCCGGCCGATTGCAGCGTGACCCCCAACCACGGCCGGCGCACGCGGCCGTACCGGAGAATCTGCTTGGCGACATAATTCACGGTGTTGCTGGGAATCGCGAAGGCAATACCGTACCTGATGGTAAGGTTGTGCAACATGGCGGAATTTCCCTACATCCCGGAAAGCCGGCTATCTCTAAGGATTTAACGGAAGGAATCTATTTGTGACGCAGCCCACATTCGGAGTCGGTTGGCATAATGTACGGCTTGGATCGCCTCATCTTGTTCGATATCCATCCGATTAGGATACCGAGCATCCACGGCGTATTCAGTGAGTACAAGAGCTTCCTCACGAATAGAGTCAATGCCCTGCACGTAAGGTTCCAGCAGATCGGCCAAGAAATCCAAATTGTGGCTTCGGGAGGGAGACTGTCCGTACAATATCAGTAGTGCTTTCATCCACTTTTCACCGCACTGCTGGGCATGAAAACAAGCCGTCTTGTACCATCCGGCCGAGACTGCGTGTCGCGCAACCTCTAAGTCTTCGCGAGCATGGGAAATCCACGGTTCAATGGCCGCGTTCATAAATCACTTGCCCTTCGTGAACGATGTCATCCGCCATCATCGGAAAGCCTTCCGCCACTTCTTCGGGGGTGCTCACCAAAAAGTCCATGGGTACTCCCGGAATCCGTGCGACGCGGCGGATCGCAACACCTCGTTGTGGGGGGCGTTGGGGTGACGGCATGACCACAAGAAAGTCCCAGTCGCTATCGGGGCGAGCATCGCCCCGTGCGCGCGATCCGAACAAAATGATGCGCTCCACTTCAGGAAAGTGCGTCACAATATTGCGAACCACCGTGTTCGGTACAGACTCCATGGGCAAGCCCTCCCTTCCCTGACCATTGTCATTCGTATTATACCGTTTCCCCGCCTGATAGGCGCATGATGCCGTGGTCATCCGTTCTCAGGTAGAACGCGGTAGACGAACGGGCGAGACAAGTAGAGAAGGATGCGGTTCAAATCCCCCGCGAGGTCCCCATTGTTTCTGCCCCACTTTACGTAATTTGCCCGAATGGCGGTCCCTGGAATTTCCCACTGCGATAACGAAACCAATCCGCTGGGTATCCCCCAAGAACATTCGATGCGATTCCCAACCTGGTACTGACCTGGCGGCAACAATCTGGCACACTAGTCCTAGATCAGGGATGAGGCGTGTGACGCGTGGCGGACGGCTCGTCGGGAGCCGTCGCGGTCGGTCGATGTTTTCCCTCTTGCCGATGCGCCTGATAAAAGAAGTCTAACAGATCATAGGCCAATTGGTGTTGCTGTGCCGGGGTAAGCGTGCCGATGGCGGTGACTTTCATGTCCCCATCACACTCCTTTCCGTGTACGATATGAACCACGGACGCAAATTAGGTCTCAGCCCGTGCCAGGAGGGTCGTCCATGCGCGCATTAGGCGTGGCCCGCGTATCCACGCAGGAGCAAGCCACCGGGGATCGGTTTTCGATCCCGCACCAACGGCAACGCATCACCGAATATTGCCTGCAGCGGGGATGGGAATTGGAGGATGTCGTGGAATACGTCCAATCGGGCGGATCCAATTACCGGGAACTGCAAGACATTCTGCGCCGGGTGCAGGCCGAACACATTCGGGTGGTCGTCGTGAATGAACTCGACCGGTTGGCCCGGGACATGGTCTCCACCTTGCTCTTTTTGGAAGATCTGCAAAAAGTGGGCTGCCGGTTCGCCGCAGTCGCGGATGACCTGGATCTCACCACACCGGATGGGGAACTGAAAATGATGATCCTCTCCGTCTTTGCCCACTATTTTCGCAAGCAACTCGCCCGCAAAGTCAAAGGCGGCCTCGCGGAACGAGCGCGGCAAGGCAAACATCATGGTGGTCGGCCCCCCTACGGATTCCAGTTCAATGGCGACAAATTGGAGCCCCATCCGGAGCAAGCTCCCGTAGTCCGGAAAATCTATGACTGGTACGTCCATGAGGGGCTGGGTGGCCGGGAGATTGCGAAACGCCTCAATGCCCAGGGGGTTGCCACCCAAACCGGCCGCAGCCTCTGGGCCTCCACGGAAGTCTTGCGATTATTGCGCAAACCGGCCAATGTGGGTGATTTGCAGCACGGCGCGTTGGAATTTTACAAAGAACGCACCGGCGTGACCCATAAACAGCATCGCGACGATCCGCTCCTTGTGCGAGATGCCCATCCGGCTATTGTCGACCGTGCCACGTGGGGCACCGCCCAACACATTATGCAATCCCGAGGTCAACATAGCGGCCGGCAAGCTGACTCGCCCTATTTGCTGAGCGGTCTCGTTTACTGCGGCCATTGTGGCCGCACCATGGTGGTGATTAAAGGCGGCCGTGGGCGGGCCCCCCGCTATTCCTGCCGCAGTTATCACATGATGGGCCTGTGCCTGCCCAATACGGTCGCCGTGGCCGAGGTCGAAGAGGCGGTGCTGCAAAATTGGCTTGAGCGTATGGAACACCCGAGTCCGGCCGATGTTCAGGCCTGGGCCGAATGGAAAACGGCCCAAGACCAGGCCCAGTCCGATACCGCCCGGGAACGCCAGAGGATGGAACGCCGGTTAGCCGAATTGGCCCCCATGCGCCAACGTGCAGAAGACGCGCTGCTGCAAGGCGCGTTTACCATTCCGCAATTTAAGGAAGCTCAAGCACGGATCGACCGGGAAGTTGAGCGATTGCAGGCATTGCTCAAAACTCTCGAAGCCCAGGCGCTCCCGCCCCTGTCAGCGGATGAAGCGGAACGGCTCCAAGCCGAGTTGGCCGCCGCCCCGGTCGGGTTTCAACAGGCCGCGACCGTTCATGAACGCCGCGAGCTGCTCAAAGGCTATATTCAGCGGATTGAGGTTCTGTCGGGCGAACTCAAGATCTACTATGCGGGGTTTGCTGACGATGCCGCGGTGTCCAGATCCCGCAAAGACTCCCCGGGGTAGTCGAACCCGCGCCATCGGGCTAAGGTCGTCGCCGCCCGATGTAATCCGGGCCATAACCTCCATCGCGGGGCTGGGTCGTTCCGGCGTCACCGCTTCAGCTCGTCGTCCCATTCGTGGGATGGTTGAGAAGAACGGAGAGGCGTTGCATATTCCCGGATTAGAGTTTCTAACGGGGGGGCGTGTTGCAATTTTTGGAGCACCCAAACGGTGGATTTCGCGCAGGTGGGCGGTATCGAACTTACCGACAACAGGAAGGTCTTCGAGTTCTTTAACGCGGGCAAAGGTGATGATTCCTTCGTTGAGTGGCACGTTATTCCCTAACGGGCAGTCCAGCTAGAGTCAATAATGCGGCGGTGTGTTCCGCATTGGTCATCTCGCCGTTAATGTAGCGCTGGTTTAACGCTTCTGCTTCCTCGTTGAGGATAAACCCTTCTAAGCGCACGCTATTGCGAGCAAATCGTACCGCCTCTTCGCGCCGAGCGCGTTCCTGCTGGCTGATTGTGGGCGTCGCTTTCATCAACGTGCCCCCCTTTTGTTCTATTATACCACTCGCTTCATACGTCTGATGCCATTCAGCCCTGTCCGATACGTTACCCCTTGCAATTTAACGCAGCCCGTCCGTGGACCGGGCAAAATCCCGTGATTCGGCCAGAGTACGATCCAGGCCGCCGATTTGGGCACAGCCCATGGGGCCCCCGGTGCCGCGGCCCCACCCATGCGCGACCAACTTGGACCGCTTGGCCCGTCTTGGCACGAAATGGCCCACGGCGGGGGTGGGATTCCGCTCCTGGAATGCTTTGGCGGCCGCCGCAAACCGGCACGCGTCGACCGCCGCCAGGAATCCGATGGTCTGCATCACGGCTGCACGATCGCCCTGCACTGACACATAAATGCCCGTCACCAAGGCCTCGATGCGGCCGCGGCGGCGTTGTCGGCCAATTTCCCCCGGGGTAGCAATATCCACCCACTGGGGTCCGACAATAACCTGTTTATCGGGGGAAAAGGCGGCCAAGGCCTGGGCGACGGCGCGGTGCGAGCTGTCCCACGTCAAGTGGTGCATGTTGGCGGAACCTCCGTAAAGTGTGTGACATATGGGCAGAGCGATGCCCGGGATATCGGCCACCTCCCGCCCGGAGATGGGGTGATGCTTAGAGAGTGCTTAAGGGACCTTTGCTGAAACCACGGGGGCAATACAATCCATGAGCAACTCGTCGTCCGTGATGTGTAGCGCACGAGCGAGTTGATGCAAGAGCCTGAGGGACCTGAGTCATCCCCAGTTTTGATCCTTAAATAGTCAGAATGTTGTACGCAAAGGAAATGATGGTCGCTCTGTCGAAGGAGTCAGTGCTAGCAAACCACTTCGAGGAGGACCATCATGTTTGATTTGCAGTCTATCACAGCTTTCTTCTCCCCGCACGGTCATTTGCGGAAATCGCAGCGGAAGACGTTAGCGGCGCTGGTGTGGGCGCTGACGCGTCAGCCGCTGTTGGGCATTGCGGCCATCGTCCGCAGCTTAGCCATGGCCCATGGGACCACCGCGAAACACGCCATTAAACGGGTGGATCGATTTCTGGGCAATGTCGGGATCGATTTGGAGGTCGCCTGCGGCGACCTGATCCAGACGGTCATCGGCGCCGCCCGCCTTGTGCACCTGACCC
>JAJZZA010000107.1 GCA_021797825.1 Bacillota bacterium | reverse complement strand
CCGCATCAAAATGAAACATCGGCGCGCCGGCGGGCGCGCCGGGATCGAGTTGCTCAACGCCTTCAACGTCCTCACTGCAGAGGATCTTACGGGATAGTTATCATTCTACTCTTTGAGAAAGAGCCCAATCGCATACCGGGAAACACCGCGAATGTTCAGCAACATTTCCTTGCCTTTGAGAAAGAGCCCAAATTGATCAACAAAAGTCCCCACCTAGGTGGGGATTTTTTGGGTGCGTGGTGTCTAGACACACCCGCGGTCAGCGGTCCGACTTAGGCACAGGCCACCCTTGACCAGCGGTGTCGCCCGGTCGTCTCGCCGCACGCCCGGTTCTTCCCCCACCCCCAGGCGTCGGTAAAGGCGAGATACTGCCGGGCTGTTCGGGCCTCCGCCGCGTTCCTTTTGCCCTGTATCGTCATGATGTCGCAGGTGTCGCGACAGCGTCTCTCCGGACGCGAACCGTGACCGGTGGGATGGTGCACAAAACAATTTTTTTGCCGTGTCAGCAGGATTATTCCAAAAACGTCACGAACTGACATCTTAGTCTATGTACGGATGTGATGTCATGGAACGACTCTTGACGTTATTGCTTCAGGTGGTGAAGCAAGTCACCCGTTGGATACCGGGCCTGCCGTCTTCCCGCCGCCCGAAAGCAGTGGCCTATTATCCTGGCATGAGTCGCCGTAAGCGTGGCCGTGCGACCCAGAAAGGACCGGCCCAACCAAAGCGGTCCAGCAAAGGGCACGAAGCGGATCCACCCGGTGACCTTGCGGGAGGGACAGCCGAAATGACCCAGTACGACGCGGACCAATCCTCGTCGTCAGAGCCACACACGGTGCCCGATCCCGTTCCGGACCAGCCCGTCCAGGTCGAACCCACGCCGGACGCGACGTGTCAATGGTCCGCCGGGGAATGCACGGTTAGCCCGCTTGTTGCGGCAACCCCCGCTAATCCCCAACCGCCTGGCGAGCCGTCGGAGCCGACGCTGGCCAAATCCGAACGCCTCCAAATCCTTCCCCCGCCTTCGGGGGACTTTGACGTGTTGGGTGTGCATGACCGGTCCGCGACGGACTTGGACGACCCGGCGCCGGAATCGGCTGGCGCCGCGCCAACCGCTCCGGAAAAACCGCCGGCCGGGCTTTCTTTCGCTGCTGGCGCGCTGAGTGCGAAGCGGCCCCAGGATAACGACCGCACGGCGGAAAATCCCGTCCCGACCGCACTCAAAGCACGGGGGAGCCATCCGCAACCCGGTTTGTCATTGGTTGTCCAAGCGGGAAACCAAAACCTCTCTCGCGATGTGGTTTCGGAGCCGCGCGCTTTTCCGCCCGCGCCGATTCGCGGAGGACACGGGGTGGCGCGGAAACCAAGTCCGCTGCTGGACCCAACCCGCGTGCGAGCGCACCGCCCCAGCTCAGCAAAGCGGACATCGGTCCCGTTGCGACGCGCGATCGGGGGGTCAGCTGGCATGTTCCCGGTAGGCACCCTCGCCTGACCCGACAACCCATTGCGAGAGGAGGACGGCATCGTGTTGCGGAACCCGGCACCCGGCTGCAGGGTTCCCAAGGGCGAAAAAGGTTGGACGTGATGTGCCAAAGATGGGGAATGGGATGGCGGATCGTCGCTGACCAAGAGAGGTTTGGCGAAGATGACCACGTCACGCAGTCGGGGCAAAAGCTCGAGCGCACACCGGGCGGTCAGTGGGTTTTGCGGGATTTGTTCGCACCCCTGGTCATTGGCAGCCGCCCCTTCGCATTGGCTGAGACTCTTTACCGAGTACCGGTGCCGGCGATGCGACGACCGCTTCGAGGACCGTTCGCGGCTTTGGGATCATGTGAGGGGAAAGCATCCTATTGCATTCCAGCCCGTGACCCAATTTGAAGAATACAAACAGAGAGCAGATGAGCTGCAACTCGCGATCTCGTTGCCGACACGGGTATACCGGTGCGATTATTGCCACAAACTGGTTCGCGATGACCAGGTGTTCGGCAACAGCATGAATCAGCCAATGCAGTCTCATCAAGAACGCGAGCATCGCATCCCCGGGGGGACCACCCGTATCGCGTTCACAGTGCTCAAGACGATCGCAGAAGTGCAGGCGGTCATCACCGATTCCCTCCCGGCGATTGCGGTGTGCCAGGCGTGTTCGGCTCCGGTGTTAAGCGCCAATCCTCAGGATAGGGACGATCACGCCGAGACCCACTATCGGGAAATGATGCTTGCAGAATAGGGAGCGAGACTTGTGCGCGCCAAAATGATTTTGGATGAAGTCGGCAACCGCTACCGGCGGTATCTCCGCACTACATTTTTTCTGCGGGATCCGGGCATTCGCGCCTCGTTTGCCGAAGCTCTGGAGCAAGAGAACGTCACGAAGGGCCCGTTTCTGGAAATGACGCCGCGGTTTAAGCAGGGGAGCAGCTTGCGCGCCTGTCTGGCCGACTGGTTTCCGGCAGAAATCTGGGAGGAAGGATTTTTGCGGGCCATTAACGCCGACCGTCCTTTGTATCAGCATCAAGAAGATGCAATGCGGGCGGCTCTTAACGGTCAAAACGTGATTGTGGCCACCGGCACCGGCAGCGGCAAGACCGAGGCGTTCTTGCTGCCCATTTTGCTTCATCTTTATCGGACGTTTGATGACAAGAACCGGATACCGGGGGTGCGGGCCCTCATCTTGTATCCGATGAATGCGTTGGTTGCCGACCAACGCGAGCGATTGGGCACGGTTGCCCGGGATTTGGCCCGGCACCAATCCCGATTTCAGTTTAGCTTTGGACAGTACATTGGCGCGACTCCCGATTCCGAGCGGGATACCTACCGTGAACCGTTCGATTTATATCCCAACGAGCTGGGCACCCGCCGCGAAATGCAGGAGAATCCTCCGGATATCCTGATTACCAATTATTCGATGTTGGAGTATCTGCTGATTAGACCGGCCGACAGCCCGTTGTTCGATAACGGCAAGGCGCGCTTTTGGCGATTTCTAGTCTTGGATGAGGCTCACCAATATCGGGGGGCTAAAGGGATGGAAATGACCATGTTGTTGCGCCGCCTAAAAGATCGGCTGATCACGGGCGGTCGAACCGGCGGCTTTACCTGCATCGCCACCAGCGCCAGCCTCGCGGATCCCGGGGAGGCGGCCCAACTCCCGGTTTCGCAATTTGCGGCCACGTTATTTGGCGAACCCTTTTCAGCCCCAGGCGTAATTTTGGGGACGACCGACCCCATCCATTTTGTTGGCCAAGAATCGCGACCCGGCTCGGTCTATCAAGCGTATTTGGAACGGTTCGGCGACGGCCCGTCATCGTTCGGGTGGTTGACCGACGCGCTGATCAAAGACCAGCGGGTAGCGCGACTGGCCGATCTGTTGACCTCGGGGCCAAAGCCGGTCGAACAGTTGGCCGCCACGTTGTTTCCTGGTACCGGGGCCGACTTGGCCTATCAATATGTCGATGATTTGGTAACCTGTGTGGTTACCGCGCGCGATGACCGTACCGGCATGCCGCTGCTTCCGGTCCGCCACCACTTCTTGCTGCGGGCGTTGGAAGGGGTGCGCCTGAGTTTTTATCCCCGGCCGCGGGCCTATCTGACGGGTGGGGGGCAACTCGGGGAGCAAGCGGTATTCGAGTTGGCGCTTTGCCACCATTGCGGACAGCATTTCATTGCCGGTCGCGTCCTAGGAGAGCGCATGGCGCCGGCTATTACCGATCCCGGCCATGAGGACTACCATCCCGCTTATTACCTGCCGCTGACGGATTCCGACAACATTTTGGGCGACGATGATACGACGGGAGAGACGGTGCCTGCTGCCCATCTTACATTATGCGCGCTATGCGGAACCGTCGGCCAGGGCGCCGAGCTGCCCTGCCGGCACAGGCAGCTTATTGGCTTACGAGTCGTGGCGGAACACGAAGGGAAATATCAATGCCCGGTTTGCGATACCCAGGGCCAGGATCTCATTGGACCTATCCTGCATGGCGCGGATGGGCCCCACGCGGTGGTCGCCACCGCCTTGTATGCCAGTCTGGATGAGGAGCACCGCAAGATTCTGGCTTTTGCGGACAGTAGACAGCGGGCGGCGTTTTTTGCCTGGTACCTGCAAGATTCCTACGAAGCGATTGCCCGGCGCAATGTTCTCTACCAGTCCCTTAAAGAGCTGGCGTCGGCGTCGGAAGACATCGGGATTGACGACCTGGTGGCGGCGTTTGGATCGCGTCTTCAGACCGAGAACATGGTCGCTCCATCTACGACATCGACCCGGCGCAAGCACGCAGCGCGGGTGGCGGTGCTAAAAGAGGTGGTGAGCGGGGCCAGGCCCATATCATTGGAGGCGGTGGGGCTGGTTTACGGCCGGGTTAAGCTTCCGCCTTGGATAACGTTCTCGGAGGACTTGTTAAGACCGTGGGGGATTTCCGTTAAGATCGCGCAAGAACTTGGCCAATGGCTCCTCTCCACGTTGGTGGAAGACGGCGCGGCAGATTTTGATTTCGATGACGACCCGCTGCAATGGAGCGAACTGGAAGTGGACGTCCCCCATAAGGTTGCGGTGGTGGGCCCGCGCGCTGGCGCGGCAACGGCCACCGCTATCGACGGCCCCAAAACGCGCCGGGTTCAGCTAACCAAGCGCCTGCTGGCCGCCCTCCCTGGTCAACCGGTCAACCGGGCCGAACGGCCGAACACGGCCGAGCGATTAATACGAACCTTGCTGGAGACGATCTTGGAAGCGGAAGAACGGGTGAGCGCGCGGGATCGGGTGTTGTTGGCGATGAAACCAGGCTATCGTGTTAATTTGCGGTGGTGGCGGTGGCATTTATGGGATCGCTCCGATCTGGCCCGCTGCGGGAGTTGCCACCGCTTGAGCCATTGGAACCTGGCAGGCCTTTGCCCCCGATTTCGCTGTCAAGGCACCTTGGAATCCGTCGATGCCGCGCTTGTGGAGGACAACCACTATCGCGGTTTATACTGCGAAGCGTTGCCAGGCCAATTGCGCGCGGAAGAACACACCGCGCAATTGGAGCGCAGCCAGGCTTTGCAATTTCAACGGGAGTTTAAGCAGGGCCACATTCACGTCCTCAGCAGTTCCACGACTTTTGAGCTCGGAGTCGATCTGGGGGATTTAAACGTGGTGTTTCTGCGCAATGTGCCGCCGGAGAATTTCAATTACGCGCAACGTGTGGGACGGGCGGGCCGGCGGCCGGGGGAGCCCGGCGTGGCCGTTACTTACTGCGGGCGCTCACCCCATGACCTCTATCATTTTGATGTGCCTGAACGCATGATAGCGGGCAATACCCGACCCCCGGTGCTGAAAGTCGGCAATCCCGCCTTGGTATTGCGGCATTGGACCGCGGTCATCTTGTCCCAGTATTTTAGAAATGCTGACAATGCGTCTCGCTTCAACAAAGTGGAGAATTTTTTTGGCCGGATGGACCGCCCCGATATCTTGCCATCACTCCGGGAGTTCGTCAAAAAACGGCAACATGCGCTCGATACGCTGTTTGACCGCCTGATCCCGGCAGAAGCCCAAAACCGCATGGAGGAGCCATGGTTGGGCGCAGTGTTGGGGCCAGATAGCCGCTTGGCGCGTTCGGTGCAAGAGGTGGCCGGAGATTGGAGACGGGTTAGCGATTTAGAAGAGCGAATGCGGAATGAGAGGAACTATCGCAGCGCCGACTGGGCCCGGAAGCGGGGGCATCAGATTGCGCGCCAAGATGTCTTAAGCTTCCTATCACAAAAAGTCATCATCCCGAAATACGGATTTCCGGTCGATGTGGTCGATCTGCAGCTCTTGTCGGATAGTGCGGAAGCCCAAACGGTGACGTTGCAACGGGATTTGTCGCTGGCCATCGCCGAATTTGCCCCATCCGCAGAGGTCGTGGCCAATAAACGGGTGTGGACCTCGCGTGCCTTAAAAACCGTCCCGGACATGGCCTGGCCGCGGGAAAGCTACCGCCGGTGTTTCGACCACGGTCGCATGGAACGGGAACCATTTAACCGCGAACCGTGTTGCTCCAAGATGCAAGAAGCCGAATACATCATCCCGGTGTTCGGGTTCACCACCAGCCGCGAAATGGGTGCCAAACCCCGTCGCCCCATCGACCGGCTTTTTACCACCCGGCCCTTCTTTGCCGACCCGGAAGGGTGGGGACCAGCGCCGATTGCCGTGGGAGAAGCAGGCGGGCAGCCGGTCATGGAAGCCTATAATGTACGTCCTGGCGATATCGTGGTGATTTGCGAAGGACGCACCGGTCGAGGCTTTTACATCTGTTCCAGTTGTGGGGGGGCTGACACCAAAAAACTGAAGAAACAGCATATCGCACCATTTGGCGGGTTGTGCGGCGGCACTGTCGGGTATCCGGTAGCCTTGGCCCATAAGTTTACCACCGACATCTTACGGCTGGCCTTTCCGCACTCGGTCGCGTCGTCGGCCGCGTTATCCTTTGGGGTGGCCTACGCGATACAGTATGGGGCCGCCGAGTTGCTGGAAGTGCCGGTGACGGACCTGAATGCCTTGGGACTCAGAACCACGCCGCTTAGCGTCTTGTTATACGACAATGTTCCCGGCGGAGCCGGTTTGGTCTCCCAACTGGTGGACCGTGAGAACCTGATTCAGTGTGTCGAAAGGGCTTTGGATCGGGTCTCGGGACGCTGCGGATGTGGCGCCGATTCCAGTTGTTATGGATGCCTGCGGAGCTATGGCAACCAGTTTTTGCATCATGAGCTTAAACGCGGCGGGGTGCATGAATTCCTGCTAGGAGTTCGCGCCGCCATCACCACCTAGCCCAAGGCGGGAACGCGCTCGCGGCCCCCCGGCGGAAGCCGAGCCGCGGACCGGCCGGGTTATGGTTTGGCTTGCGCGGACTCTTGGCGTTCGTGTGGCCGCGCGGTGCGCGGCGATTTGAGAGTCTTTGTCGAACCGATGAGACGCAGCAGAGCCCACAACGGCAGGACACCCCCCAAGAACAGGGCCGCCCCCAGGATGGGACGCCCTCGGCCGGTGAGCAGGAGGGCGGTTGCGCCAAGGGCCGCCCCAGCGAAAGCGATGGCCAAAACCGGAAGCGTCACCACGGTCGCGGTGGGCAAAGCCGGCACCATGGTGCGGAGCCAGGTGTGAAAGACCAGGGTTGCGCCAGCCCGGGCCGTGAGCGTGATGAAGACGATCGCCGCCCACAGCAGCAGCGTGCTTGCGAGGTGCAGGGCGAGCCGTCTCGTTCCCGCCCGCTTTGGCCGACTCCATCTCAACAGCAGCCAGGAGGCGACAGTGCTCGCCAGGGTGATCCACGCCAAGAGTTCCATGCGCTCAATGCGGCGATGAACGGAAGGGGGCCAATGGACCAGCGATTTGGCGAGGTATCCCGAAAGGACCGCCGTCACCGTGGTCAGTACCGCCAACGACAATGTCCACCACTGCATGCGGGTGAAAAACGGGTCGCGCTTGATGTAACTCAGAACATCAAAACCGGCGGCGAGCAGCAGCAGCACAATCGGGAAATGCACCAGCATGGGGTGCACGTCGGGCAATAGACTGCCCCGGATCTGAAAAGACAGGTTGGATACCATTGACGTCCCCTTTTCCGGAATTTGCGCACGCGGCGGATATCTCCCGTATCCGGCTAGGCTGTGCGAAGCCAGCGGTTTTTATCCACGCCGCCGCCCACACCGCGCTCCATTGCCCGCGGGTCACGGAGACAGCGCGACGTTTTATTGAATTGAGACGAATGGGAACAATTTGAACCTCCCCACCCTAGGGCGGGGATTCTGGGGGAACCACCGTGGTTGCGTCGCGGGTCGTGAGACCCTGGGAGTTGTCCTCCGGACTCGCCACCGCTTATCCCACCAGCAATTTCCCGGGGTTCAGCCGGACTACGCCTTAACTTGCATTTCGTACCCCTGGAATTTGGGTAGGAGTAACGGGACCTCCGGTCAGGCGGGTGTGCTTCGTCAGCTGATGCCGTCTCATCCGATCATCAGCACCCTCACGGAGAAAAACATTTCTACGGTGGGCCTAAGAGCAAAGGAGTTTCGGCGCTCGCTGGCGAAGTATCCCGTATGGACAAACAACCGATCGCCTCCCAAACCACCCCGCCCGTTCAGTTTGTGGGGGGGTATCGCAGGGGATTTGCCGTGGTGCCCCTAGCCGAAACAATCGGCGAGGTGGAATTTCTCAACGCCCACGTGGCGGGGGATCCCCGCCCATGCCAGCGGTCGCCCGGCGAACGACGGCTGGCCCTGATCAGCGGCGGCCCCGTCGATCCGATGGCGCGGTAGCGATTGGACGAGTTCTATACGGAACGGGATTGGGCGATCCGCGTTGGCGCGGAGCGCCAAGCCCATGACTTCCAGGATGATGCCAGGGGACGGGCTTTGGTAAAGTTGTGCGAATCCCCAGGAGGCCAAACGTTGGCCGGACTAAGTCGCCCAGCGGTCGACCGCTGGGGCGGGGATGAGACCGCCACCGTGCAGGCGGACACCCCCTCCGTGACCTGGTATGGCCAGTATGCCGATCAGCATGAGGGGCCCCAGCCCCGCGACGGGTACAACCAAGACGGCCATCCGGAGGGTAAACCACGCGTGGCCGGGCTGGTGACCCGGGACGAGAGGATTCCGATCGCTGTGGACGCGGATGATGGCAACCGGGACGACCCCACGGGGAGTCGGGACGCCCTCTGGAGTCAGGGCGGGCGCTGTCCTCCGCACGGTTGTCGCAACGCCTGTTCGTGGCCGATGCGAAACTCCTGCGCCCTGACACGGTGGAACCCCAAGACATTATATTTGTACCAATAAATGGGCGCGGAACGCATGACTGAAATCCCGTCACCACACGTCCATCACGTCGCTGAGATGGCATGGCGTCAGTAGGGTATCTCCGCTTTCCCCCGACGGACCGTCTACAGCGTCTCTATGACCGTACGGCGGCCATGGGCTCTTGGTGATGGGGTGGTGGGTGGGCAGCCCAGCCACCAAAACAACAAAACCCGCAATCGCTTGTGGCGCAAGGCTTTCATGGTGTCCCCGGCAGGATTCGAACCTGCCACGCCGGGATTAGAAGACCCGCACTCGGGGGTCTATGAGGTCTCCCCGATGCGCTACAATCCTTGTATATCAACCTATCCGGGGTCTCGGAGCATCTACACTGTCGCTCCCCAAACACCCGTTCCATGGCTTCGTGGTGACGCCGTGGTGACGGATAGATACTGGAGCCACGTGGTGTTTCGTTCCTCCGCGGCCACTTCATGGGAACTCGCGAGCAAATTGTGCAAGCTTCGAACTGCCTTCCCTGGCGATCCGGCGGTCCCCCTACTCGAAGCCCGATGATTTGGGCCCTCTAGGGCGCGGTGTGCCACCGTTTGAGCCGTCGCTCCATGCGTTCGTCCAGTTCATCGCGAATGCGTTCCCCGTCCTGGGTTGGGTCAGGTACCGGGGCGATGTGGTTGTCGTCAAGGAATTGCAGTAAGGCGCCACGCAACTATAAGGTTTATGATTTGGGTTGTGGTTTAATCACATAATTCCACTCCCCGTGAAAGTCCTCACGCTCGATGTTCAAGGCGTCGCATGTGTCATCATCCACCTTCCGGCCCTTCTCGTACTCGCGTTCATCCAATGCTGCACGCACTATGCCCCCGCGACGGGTCCGGGTAGTGGCGATGCATTGGACCACTGTTTCGAACGTCTCCAACGG
>JAJZZA010000106.1 GCA_021797825.1 Bacillota bacterium | reverse complement strand
TTCGGGAACCGCCGCAAGGGCTGGATGCGTCCCGGTTGCGTAAACGCATCCAAAGCCCGGTTCACGGCGTCTTGCCCCACGGGGCTCAGTCGGGCAAATTGCTTCCTGAACCGCTTAGTCCGGTAGATTTTCATGATGTCCCTCCTTTCCCCGGCACGTGGGAGGCCGCGGTCAGCATGAGCAGTGCACCATGCCCCGTCTTGGCGTTGTGTCCGTCCCACAAGGTTTCGATACCGTAATAGCCCTTAAAGACTCCCGTTTCGCTGGGCAGCCAAATGGTTAAGGCCAAGGCTTTCTCGCCCACGGGACTTTGATCGGCCGGCAGGATTTGGGTCGTCCAGCCCACGGGTTCACCGACCCGCCCGGTAATCACATTCCACTGTACCGACCCCGGCAAATGGGGTCCGGGTGCATTCGCATGCAGATCCGCGGCCCATTGCAAGGTGTCATATACGGGTTTGGGTAATTGCGCACTGAGCATTCCCGGCAGATCTTCGGAGGTCCAATGCCAGGGGCCCGTTCCGGTCTTTTGCCCGAACCAGAGTTGGCCCTGAATCGCCCGCGGCACGAACACCCAGGCGGTGTGGGGCTGCCAGGGAACCGGAGTGCCCCTCACGCCGGGGGGCAGCGAGTGATGCGTCGTCGCCTCAAAACTTTGGGCCAGAGTTAACCCCGGAGCCTTGGCAGAAGATTTGCCGTGAGATTGTACCCCGATAATCGGATTCCCGTGCGCATTGACCACGAGGGGTCGCCTGGTTGTTTTGTGTTTACGGCC
The DNA here is from genome assembly GCA_021797825.1 of Bacillota bacterium. Lineage (GTDB taxonomy): Bacteria > Bacillota > Sulfobacillia > Sulfobacillales > Sulfobacillaceae > JAJZZA01. Next base: position 8,896 of record JAJZZA010000106.1, on the reverse strand, counting down.
AACCGCCGCATGATGCGGGGGCGGTGCGGAGGACGTAAGCGGGCGGGCCCCGGATCGGAAGGCCCACAATCCTAACCCTCCGATCACCAGGACACTCCCCCCAATCCAGATCCTTTTGTATCTCATCGCTATGCTCTCCCTTCGCGTTATTTGTTTTTCATGGCCGCGACGGTGTGGGCCGTGGCCTCAATGTTGTTGGCATAGGCTGTCATGGTGAGCGAATTGCCGGCCCCGGGTGCCGGAATCCAGTTCAACAAGCCGCTGGCTTGCGACCAGGGCATGCCATCCCCCACCCCCGATCGCTGCACCCGGCCCGATCCGCCATAGTAGGCGGCACTGCTGATGCGCCAGGAACCCCATTGCCCATGCAACGCGGCTAGCAGTTCGGCCCCGAGAATCAAATTCTCCAAGGGATTGTGCCGGGCACCCGGTGTATAACCCGGCAAGCCTTGCGCCGTCGCTGGTTCCAACTGCATCAAGCCATAGGCTCCGGCCGGATTGCCCGCGGCCGGATTGCCGCCGGATTCATTCAACATTTCGGCTGCGATCCAGTCCGCGGGCACCCCCGTTTTGCGACTCGCGATGAGAATGTCTTTCCACCAGAGTTTCACGGCTTGCGTGGGGGGCACATGAATGACGGTACCGGGCGCCCCAGTCGATTGTTCCGGCCAATTTATGGTGTCACGTACCACCCCTTGAGGGGCACTCCACAACGCCGTAATTTTTGTCAGCCGCTTCGGCCCCGTTAACGCGACTTTCGCCCCAAAGGCACTGCCGCCGGGCCACATGGGAATTTTTTTATCGTTGCCTGACCATCCGAAGCTGACATGCTGCCCATTGGCCAGGATGCCGGTGACACTCACCGGACGGGTTAGCGTATGCCCATAGAGGTAATAATGCGTCACCAAGACGGTCGGTTTGCCCTTACTATGCGGCGGGGGCGGAATGACGCGGGTCGTGTGGGGTTTCCAGAGATGACTCCACCGGGGTCCGGTAGGGGCGAGGCCCACGGCGAGCACCCATTCCGGCTGATTGCCCGGATCTTCAAACTGTCCGGTTTTATGCGACCACAACGCAATCGCCCAGGCTCCCAAATGGGGACCGGCGACAAAGACCCCTTTCTGGATATTCGTCCGGGGTCCGGGTTTCCCGTTGGTGTCCACAATTTGGTAGGTTCCCAACCAGTGTTTCATCGTCGTGTCATAATTGCTTTGATTTTTCCATCCCGGCGGGGTTTGCACCGTATGGTGAAAAGCCGGGAAGTCGGTTTTCCAGTAGCCTTGAAACAACGCCTGCCGCAACGCCTGGGTGCCCGTTTTCACGTTCCACGCCACGCTGTGCGGGTTGTGATTTTTCGCAATGAGGCCGCTTTTAGAGTCAATCCCCATCAGGCCGTACCCGATGCCGATCGTGTGCACGCCTTTGGGTCCAATCCCGAGCAAGCCGGGATGATAGGCTTGAGAACATTTCTCGCCCGCTGACCGGCCATCGCTGCAATAATACCGATCCCCATAGGCTTGCCCATCCGAAGCCTGCTCCATCACGGCCAAGACGACCGCATTGGGCAGCCCCAATTCATTGTCCGTGACAATCGGCAGCCATTCCGCCGGGCGCGATGCAGTCGTGGCAATCGCCGGGGGATGCGGCCCGAAGAGATGCTGAAACCACGCCCCGATCCCGGCTAGGAGCGATAAGGCCCCGACCGCGGCAATGATGAGGATGAGCAGCGTGCCCAGGATAGAAGCGCCGCCCGCGCTGAGGACCCACCAGAACAGTTTCTTGCCGCCCTGTTGGGCGCCCATCCGGAGGAGTTCTTCGCCGGGAGATCGCTCGTCTTGCGGCATGACTTATCCCTCCTTTCTGTCTGTCCCCTCAAAGGGGAAGGAAAAGCCGGGGCTAAACCTCGGTGTTGATCAGCCCGGCCAGTGTGTCCGTCGTGACCGGCCGTGTTCCGGTGTCCAAGACCGCTAGCCAATTTCCCACGTATTGCGCGTCCGTCCCCCGCAGCGCGGCGATTCGCGCGAAAATCACGCACTGTTCGGCGGGAAAGACGATTCGGTTCCACCCGGTTTCGTCTGGGCCGATGAGACCCTGCCAGTCGGTCGTTTCCGCCACATACTCCGTCACGCTCCGGGGATCGCCGCGCTGCCGTAACACGGTCTGCAAGTCCTGGGTCAGTTGCGCCGCCATGTCTTGACAGGCTCTCAACGTGTCGGCTAGGCGTACGGCTTGATCGCGATCATCGATGGTCATGTCTTCTTTCACCTCCGGGTATTCATGAAGCGAAGCCGGGGTTAGTCCCCGGCTTCGAGTTCGGGTGCCTGATTCTTTGCCGATGCGGCCGCGTCTTGCAGGGCTTTCGTCTCCGGTTGCGTGGCTCGGCCGTATTTCTGCTGAATCGCCTCCGCTAATTGATCGGCCGCTTTTTGCGCGGGCGGCGTGGTGCCGGCGACAATCTGGATTTTTCCCCGGCGCGCGCTCCGTTCCGGCCTCGCTTGCAGGGCCGACTCGTCCAGACCCACGGACGCCTGGGGATTGTCGTACCCCATGGATCCTTTTGGGTACAAATCCGGAATATGCACGTCATACAACGGTTCGGTACTGGTGTAATGCGCACCCACAATCGTTCCCGGGTGATAGGTGATCGTCTGTTCTGGCCCGGTTTTCACCGGGGCGATTACTGTCTCTCCCACCTGAAAACGAAACGTCTGCTGTGCCATCATGCTGCTCCTTTCCGGGGCCATGAATGCCCCTCATCCATAAAAAAGCCGGGGGTTAGTCCCCGGCTTCGTGTTCAGGTTCTGGTGGCTTGGATGCCGCGGCCTCTTGGCCCGGTGTTGACGCCGGGGGACCGTATTTTTGCACTATGGCTTCGGCCAAGGGATCCGCCTGTTGGTGTTGCTGCTGCTGTTTCCACTGGTGGAACGCTTGCAGCGCTTCCATGTGATCTGCCAGCACTGTGGCCAGCCCTCGGGTGGGCACATATTGGTTTAACGCCGGGAAAGCATGGGTGGCGTATCCGCTCCACTTATTCTCGTCCGTGTTGATGTAATAGCCCTGCCAGCCTTCCATGAATCTCCGCTCAATGCGGAGAATGTGGATCCGTTCAACGACGGTCGATCCCAGGGTCAAAGCGGCCTTGTACGTCATCTCGCCAGGCTGCAGATCCTGCACGTCCTGGGCGATCTGGGCCGCCAGGGCTTGCGGAAAATTTCCCTCACCCAGACGGGCCACGTTGATGGTGATCGCCTCCGGGTTTTTCGAATGCGGCATAGTAGTCTCCTTTCCGGGGCGCATTCGCCCCTCTACCAAGAAAAGCCCCCGGCAGGAAGCCGGGGGGTAATCTTATCTTTGAGGCCCATACATCAGCCGGGTTTCATGGGGGGCTGTGTCAATGGTGACCCAGGCCCGGTCATTGCCGGCAATGAGTAGCCCTTCGCCGACCCGGGCATTGGTGAGTTTGTCCTGCTCCGTATCGCTCAGGCTGAACAGGGTCGTCAAGGCTTGCAGGTCTTTGCCGCCTTGTCTCAGAAGCAGCGTATAGGCGGCATTGGTGAGCACTTGTTCGCCATCTCCGGCAATGGCGGGACTCAGAAAATCGGCGATATTTTGGGTGACCACCATAAATGACCCCCCATACTTGCGGATCCGTTTCGAGAGGGACTTCATGAATTTCAAGGCTTGCGGGGCCTGGGGATCAATCAGCATCCAGGCTTCATCCACCACCAAGAGTTTGCGTTCAGAACGGTCCGCCCTCACGAGATCCCAGAGATAACCTAAGACATTCAAGTATTGCGCCCGTTTCACGGCGTCCGGGGCATCCTGCAAATCATGAATGTCCATCACCACGAAATGCGCGTCGTGAGTCGGCGGGACCGTGCTGGGACCCGACCACAGATCGGCCAACACCCCTTCCCCCGCGGTGCGCAGGAGAGCCGTCAGGATGTCCCAGTCTGCGCTGGTGCCGTTTTGGTGCTGACTATAGGCATAAACATCCCCCACATGCGGCCACTCTGCCGGAGTGAGACGGCTCAGTTGGCCCGGAGACATCCCCAGCGTAATCCCTTTGTCGGCATAGACATGCTCGACCGCTTCTTCCAAAAGAGCCCGCTGCAAGGGCGAGAGATCCGGGATATACGTCTGGAAGAAATCGAGCACCCGTTGGATATGCGTGTTCAGGCCTGTGCCGGTATCCCCTTCGTTTTCGACATCATCGGACCAGGCAGGGGCTTGGAGCGGATTAATCCGGGTCTGTCCCCCGGCGGCATTAATCCACGTGCCCTCCACCATTTGGGCCAGATGACGATATTCGCGCTCGGGATCCAGCACAAATACCTTCGCGCCCAGCGCCCACTCCCGCAGCATCATGAGTTTCGTCGCGTGGCTTTTTCCTCCGCCCGGTGGCGACAGAATCGCGAAGTTTTTGTTGGTCGCCCCGGATTCCGGGGGCGGATTCCAGCGATCCACCATCACCAACCCCCCATCGGCGTCATGCCCCAGCACAATGCCCGAGCCATGATTAATCCCGCCGCCACCAAAGGGCCAACTGGCCGCGACGACAGGGACGGGCCAGAGGTGATCGCCTTGCAGCGCTTTATCCCACAGGCCCCACGGACCGGCGGCTTTGAGCCCATCTTCCTGCCGGAAGGCTAAAACGCGAAGCCGCATGCCTTGGGCAGCCATTTGCCCTTCCAGTCGTTTGGCCCGTCTGAGGCCGGTGTCAGGGTCCGGAGCCGTGACCACCAGAAAGACGCCGCACTGGAAAATGCCCTGTTGCTCGGCATCGATTTGCTTCATGAGGGTGACCGCATCCTCCATTTCCTGGGTCAACCGTTGTTCGGTGATGGGGGCGTTTTTGCCCGTCGCCAGCTGACCGGCCAGACCTCCAATCCGGCGATTCAGGGCCTTGATCATGTCCCCGGCGTCTTTCGGACGCGCCTGCAAACTCACGGTCACCCCGGGCATGTTGGCCGCCGGGGTCAACCAGCCGGCATCGACCGTGGGGGGAAAAGCTTGAATCATGTAGACGCGCGCCCAGGCACCCGAGACCCCGCAGGCAGTGGGAAAGAATTCCAGCGCCTCCGGGGCGAAAATGTTTTGGAGCCCCTGGGTCGGACGATCGATGCGGTGTTCCGGGGCGTGTTTTTTGGTCATGGGTTATCCCTCCTGTATAATGGCGTTGGCCGCGGCCCGCCATCCGGCACGGCCTCTGTAGCGGCTTGATCGGCATGGAAAACCAAAAACAGCAATTCCCGCCAGAGCGCATCATCCAGAATGGCCGTGCGAAACCCGCGAATCCGGCCTAAATCGTCCCCTAGACCTCGGAGAGCAGTGCGATGTTCAGCCATCGCGTCTTTTCCCTGCCGCGTCATCAGCAAATAATAGCGGCGCTCCACCTGGTTCCCGGCCTGTGCCTGCGCCCGGACCCACCCGGCATAATCGCGGAGCAGCCGTTTTTGGGGACCATTCGGCACCTCGATGCGGTCCAAACTGTCCAGATAGGCGTCCAGGTCCACCGGACGCTCTAACGAAAGCAGTTGCCAGGGGACGTTGAGGCCATTGAGGGCCGCTTGGAAACTCTGGATAATCCCTTGGCGTTCCCGTTCGCTTTTGAGCGCCAGGTTAAACGGGGCGATTTTTACCCCGGCCACGACCGCCCCATCCGGGCGAATCAAGAAGCCGTCATGCAAATCTTTTAATGGCAGCCAAGACTGGGCCCGCTGGCGGGCTTGCGCTTGGGCGATCTCTGGGGGTGTGGGTTGCGCTTTTCCTCCCCTCTGAGGGGACAAGATGGGAACTTTCATGCGACGGTGTACTCCTTTCCGGGGCAAAGTCGCCCCTATATAAAGAAAATCCCCCGACTCGGGATGAGCCAGGGGCCAAGACCCGCGAAGACTTAGGCGTCTTCGGAGAAGGTTTCCCAGTCACTCGCGGTCCAATCGTAAAGATAGCGCGTGGGGCGCTGACGGTAGATCCGCCAGGCGCGCAACAGCTGATACAGGGGTGCTTGCCCCGGGACCGGCAGGGCGAGGCCGGCTCCCACGGCGGCTACGCTGACCGCGGCAATGAGCCGGACCGGAACCGGCAAGCCGATCAGACTGCTGAGGCCAAACACAGCAAAGGCGCCCGCCAGACCGGCAGCAATCAAACCCGCTTCCATGAGGCCCCAGCCGGATCCGGGGAAGAGTTCGTACTTTTGGGTAATGGGTTTCGGCACGAGAATGCGCATTAGCGTTCCTCCTCTTGTTCGTGATCTCCGTAATCTCTATGGGGTTCTGGTGCCGCAATCACCTGCCGTACGGTGCCTGCCAACACCTGCCGGAATGTGCGCTTCGTCAGCAAAACGCTCCACGTCCCACATTCCGGGCATTGATACGTGCTGTAGCGGGTCTGCGCCCAGTTTAAGGCATAGTCATACTGAATCGGGTAGCCGCGTTCATAATGCATCCACACGATTTGGCACTGGGGGCAGGTACACATATCGCGAAACCGGCTGTGTTCTTCCACATAGACCGTATTCATGAGATGGTGCCTCCTTTCCGCCTCCCTTTTAGAGTTTGAGATACGTGCCGAGTCGGGTCGTGGCGAGTTTTCCCGTGAGGGCCTTGCTTCCTACATTCGTGCCCACATACATCATGCCGCCTCCCACCCCGCTGTGATAGCTCCATTGCTTCAGGAGATGCGGTCCCCGAATCGCCACAATCAGCCAACCGATGATGAGAAAGATCAGAAAGATGCTATTCAGCATCGTCATCAAAACTCCCGCTGACAACGCGACCGGAGCCGCCACCACAGGCCCGGCTCCTACCAAGGCATGCATCCAACCCGGGTCCGTGGTTAGCACCTGCGTAGATTCGGCCAGTCCGACCAAGCAGAGCATCTGCACCGCCTGACTCAGGGACAAGATGACCAAATTGGTCCACCACCCGTTCCACACGCCGCCGCCAGACTGCATCTGTCCCAAGCTCACCACAGGCGCGGCAATCACATACACCACCAGTTCCGCCGCCCGTATCGCCATCTGAAAACACACGATCACCAGTAAAATCACTCCCGCGATCAACGCTAATAAAAAGCCCAGCACCCCCCCGATCACTGCGCCCGGCAGGGCCGTAATGTTACCGAGCACTCCATGCATCGCTTGGGCCGCCGACAGCATCGTGCCGCCGGTAATATGCCCCGACAAGGCGATGCCCCACTGAAACATCGCGGTCGCCACGAATCCGCTCAGTGACACATAGATGGCCGTGCGCAGAATGCCTTTGACCAAAACCGATCCATCCGGATCCGCCGTCCCCTCCCCCCACATGATATACCGCGTGAAGGCAATGTAGGCCACGTAAAATCCCAAAATGGTCCAGGCGACCACTTCCATGTCGAACTTGGCGTTTTGTACCCAGGGTAAGTTGGCTTGCACCAAAGCCAGACTGCTGATGCCATCTGCGATCCAACCGACACCCCACAGGGTCCACTTGACCACTTCATTCGCGAGATATTCCACGCCACCCAAGATAATCGTGTTCATCTTTGTGTCCTCCTTCTGTCTTCCTGCCACCCGCTAATTTCGCCCGTTTTACAGCAGTTCTTCACTGTCACTGGCGAAGATCCACCGCATGATGAGATAGGAGCCCGTCAGCATGGCCCCGCCAGAAATCGCCAGAGTGACTACAACCGTCAAAGTGATCATGTTTTTTCCTCCTTTTAACCAGCTAAGTAAGCCGGGAGCCGGGAGCCGACTCCGACGAGCCCGCTCCCGAACCGTAAAAAGATTAAAACAACCCGCCCATGAAATGCGCGATGCCGCCGGCACCCACCACTAACGCCGTGCCTACGGCCACCTTTTTCATCGCGGCGAGGTGATGGGCATCCACCGACGCGTCGCCCCCGGAAAAGTTCCGCATGATCGCGTGATAGGCGATCATCAACCCCCCGGCGGGAATGCCGAGCCCGGCGATCCACGTGCCCGACGACGTAATCAAGCTCGAAATGGCCTGACCGGCTTTCGTCCCACTGATGCTCGTGGCTCCTCCAGTAGCAGCGGCCAAATACGTATGATGCAGCAATCCGAACATGAATGATTCCTCCTCGTTCATCCTTTTTTTGTGAGGGCCGTCGACTGATCCCCCTATAAATAAAAAAATCCCCCCGGCCCGCAGGCCAGAGGGAGGGCATGAATCCGAAACATCCTACAGACTAGCCGACTTCCATTTCCGGTTCGGCCTGTCGAGTCGGGGCCAATTTGGCGGACGGCCAAACCGGGGCCATCGCCGGATCGTTCTGGACCGCCTGCTCTAAGACCGTGCTCAGAGACTGGACCCGCTGACTGACCGATTGGGTCAACGCTAAGACTTTCTGCGGATCGCCTTGCGCCCAATGCCCCACATAGGGCAAGGAATAGGCTCCGGTATCCAACCCCATTCGGCCCGCTAAGATGAAGGCCGTGGTTTCCGCGATGATTTCTTCACTGCCGGTATGACGATCCAACGCCGCGGTGACATCCGGGACCCCCACACTATGGCTCCATTCGTGGAGCAAGGTCTTGAACTGCTGATCGGGCTGGCGATCCGCCGCCACGGTAATGGTTTGCTGAGCGGGACTCCAGACCCCGTTGGCTCCGCCTAACTGAACAGCGGGCGCAAATTGCACCGGGACCGGAACCGCTGTGGTGATGAGGTGGTGCAACAATTCGTCCAGATCCCCCGAATCCAGCAGTTTCGGTTGGGGAATTTGGAGGGCCTGGCCCTGCGTTTGGCTGATATCAAAGACGGTCGCCACTCTAAATCCCACCACCGCCTTCATGGGAGCCGGGGTGGGGGATTGAGACACCGAACCAGCCGGTGCCGGGGCACTCGCTTCTTCTGTTGGCATCCGGCGGACAATCGGAGCTAAGATCGTA
>JAJZZA010000105.1 GCA_021797825.1 Bacillota bacterium | reverse complement strand
CACTCTCTTGCGCGGCCTGGCTCACCGTCGCCAAAAGCTCCAATAATTTGGGCTGGTCGCCCTGAAATTCCGTCAGGGCGTTCTTGAGAGGAAGATGCCGGGATTTCCGGGCGTCCTGGTCCGAGGAATAAGTGGCCAGAAAGGCAAAAGGGTACTGCTCTTGCTTGCTTTCAACCAAATGGAAATAGATTTTCCCAACCGGCTTGACGTCCTGACTGTGCGACGCGAAGAAATCGGCTACAGTACCGTCATAGGTGCGGATTTCGGCGGAAAAGGCTTCATTGAGCTGAGCCCAGGCACGGCCCAGCCACTCGCCGTTAAGATGTTCTGTGCCCCAGGCGTAAGGCGCCATTTTTAAAAGGTGCGTCCGCGTATCGGCGTCCAATGCCACCTGGGCTGCTTCCCGCAACATCTCCAGATCGGCCGTCCTGGCCAACGCTTCGATAAAGGTTCGGGCGACGCCATGAAGAAACCGCATGGAGACTGAAAGCGGCCAGGATGGGTCGAAAAACCCCAGATAAAAAAAGGTTTTGCCGGTATTTTGCTGGAAACGCGCGTGCCATTCCGCCTCGATCTCCCGGAATTTCGGGTCGGCCGGCGTTTCCGTCTCCTGCCAGTCGACCTCGAATCCCTGTTGATGAATCAAGACGATAAGTTCCCGACGACCGAGTGTCTCTTGAACATCTGTCCCCAAAAGCACCCGGCTCATCCTTCCCCGAAACCGCGTCGGCCGCCCGCCGCGGATATTTTTGGTGTCGTGCGCGGACAGCCCGCCGTTTTTCTCGCCCGGAGGCGGCCGCTGGGGAGCCTCCGGTCAGGCCGGGGTCTCGGCCATCGACCTTGTGGACAGGTGGCGAAACGCGGGGAGCGGACGCACGGCCCAAAAAACCCAGCCCGCTTTAAACCGGGCGCCTTCCTGTTAACGATGCGCGCCGACCTAATGGTCCGCTTCCGCGCATTCGTCTTCGCCCCGCCAGGCTTCGATGGCTTCACGGGCCACCCAAAAAGCGATGAACAGCGAGGCGGTGGCATCCACCCAAGTCCAGCCAAACAGTCCCACCGCCACCGTGCTGGCCAGCGCGGCCCAGGCCATGTAGGCACAGACCCAGCTCTCGACCGCGTCGACTTTTAAGGCCGGGCTAGCCAGCGTTGTCCCCAGGCGCGATTTGGCCCGGCCCAAGAGCGGCATCAAGACCGCCGACAGTCCGCTTATGGCCAGCCCCAGGGCGGAAGGCTTGATGCGGCTTGGCCCGAACCACTCGAAAACCGCGGACACCATCAGGTACACCGCCAACAAAGCCAGCAAGACGCCCGCGATCCGCTCGGCTCGGTGTTCGCTCTCCTCGACCAGGGCGGGGTCGGCGCCCTGGCGCTGCAACTCCAGTCTCCTCAGCAACACGCCGGCGGAGAGCAGTTCAATCAGACTGTCGCCCCCGAACCCGGTCAGCGCCAACGAGTGGGCAGCGATCCCCGCCCCGAGGGCAGCCACACCCTCCACCACCATCCACACCACCGAGAAACGCTCCAGCCCGATCGCCCGGCTTAGATCCTCCCCGTAGGTGACCATCTTTGTCAAAACCGCCCTTCGTCCAGGATGGGGTGAAGAAGCCATCGGATCGATCATACCGCATGCGGCTCTCCCGTGAAAAGGGCGCCGTTTGGGGAAGACGATGAGCGGGGCGGACCAAAATCGGCGAATGCCGGCTGCGCCGCCTTTGCTCGAACGGTTTGGAAACGGCCCCGGCTGGCTCCGTGGGCAGAGACCACACCGCCACCCTATGCGGCCCGCGGTGGTTTCGAACCGGCATCACGGCAGTCGTTCGGGTTTACCGCTGGCTGACGGCGATAAGGTGGCCGGCTGATTCCCGCGAAAGCCACTGCCTCATCCCACGGCGCGAGCCTCGGCGATGGCGCTGGCGATGATTTCGATGAGTTGCCGCAATGCGGATTCCCAAACCTCCGCCTCGATGTTAAGCGGCGGCATGAGCCGTATGACCTCGTGCCGGACCCCGGCGGGGTGAAGGATGAGATGCTGGCGCAACGCGTGCGCAATGATCCGGGATACCAGGCGTTCCGCCTGGTCGCCGCTGAATTCGACGGCCACCATGAGTCCCAGCCCGCGAATCTCGGCGATTTCATCGAAGGATTTTAGGGGAGCCAAGATTTCCAGGCCGCGGCGCCCTAACTCCCCGGCACGTCCCGCCAGATTGTCGCGTCGGATGATACGCAGCGTGGCCAGTCCCGCCGCGCACGCAACGGGATTGCCCCCGAAGGTGGTCCCGTGCAGACCGCTTGGCCAGGCTTGCATGACATCCCGGCGTCCGGCCAGCGCCGACAAGGGGAGTCCTCCTCCCAGAGGCTTGGCCAGGCAGACCAAATCCGGGGCGATGGATGCATGCTGGTAGGCAAACATGCGCCCCGTTCGGCCGAGGCCGGATTGCACTTCGTCAACCGCCAGGAGAATGCCAAAACGCTCGGTCAGCTCCCGCAGCCACGGTAGAAACCCGTCGGGGGGAATCACGTAACCGCCCTCCCCCTGAATCGCTTCCACCATGATGCAGGCCACCTGCGTGGGTTCGATTTCCAGCCGGAGGAGTTGGTCCATTTGCTGTTCTACATGGCGCATGGCCGCTTGCGGAGTCAATTGCAGGCGCGACGGGGCGGGATAGTCAAGATGGTAAACCGAGGGCAGCAGCGGTTCATAGGGAGAACGGTAGCGGGCCGCGGATGCGGTGAGACTCAGCGATCCCAGCGACCGCCCGTGAAACGCCCCGCGAAACGCCACGATAGCAGGCCGGCCGGTGAAAATCCTGGCGGCTTTGATGGCGGCTTCCACCGCCTCGGTGCCCGAGTTGCCAAAAAAAATCAGAAAGTCCGAGCCCAACACCGCTCGCAGCTCTTCCGCGTACTGGACCACCACATCCTGATAGCCGGTTCCCGCGTATACGTGCATAAAGCGCTTGGCCTGGCGGTCAATCGCGTCCAGCACCTCCGGATGTCCGTACCCCACCGCATTGACCGCGATGCCCGTCGCCAGATCCAGATACCGCGTGCCGTCGGCGGCGATCAGATGAGAACCCTCGCCATGGTCGATTTCCAATGTGGTTTCCAGGGTCACCACCGGAGCCAGGCTCTGCTGATAGCGCTGGGCAAAATCCATACGAAGCCTCCTCAACCCATTTGTTGCTGATACTAACATATGCCGTGCATTGGGAGCCAAAGGCCTCCTCCGGCCCTCCGGCGTCGCCCTCGCCACGGATGACCGACTCCAACCCGGCGGGTTTCGCCCACGCACCCGGCCAGGCCCAACGGGATCGCGCTAAAGACCCCGACGCCATGCCTGGCTTCCGCACGAAGATGGGAGACCCTCCCGAAGCTGACGCCAACAAGCTTGCGGTCCGGCCGGCAATGTGATAAATTACCGGCAAGCTTCATGGTTTTGGATATGGGTTTATCATTGGATGTTACGATTGGTGGCAATATGTCGGGAAACCGATCATCGGCTGGCTGATTGAACCCGTCAGGCCCGCAACAGCCCGGGCTGGCCGTTGTCCACAATACCGTAGGACTGCGCAAGGCCGGCTCTTTAGAACCTGTTGTTGCGTTGATATGCGCCCAAGTGGGGATGTCCGGCGCAAAAAAGAGGTGCCCGCCATGCGAATCCGGGAACTGGGAATCCGTCCGGGGCGGTTGCCCGCCGGACCTGAAAATGCCATCACCGATGTGCCCGGGGTCCGGGTGGGTCAGGCAACATTCTGGCGCGACGCACCCTACGTCCAGCGCAGCGGCGCCACCGTGATTTGGCCGCACGAGGATGATCCCTACGTCCAGCCGGTCTACGCGGCCAGTCATGTGCTGAACGGGTATGGCATCATCACCGGCCGCGCCGCGATTGACGAACGGGGACTACTGGCTTCGCCCATCGTATTGTGCAACACACGCAGCGTGGGCTACGGCTACGAAGCGGTGTTGCGTCATTACCGGCGCACCGCGGCTGGCGATTTGCCGTTGCCCGTCGTCGCCGAATGCGACGACGGCTATCTCAACGACAATCGGGGCGATGCCGTCCCGATTGAACTGTTCGAAGCGGCCCTGCAATCCGCACGGGGCGGTCCGGTGATAGAAGGAGCCGTCGGGGCCGGAACCGGAATGCATTTGTTTGGTTTCAAAGGGGGCATCGGCACGGCGTCGCGGGTGGTTTTGCTGGATGGACAACGCTATGTGCTGGGCGTATTGCTCAACACCAATTTTGGCCGGCGCCAGCAAATGGTGCTTCGCGGGCGCTATTACGGAGACGCCCAACCCCGTCTGCCGGACGAACCGGCTGGCGTCAGCGAAGGATCCTGCATCGGGGTTGTCGCCACCGACGCCCCGTTGTTGCCGCATCAGTTAAAACGGGTGGCGCAACGCATCGGGCTGGGATTGGCGCGGGCCGGGTCGGTGGGCAACGACGGCAGCGGCGAATTGTTTCTGGCGTTTTCAACCGCGCAGAAGATCAACCCGTCGCGGCGCCCAACCTCGGTGGCCTCAGTCGAAGGCACCGTCGGCCCATCGGAACCCTCTCCTCTCAACATGATTTTCGAAGCGACTGTGGAAGCGACCGAAGAAGCGGTGCTAAACGCCTTGTTGCAAGCCACCACGACCACCGGGCGTGATGGCCATGTGCTGTCGGCTTTTCCGGCCGGGATGTTGTCGGGTGCGCCCGGGTAAGCCAACCACCCGCGGCGCCAAAAAACACCGAGACAATACGGGACCGTGCCTAACCGGGCACGGCCGGTTGGCTGAACCCCGGCGAGGGTGCTCTCGTGCGGGTTGCCAAAGCCGCGACGTTTAGACACCGGATCGCAACGGGGGCGAGGAGACGACCCAGCAAGATGATCTGCCAAACGGATATCGGGGAGGCCGAACATTGTGTGGTACCAGCGATGGCATTTCGTTTTAGGCGGGAGCCTGTTGATGGGACCGGTTTTAGCGGGTTGTGGCACGTCACCCCAGACAACAACGACCGCGGCACCGAGCAAAACCGTGGTGATTGCGCTCGCCGCGCAAACGGCCCCCAACTGGTTTTTCCCGGTATTGGCGTCCACCGGGTACACCGACACCAACAGCCAGATGAACTTTCTCATGTACAAACCCTTGGTGGATATATCCAAGACCGACAGCGTCGACTACCGCAAGTCACTGGCCAAATCCATAACCAGCAATGCGACCGGCACAAACTATACCATCCAGCTCAATCCCAAATACCGTTGGTCCAACGGGCGGCCGGTGACCGCTCAGGACGTGGTTTTTACCTGGGACATCATGAAAGCCGCCAGCGGCAATGGCGCCCTGCCTTGGACCTACGGCGGTGCCGGCGGCGGCGGAGTCCCGGCCGACTGGACGAGCGTTTCCGCGGTCAATGCCTCGACGGTCGTGGTCACCCTTGCCCACCCCGCCAACCAATCGTGGTTTATCCATAACGGGTTGGGGCAGATTATCCCGGTTCCCAAAGCGGTTTGGGACAAATTCCCCAACAACATGACCACCGAGCTCAGTTTCATCAAAAGCGTAGCCAATGTGCCCACCGCTCCCGAATATAACGTGGTGGATGGCCCGTATAAGTTTCTCAAAATGGCCCCCAATCAATATTGGCAGTTTGTGCCCAACCCCAGGTATGGCGGCCACCGGTCGCAAATCCAGCGGGTGGTCTTCCAGTACGAAACCTCGGCGACCAGTGAATTTTCGGGATTAAAGACCGGATCCGTCAACGTGGGTTACCTCCCGCCGTCGATGTGGGCCTCGCGCACCCAACTGACCGCCGATCATTTCTGGCCCGCCTATCTGTTTGGTTTCAACATGGCGCGGGTCAACCAAAGTCCGCAGGCCCAGCTGGGACTAGGACCGGCGTTTAGTCAAAGCTACGTCCGCGCGGCGCTGGAAATGGGCATTAACCAACAGGGGATAATCAATTCCATCTACCATGGCCAAGGGGTGGCCGAAGACGGACCGGTCCCCTCGGAGCCCCCCACCGAGTTTTACGATCCGGCCTTGGCCAAGGCGCCCTACGCTTATAACCCGAAAGCCGGCCAAGCCCTCTTGCAGAGCCACGGCTGGCGCCTGGTCAACGGCGTGATGACGCTAAACGGCATGAAATTGGCCTTTCCCGTGATTTACACGTCGGGCAGCCAAAGCGTCAAGAATACCGTGGAATTGCTCAAGCAGGACTGGGCTAAAGAAGGCATTCAGGTAAGTCTGGTGCCCCAACCGTTTGACAATGTCATCGCGACCATGCACGGCAATCCCAGCAAGTGGGACATGGCCTACTGGGGGGGCGGGTGGACCTATCAACCGGACTATTACCCGACCGGCGGCGAACTGTTCGCGACCGGCGCCGCCGCCAATGCCGGTCATTACAACAGTACGCAGATGGATTCCCTGATCCAAAACTCTTATGCGCCCGGCACCCCGAGTCAAACCCAGGCGGCGCTTTTCGCATATGAAGCTTTCGCGGTTCGCGACATCCCGTACCTGTGGTTCCCGCTCATTCCGCAATTGAACGAAAACAGCACCACGGTGCACGGGGTTGCCTCAACATTTAATCCCATCACCGCATTGATGTCCCCCAATTACTGGACGGTTGGCAAGTAACCCGCTTAAGGCGGCATTGGCTAACGACCGCGGGCGGTGCGGTTGCAAAGCGGTGCCGCTGTTTCCTGGTCTTTTGATGCCGAAGCCGGGCCGCGTCATCCCCCGACCGGACAGCAACTCCCTTAACCACCGGACCACCTTTAACCGCGGGATCAGACCTTGGCGAAGACTTTCCGGGGGCGCTGCGTTACGCTGCCAATATGGCCGCCGATTGCCGTGCGCTTCACAACTCGGCCCGTCCCCTACCACCATACGCTGCCCCGTTCGGGTCGTGCCATGTTAACCAACAGTTTCTTGCGGACCACGATTCCCACGGCAATCACCACGATTCCGGCTGCCGTGGTGACCATCCCGGCGATGGCGTGGTGGGTCGGAAACCGCACGGAAACCCAATGCAACAGGTACACGTAGCAGCCGACACCGGCGGTCGCCACCCACGCGGAGCGAAAAAACCGAAATCCCCCGACCAGCCAGATGATCTGCAGAGCGAAAAATCCTAACCCGCCTAGCCCTTTTAGATTAGACCAAAACGCGAGACCCAAACTGGCCATAACGCTGCCCGTCAGTTCCAGCCAAAATGCCTGATCTTTGCGCCAGCGGCCATCGGCATAGACGCCCAAACCCACCGCGGCGCCGCCGACCGCCATGGCGAGGATTTCGCCGCCGTGACCCATATCCGCGAAGGCCCGATTTCCGAACAGGGCGAAGTACAGGATTCGATTCAGCAGCCAGTATGCCACCATCAATTCCGCCCCCGCCAAGATCGGAAACCGCACGTACAAAACACCCAATCCCACTACGAGGACCAACATGACGACTTGGCCAAGCGGGGTCAGGGAATGCATCCCGCCGTACGCCATGCCCGAACTCACCAGGAGACGTCCACCGACCAGGTAGACGGCACTCCTCGCGACAATCCAGGTGGACAAGTACGATCCCATCCACGACAAAAAGGCCGGGGCCGACAATCCTTTGGCGCGCAATCGGCGCCCTCCCCACGCCAACCCAAGAGCCAACGCCAAGCCTCCGGCCATGAACACCCACGGGTAGGGAAAACGCCGCAACACGGCTTCAGTCAAAAAGCTCAATCCGAAGAGAAAAAGGATTCCACCCAGCACGTAGAAGACTTGCGAGAGGAGCGGACGGCTGACTTGCGGACGTGTCAGCTGTTCGTAGGCCGAGGGCGTGATCTCGCCTTCTCGCCTTAAGCGCTCAAGCAATTCCCGGTCCACAAGGCAACCCCTTCCGCCATATGGAGGACAGGGACCCCGGGTCGGGCCCCTTAAGATCACTATACCACATGACGCGAATTTTCTGCCTATTGTCTCTGGCCGGCGTGGGTGCGGAGCCGGCCTTTACGCACGCGAGGCAGGCAGCGCCCAGCCGGTTCGGCGTTCTTGCCCCGGCAAACCGCCCCAGCTAAAGCTCGGGATGGACCCGACCGCTCGATCATGCGACGCGCCACCTGACTCGCGCCGATCCGGGCAATAATTGTTTACCATAACTATGGCTATGGTTTACAATAGGCAAAATGCCTATTTGGACTGGAGGAATTCAAGCATGGCGAAACCGCAATCGTTACTCCCGGCGTCGGACGACTTTCCGTTGGAACCGGTGCCAAAAAGCCGGGAACTGCATTGGTTTGCACTCACCACCATGCGATTTGGCCAATTTGCCACGTTGGCCCAACTGCTGATGGGCGCATCGCTGGGGTATGGCATGGGTCTCATTCCCGCCTTTTTGGCCTTGGCCGCGGGGACGGCAATCCTGCTGGCGGTCGCTATCCCGATGGGGATCGTGGGGCAGGAAACCGGGCTCGCCACGACTTTCCTGACACGGTGGACCGGGCTCGGACGGTGGGGATCGGGTCTGTTTAGCCTGGTGATTGGGGTGTCGGTAATGGGCTGGTTCGGCGTTCAAAACGCCTTGTTCGCACAAGGGATCCATCAGTTGGCGGGCAGCGGGCCGCTTTGGATTTGGACCCTGGTCTCAGGATTGGCCGTCACGGCCCTGGTCTACGGAGGCATCTTGTCGATGGGCTGGGTGGCCTACTTCACGGTCCCCCTATTTCTCGTTTTGTTGGCGGTGGGTTTTGGACATATCCTTTCTCATCCGGTGGCAGGCATAGCCCTCTGGCACGCTCCCGGCATCCATGCGATTCCTTTTCAGGCCGCCATTACCGTGGTCGTCGGCAGCTTTATAACCGGGGCGGCGGTCTCCCCGGACATGACGCGGTTTCACCGCAACCGGAAAGACGTCGTGGCACAGACGATCGCCACATTCGTCCTCGGCAACGCTCTCATCGCGGGCCTGGGCGTGTTTGGGGCGCAACTGCTGCGCTCATCCAATCTCACTACCGCCATCGCGCTGGGCGGCGTTTGGGGATGGTTCTTGTTTGTCTCGAGCACGATTAAGGTTAGTGATTGGGACATTTACGGGGCCGCCTTAGCTCTGGTAAACGGAATCGATCTGTTAGGAATCCGGCGAATTAGCCGGCGCAACATGACCCTAGTCGTCGGCGTGGGCGGCACACTGTTGGCCATGGCGGGCATTGTCAACGCATTCTTGCCGTTTCTGCTGTTCATCGGGGTGGCAACGCCCCCGGTCGCAGCCATCATCCTCGTCGATTACTTTATGGGGCGGCGGTCGCGCGCGCTCTTGGTCAGCCGGGAGACGCTCTCCTCATCCGCCCGCCCGGGACGGCTCAATGCGGGTGCACTTCTTGCCTGGGGAGGGGGATTTGCAGCCGGACAATGGCTCCCCGTCGGCATTGGGGCCATCAACAGCCTGGTGGCGGCACTTGTCATTTACGGGTTCAGCATCTATGTTACCCGACCCGGGGGGCAGATGGCGGGTGCAGAAGAATAGGGCGGTTACATACCTAGCGGAAGTTTCCGGGTTAGGTGGTTAAATTAGCCTCAAAGCCAAGCTCTGCCTCAAATCATCGTTTATACAACTGGATTAGCGGTGCTAGCGAGGGTAGCACTAGAAAAATATTTCTTCTGATGGCGCAAAACTGCAAAGGATTTGGCGACGCCGATCGCGAACCAAGGTTTATCAACTCTCGAATCTGGAGGTGCGATCG
>JAJZZA010000104.1 GCA_021797825.1 Bacillota bacterium | reverse complement strand
CTACGGCCTGTAGTTGCTGAGTAAATGGAGAGCCGTATACATCGAGAGGTGTACGTACGGTTCGGGGGCGAGCATCCGGAAACCCGTCTCTGCAAGGAGACCTCGGCGCTGGATGCTTAGCCTACACCGTGCAAGCCAGTGCGCTTGCTGGGGATGCGATACCGGCCTGGAATGGCACCCATCAAGCCGTTGCTGGTAGCGGCAACGCATTCAGCGCGGATTGTACCTGGCCCGTAACCCACGAATACTCCCTGGCGATGGGACCCCCGGCCCGCCCTGACCGACGATGTGGTCACCGCGGTTATTGCAGCGAGAAAGCCCGCCGCTCTCTCAACCGGGTCCTCACGGGCCCCTCTTTGGCGCGGCCCACTGCCGGGTCGTGGGGCCACGGGCGACCGAAGCTGCTATGTGACGGGGAGTAAGGCCCGCACCCAATCACCCTGCCATCTCGTTCGCCCCAGGAAAATGTCAGTCTGGGGAAGGAAATCCTACGCGGTGTTGCAAGAACAATGCATGATGCCACGGCATCCAAACGGCAGACGCGGCAGCTTATCGACCGGAACCATTTCGCCGCAGCGCGGGTCCCACCATTTGTTCCTCCGGCCAGGCCGCCGATCGCCACGGCTCATTCCCTGACACCTCGCGACGCTTCCTGCCGGCGGGTCACCCGCGCGGCCCCGTCCAGGGTTTCGCGGTCAACTCCGGCACCACTTCACCGGGCACCGGCCGTGAAAAATAGTAGCCCTGCATCTCGTAGCACCCGAGCTCTTGCAGCACGGCCAATTGTTGCGGCGTTTCCACGCCTTCCGCCACTGTACGCAGATTGAGACTTTTGGCCAGCACCAGCACGGTGGTGACAATCGCACGGTCTTTGGCATCCGTGTTCACTTCGCGAACGAACGCCTGGTCCAGCTTCAGCACATTAATGGGAAACTCCTTGAGGTATTTCAGTGAAGAAAATCCCGTGCCGAAATCGTCGAGCGCGACCGATATCCCCAGCCTGCGAAATTCGCGCAAGATCCGGATTGCGGTGTCCACGTCCTCCATGGCCGTGCTTTCGGTAATCTCCAGTTCCAGACGATCCGCCGGAAAACCCGTCGCGGCCAGCACCTGACCAATCCATTCCACCAGCCGTGGCTGCCGGAACTGCCGTGTCGACAGGTTGACCGCCACCTTGTCCGGACATCGTCCCGCCTCCAGCCAGCGCTTGCCGGTCATGCAGGCTTGCGACATCACGTCGTCGCCGATGGCGACGATAAGGCCGGTGTCTTCGGCGATGCCGATGAAATCCTCCGGCCACGTCATTCCCACTCCCGGTCGGTGCCATCGCACCAGCGCTTCTACCCCGCTCCAGCGGCCCGAACGGGTGTCAACCTGCGGCTGATAATGCACCACAAACTCATGTCGCGCCACCGCTCGGCGCAGGCCGGCCTCCAACGCCAAATATTCACTGGCCTGGGCGTTCATCTTGGGGTTGTAGAGAGCGATCCGGTTCCGTCCCTGATCCTTGGCCCGGTAGAGTGCGATGTCCGCATGCTTGAGCAACGTGCCCACATCGTCACCATCATCGGGAAACATCGCCACCCCGACACTGGCGGTACAGGGGAACTCCTCCCCGGCAAATCGCCAGGGCTGCTGAAGATGGTGCAACACCTTCCGGGCAACCAGGGTGCCCTCCTCCATCCGGGCGATGCCCGGCAAGAGCACCACAAACTCGTCGCCCCCCACCCGCGCGACCAGATCGTCCTGGCGCAACACCGCACGCAAGCGTTGCGCCACCTCTTTGAGCAATTGGTCACCGATCACATGGCCCCAACTATCGTTGACATTCTTAAAGCGGTCCAAGTCCAAAAACAACACCGCCACCCGCAAGCCGTGGCGGCGGGAATAGGCCAGCGCCTCCCCCAGCCGTTCCATCAGCAACGCCCGATTGGGCAAGTCTGTCAGCGCGTCGTGATACGCCAGGTGGTGCATCTTGGTTTCGATTTGCTTGCGTTCAGTGATATCCCGCGCAATCCCGCAGAACCCGGTCGGCTCCCCCGCGGCGTTGCGGGTGACCGAGATCGACACTTCGATCTCACCGCGCGTCCCGTCTTTGTGCATAATCTGGTATTCGACTTCTCTCGGGATCCCGGTTTGGTAGACCTGGTTAAAGGCCCGGAAGACGCGCTCCGCCGTCTCCGCATCGGTATACTCGCGATGACTCAGTCCGACCAGTTCCTCCCGGTCATAACCCGCAATGGCAGTCAGCGCATCGTTGAAAAACGTCAACTTGCCCCGCAAGTCCACCTCGAAATACCCGTCTTTGATTTTGGCCAAAATCGTACGGTAGCGCTCCTCACTCGCGCGCAGCGCGGCCTCGTTGCGCAACCGCTCGGTAATGTCGCGCGCAAACACCATGACCCCCAACTGCTTGTCCTCGAGACGATACGGCACCCGGTCGACCTCAATATCGACCACCCGGCCATCTATCAGGTGCAGTTGCTCGAAATCTCCCCAGGTTGCGCGCTCCGCGGTCATGACCTTATTCTCGGCTTCTTGGTGGCGTATGGCATCCTCGCGGAAAATCTCCTGTCCCGTGCGTCCGAGAATATCCGCAGCCGACAATCCGATTAGCTGGCAAGCTGCCCTATTCACCCGCACCAAGCGGCCCGCGGCATCTTTGCACCAAATGGCGGTGCTGGTCGCATCCAAGATGGTTTGCAGCTCTTGTTGCTGCTGACGGACCCGCTCTTCCGCTTCTCGGCGTTTGGTCACTTCACGGCCAATGACGACCAGGGCTTTTCTCGTCCCGTCTTGGTGATAGAGGGGCACCTTGGTTACCGCCAGGACATGCCGATGACCGTCGGGACCCTCCACCTGCTCGTCCACGAGCAGGGGTTTCCCCAACTGCCAGGACCGCTCATCGCTCAGCGCGCAGGTCTCGAAAGTCTCCCGGAGTTCCGGAATCGCGTCCGCCAAATCCCGGTCCGTGCGATTTTCCCAGGCTATCCCGCCGTCGAGACGAAACAGAATTCGGGCCGACCGGTTGATTGCCAGCCAACGGCCCGCCCCGTCTTTGATGAAAATTGCATCCGGCACATTTTCCAGCAACACCTGGTATTGCTCGTTCAAGTTCTCTGTCGAAGATTGCCCACGCGGGCGAATCGTCAGGTTCTGCCCCGTTTTCCTTGCCATCTTCACCGAACTCCCTATTAGGGCCCGCGCCAGGCAGTGCGAGCGCCACCGGGCCAATGGTGGCGACGTCTCTCGTCGCGTGCCGTTCACACCCCGTGATTCTCCCCTGATTGTAGCACTGAGCCGATCGTGTCAAGAAGATATGACGCCTATTTCGCCGAGTCAAAAAACACTGTGCGCGGTGATGGCCGCCGCCCCGGCGGCGAAAACAGCGCTAACCCGACCGGGCGCATCCCATTCGCTAAGTCCAAAACCCTGCGGAGAGCAAGCGGGGCCGCGAACCCGGGAAGGTTCGGGTTGACCCGGAGAATATCCATCTCTTCCGCTGTTTAGCAACCCCCAGGAGGAATCGCAATGCGGATGGCCCGGAGGCATCCGGCTGCCTTGACCGAGGACCAAAGAGCACCCTGCGCCCGCATCGTCCTCCGCCCGTCTAGCCAACCAGATTTTTGTTCTTAACAAGAGTCGGCCCGCGTCAGACTGCTAGCTTTGACAACCACTCAAACCGGGATTGCCACGCCGCCCAGACCTGGATAGCATCGCATGTTTCGCGACACGGATGGACGAACGGTGCACACAATGCGGGGTTGTTGGCTCTGCACGGCGCACTTTTCCAGCCACGCCATGATGGCGGTGGCGATGCCCCGGCACTGGTAGTTCGGATCCACGGCAAGCCGGAAAAATATAATCCGTCGCCGCAGTGAAAACACACTGACCCCACACTCCGTTGATGAACCAAGGCGATAGCCGCCCCCTCTGTTTCACTTTCGAGCAATTCACGTAAGCCGGGGGGAGTTTCGCCCAAGGAGCCGGACGAAAAGGGGGGATGCGCACCCTCCCAAAACGCGTCAATCATGATCCGAACCGACCCCAGGTCATCAACTTCCGCCAAACGAACAACTGGGGTGCTTCACACCCCGGGTTGGTCCCCTCGAGCAATTTGCCCGTGGCTCACCCGGAGCCGGTATGGTATCCACGGACCCGGATCGTCCGCAGCCGCCTCGAAAACACGGTGGGCGGCCCCGGTAGCCATCCCCTCCCTACCCTTCACCGATTTCGAGAATTTGGCCCAGATCGGTCACCACCGTCCCCCGAAACAAATGGATCTTGCGAACTGCGGTCAGCACCCCCGATGCGTAGGCGGAGCGGTCATGCACATCATGACGCAAAGTCACAATTTGACCCGGCGACCCAAAAATTACTTCCTGATGGGCCACCATGCCTGGCAGCCGGAGGGAATGAACGCGAATCAATTCCGGTGAACGGCCTAAAGCTCCTCCCAACACCTCCGCCATTTGACGGGCCGTACCAGATGGACGGTCCCTCTTGGTGGCAGAGTGCGCCTCCATGATCTCAACCTGATCAAAATAGCGGGCAGCCTCGGCGGCCAGTTTTTCCAGCACCCAGGCCCCCAAGGAGAAGTTGGCCACCAAGGCCGCGCCAACCCCTTGCCGCTCCACCTGGTACCGAATGGCGTCCCGCTGTGCCTGGTCAAAGCCGGTGGTCCCCACCACAACATCCCATCCCCGGCGAACCGCGGTCAGTATCCGCCCATAGGCCGACGCGGCTTCGGTAAAGTCTACGAGTACCGCTCGTTCCACGACGATTTTGCTCAGGTGGTCCTCAACCGTAAGCGGGATGTCCGGCAATCCCCACAAGGTGCTTAAAGATTGCCCGGCATGCTGTTTGCCCAGCGCCCCCACCAACTCCACATCGTCCGCGTTCCAAAGAGTTTGTCCCACCGCTCGTCCGGTGCGGCCGGCAACACCGGCCAGAACCACGAGAATGGCCATCCGGCCTTGCCCCCTTGGCTAAATATTGTCTAAGTCATAGTCTTTCAGCAATTGCGACGCGATGACAATCCGCATAATCTCGGACGTTCCTTCATAAATCTCCGTCACTTTCGCGTCACGCAAAAGACGTTCCACCCCGAACTCCCGCATGTAGCCGTAGCCGCCATGGATTTGAATGGCATCCGCGGCATGAAGTACGGCTTTTTCCGACGCAAACAGCTTGGCCATGGCAAACAGGGTTCTTTGGGCGGGACCCTCTTCCCGCCGCCGCGCCGCCTCGTAGGTCATCAAGCGGGCTGCGTGCAAATCGGTAGCCATGTCCGCCAGCCGCGCCTGGATGGCCTCGAACCGCCCGATAGTCTGGCCAAACTGCTCGCGACGGCGCGCGTAGTCCAACGACCGTTGCAATGCCGTAGCCATAATTCCCACACCTTGCGCGGCAATCCCGATGCGCCCGCCATCCAAGAGAAAGAGTGCCATGCGATACCCTTCGCCTTCCGCTCCCAGACGCTGCTCGGCGGGCACATAGACCCGGTCCAACACCACCTCGGAGGTCCGGGATGCCCGAATCCCCATTTTGTCCTCAGGGGGCCCGAACGACAAACCCGGCTGTCCATTCTCCACCACGAAAGCGGTAATGCCACGTTCGCCCAACGTAGGATCGACCGTCGCAAAAACCAGGTATTGGTCCGCCTCTCCGCCGCTAGTAATGAATATTTTTCGCCCGGTAAGGTAATATCCGCCGTCCCCGCGTTCCGCCCGGGTGGATAACGCCGCCGCATTGGAGCCAGCATGGGACTCGGTAATCGCAAAGGCCCCAATCGCCTGTCCACCGCACAATTTTGGCAGCCATCGGCGTTTTTGTTCCACCGTGCCGTACCGCCAGAGCGCTTCGATATGAAGGGAGTTATGCACCTCGTAAATGACCGCAGTAGCCGGATCCACCGAGGCAATGGCCTCGACCACCAGGGTTTGAGCCAAGTACGTAGCGCCTGCGCCGCCCCATTCCTCTTCCACCACCATGCCCAGATACCCTTGCTCGCCCAGCAGGCGAAGGTTTTCGCGGGGAAATTGCGCCGTTTGGTCAAATTGTGCCGAGTTCTTCTTGATCGTTTTGTCAACCAAAGTGCGAACGGCGTCGCGAATCGCATTTTCCTCATCGCTTAAAATGCTCAGCCCCACGGGCTAGTCCTCCTCATAGGGTGCGCCGTGCCATACGCTCTCGGCCACCCGCTCGGGATCCAGGCGCCCTTCGGCGATAGCCGCCAGCCAGCCAGGCCATTGTGGCCAGCCGCGGGCTTCATTCAAATGGCGCAACAGCCAATCCTCCAGTACTTGACCGACCACATGTTCGGATTGAGTCCGTCGGAACTGATGCCATATGCCGCTGGTTTCCAAGTGTTGTCGATGACCATCGATGGTTTCACGCAGCGCGGCAACCCCTTCACCCCGTTCAGCCACCGTTTTGAGAATGGGGGGCATCCAGTCGGGATGCTCGGTGGCCAAGGTCAACATGCCCCGGATGGACCGCACGGTGTGATCGGCTCCATCCCGATCCGCCTTGTTCACCACAAACACCTGCCCAATTTCCAAGATGCCGGCCTTGATGGCCTGAATATCGTCGCCCAGCCCCGGAGCCAATACCACCACCGTCGTGTGCGCCAATTGCATAATTTCGACTTCAGACTGACCCGCTCCCACCGTTTCGATGAGGATGGTGTCAAACCCGGCGGCATCGAGCACGGTGACAGCTCCAAAGGTCGCGCGGGACAGACCTCCCAAATGTCCCCGGCTCGCCAAACTGCGCATAAACACTCCGGGATCCATCACCGAGTCCTGCATGCGAATTCGATCACCCAAGATGGCGCCGCCGGAAAACGGACTGGACGGGTCGACCGCCAAAATTCCCACATAGCGCCCCTTTTGACGCAAATGCAAAGCCAGTGCGTTGACCAGTGTCGATTTGCCCACCCCCGGTGCTCCGGTCACACCAATCACATGCGCCCGCCCGGCAGACCCGAAGAGGCTTTTCACCAGGCGTTTGCCGTTGTCGGTACCCTGTTCTACCCAGGTCAATCCTCGCGCCACGGCTCGTTTGTCTCCGTTCCGTATCCCCGTTTGAACGGTCAGCCAATCTTTCATTCGGCAGAAACCTGTTGGCGGATGTACGTAATGATGTCATTGGTATCGGTTCCCGGTCCAAATACCCGTGCCACCCCTTGGGCCAGCATGACGGGAATATCATCCTCGGGGATGATCCCGCCCAAAAGCACCAGCATGTCGTCCATCTGATTTGCCCTGACCAGTTCCATAATGCGCGGAACCAGCGTCGGGTGGGCCCCCGATAGAATCGACAGGGCCAGTACATTGACGTCTTCCTGCAGGGCCGCATCCACAATCTGTTCCGGTGTTTGATGCAACCCGGTGTAAACCACTTCCATTCCAGCGTCCCGCAGTGCCCGAGCAATCACTTTGGCTCCACGGTCGTGTCCGTCCAATCCTGGCTTAGCCACTAGGACTCGAATCACGAAAGCTCCTCCTTCGCTCGCTGTCCCGAACCGTTGCGGTCGGCGACGTCGATCCCACTCTACCACACCCATTAACCCCGGGCACAAATACCTGTCGTCGACGCCATTTGCCAGCATCCGCTACGTCGTCTGTTCCACCTTGGACTTGGCGTAACGGCCGGCCGCGCTGGGCCGCGAATAGATATAGCCCAAGAAAATGAGGGTCACCGCCGCAATGTTGACGAACGGGAACACGGCCGTAATCCGTCCTTGTGAGGCCAACGCGCCGGCACTGCTCGACACCATGACGCCCGCCGCGATGAGCAGGTTATAGAATCGCCGCGTTTTCCACCACGACCACAACGCCCCCACCAGCACCACCGTCCCCCCCAGTGAGGACATGACAATGTAAATAAGCCGCGTCGGTCCGGTGATGCCCGCTCCGGCGCTGAGCCGGGCCCACGAGGCATCCACGGCCGGCGGGACCAGATACGTGGTTAACACCAAGGCCACCACCAAGGCCATGATAAATATCGCGTAGATTTTAGCCATTCGCTGGGAAAATGCCAGGTATCCCGTCCCCACCGACATGAACCCAACGAGTCCACTCGAGGAGACAATGTACAGCTGATATTCGGCCAGATTATAATCGTGCGCAACAGATAACGCTTCCACGGCAAAGGCCACCGTGTATAAAATGAAAGACAGGCTCCACCAAAGATAAAACGCGAACCCGCGCGCACGGTAACGCGAGCCTAGATTGACGGCAAACCCGAAAGTTAATAGCGCCGCCAGCCACAATAAAACCACCGTCATATGTCTCGCCTCCTTCGCGGTTCAATCCCGTTTCGCTGCCGAATTCAGCATACCACCTGGCGCCAGGTTAAACAGGACCCGTTTCGAACCCGTTTGAACCAAGACTGCCGCTGGGTCGGCCCGGTCACTTGCATTGGGGACGTAAAACTGTTAGACTGACGTCGGCATACACAATTGGGGCCGAGCCGAAGTGGTGGAATAGGCAGACACGCGGTGTTCAGGGCGCCGTGGGCAATAGCTCGTGTGGGTTCGAGTCCCACCTTCGGCACCAATCACGTCGGGATGGCGGAACCGGCAGACGCGTACGTTTGAGGGGCGTATGGGGAAACCCGTGGGGGTTCAAGTCCCCCTCCCGACACCAATTTTACTCTCGTTGCACGCACGGCTTGCGCAAACTAGTCGGAGCGTGTTTTTTACTGCTCAAAATGGCGGTGTCATGCGATTTTTGAAGATGGTCATGCCGTGGGGCATACCTCCGAAACGACATACGATCCTCTTCCGGGCTGGCAAATGACCAACAGTTGGGGCGATTTCGTATATACCCGCACCATTAGTGCATCGTGGATGAACTGGTGGACCGGTATATACACTAGCACCACCACGTACTCGAATGACATTTTGATCGAGTCTTCCTTGAAAGGTGGGCGTTCTATGAGACACTGGAATTTCTGGATCAGTGCCACGATGGTCGTGGGTGTGCTGGTGGCATTTCGGATGTTTCTCTTCGCCAATAGTGCACCGCCTCCGATAACAGATGGGCGCCTTTGGTTTATCCTAATTCTGGCTGTATTGGGCACCATGCTGTGGGCGTATGTGCGTCAACGGCACGACGTTTTTCTTGGGGCGGTAGCAGTTATCGTGGTGGGGGCAATTCTTTCGCCAACCCCGATGTTATGGCCGCTCGGAGCCTTAGCTATTGGAGCAGCATTGTTCGCGCGGCCGCGACACTCGTCGGGTTAGCACTATGTTGCTAAAGAGTCCCTTTGTTGGGGCTCTTGTCTTTTCGGCAAACCTGACGGACGGCCGCGCGTTTACTGCGCAAAGTTCAACTGGAAAGTCCTATGGGAATGTTATCGGGAGTTGGGTTATGACCGCCGCGTAGCGGGGCGATCATTATGTCACGTTCTTTGTCGACCCGGCCGAATCGGCCGTGCTGTTCGCCACGCCCAGCAAAGATGCCGCCACGGTGACCCGGTTCGTCGCAGACTTTCAAGCCCACCACGGCGACCCGGCGGCCGTGACGACGTCACCCCTGGATATGTCGCCCGCCTTCATCAAAGGCGTCACCACGCCCTTCCCCGCGGCCACGATCCCCTTCGCTAAATGTCACGGGATGAAACTCCTGGGTGACGCCGTCGAGGCCGTGCTGCGTGAGGAACGCAAAGTGCGCCCCGCACTCGCGGGCACCCCCTCTTTGGGGCTCAAAAACCCCAGGGATCGGAAACCCTAGCGGGAGTTTCCGAGTTAGCATCTAGCAAATCGGTGAAAGTCAAGCGGTGTAATGATTTTGGGGATTCGGTTGTTTATACAACCCGGGCCGCATTG
>JAJZZA010000103.1 GCA_021797825.1 Bacillota bacterium | reverse complement strand
GGATTGTGGCCGATTCAGACCCCGCGCGCGAGTATCAGGAGTCGCTGAACAAGGCTCGAGCTGCCATGGTGGCGTTGGAAGGGGAGGAGGAGTGGCTGTGATTCTGGTCATCGACAACTATGATTCGTTTACCTACAACCTGGTGCAATATCTCGGCATGCTGGGTCAAGAGGTCGCGGTGGTCCGCAACGACCAAATGTCGGTCGATGAGGTCATGCAGTCGTCTCCGAGCCAGATCGTGCTGTCCCCGGGACCGGGGCGCCCGGAGGACGCGGGCATTACCGTAGAGGTCGTGCGGAGGCTGGCCGCCTCATGTCCGATTTTGGGCGTTTGCCTGGGCCATCAGGCGATCGCCGAGGCGTTCGGCGGCAAGGTTGTGCCGGCGCCCCGCCTCATGCATGGCAAGGACGATCGGATCTTTCACGACGAGACCGGGATATTGGCCGGGTTGCCGCAGGGTTTTCTGGCCGGTCGCTACCATTCGTTGGCGGTTGACATCACAGCGGCCCCGGAACTCGCCGTGCACGCCAGCAGCGACGACGGCACGGTGATGGCCCTAAGCCATAAACGGCTGCCCGTTTGGGGCATTCAGTTTCACCCGGAGTCGATTTTGACACCCGACGGGATGGTCATCCTGCAGAAGTTTCTGGCTCTGCCCAAGCCGTCTGCCAGGACATCGGGCCATGCCGCCGCGCTAGGGCTTTGAGCAACCCAAAGTCTGCTAGAAGAGAGGGGGGTCGTGGATGAGCCGTATTGTCGACTATCTGGGACCATTAAGTGAAGGCCAGCCGTTGAGTGAAGAGCAGGCACGCGGCTTAATGGACGCGATCATGCAGGGAGAAGCGACGTCAGCCCAAATTGGCGGGATTCTAATGGCGCTGCGGGTGCGTGGTGAAACCATCGACGAATTGACGGGATTTGCCCGGGCGATGCGCGCCCATGCGGTCCCGGTGCGCGTTACCCGGCGTCCGCTGCTTGACACCTGTGGGACCGGAGGAGACCGCTCCCAGACTTTTAACGTGTCCACCGTGTCCGCCTTGGTGGTGGCCGGAGCCGGGGTGCCGGTGGCCAAGCATGGCAACCGGTCGGCAACCTCCCGCAGCGGCAGCGCCGATTTGCTGGAGGCGCTCGGCGTGGATATCGCGCAAGATGCGGACAGGGTGGCTGCTTTGGTGGATGAGGTGGGATTTGGCTTTCTCTTTGCCCAAGCCGTGCATACTTCGATGCGGCACGTGGCCCCCGCCCGCCGGGAACTGGGGGTGCGCACGGTGTTCAACGTGCTGGGACCGTTGACCAACCCCGCCGATCCCGAACGGCAGCTGCTGGGCGTGTTCGATGCCCAGTGGGTGCGGCCCATCGCCGAAGTTCTGCAACGGCTGGGTGCGGACCGGGCGATGGTGGTGCACGGACATGGGGGACTTGACGAGGTGTCGTTGTCCGGCCCCACCCAATATGGATTGGTCGACGGCGGCGAGGTGCGGGAAGGCACCATCACCCCGGACGATCTGGGGCTACCGTCTTACCCGGCGGGGTCGTTTGCCGGAGCGGAACCGGCCGCCAACGCGAAGATTGCCTGGCAAGTGCTAGCCGGCGTGCCAGGACCGCATCTCGACCTGGTATTGGCCAATGCCGGCACTGCGCTCTATGTGGGCCGCGCGGCGGCCACGCTCAGGGAAGGGGTGGAATTGGCCCGCGACGCAATTACGTGCGGCCATGCGGCGGGCGTGCTGGAATCGTTGGTGGCGCGAACCGGGGGTGGTGGCGGCCATGTTTCTTGAGCGCATCATCGCTTCGGTCGACAGGCGGGTGGACGCACTTAAGCCGCAGACCGCGGAATTGGTGGCCGACTTGCCGAGGGCACCGGCGGTCCGTTCGCTGACACACGCGCTACGGGTGGCGGCGCAGGCGCAGGGGGTCGGGGTGATTGCGGAATGCAAGCATCGCTCGCCGTCCAAAGGCTGGCTGGTTGACCGCTATGAGCCGCGGCAGCAAGCGGACCGCTATCAGGCCGCGGGTGCGGCCGGGATATCGGTGCTAACCGAACCCGAGTATTTTGCCGGGGCGATGGATCATCTGCGGGCCGTGCGCCAAACGGTGCAACTTCCGGTGCTGTGCAAGGATTTTATCCGCGATCCCCTGCAACTGGTGCAGGCGCGGGCAGCGGGGGCCGATGCCGCCTTGTTGATTGTCCGTATTATTGACGATCCCGGACGCCTGGCGGAGTTAAGGGCGGCGGCCCGCGGCTTGGGGCTCGAGGTGTTGGTGGAAATTCACCACGATGGTGAATTGGATCGGGCACTGGCATTGGAGCCCGACTTGCTAGGCGTCAACAACCGCGATCTGGATACCTTCGAAACGCATCTCGAATTTTCCGAAAGGATTGCCGACAGGGTACCCCAGCAACTGGTGAAAGTCAGCGAAAGCGGGATTGGGACGCCGGCAGACGTGGCCAAAATCCGGGGATGGGGATACCAGGCCGTTTTGGTGGGAGAGAGTCTCATGCGTGGCGGCCGCCTGCTGGAGCAGATGCCGGCATGGCCATGACGAGCGTAAAGATCTGCGGGGTGCGCGATCCGGATACGGCATCCTACTGCTTTGCGGCAGGAGCCGATTTTGTGGGTCTGGTCTTGACGACGAGCCGTCGCCAGATCGGTCTCGATGACGCCCGCCGCATCTTGCAAACGGTTGCCGGCCGGTTTGTGGCCGTGATGAAGGATGTGGATGGCGCGCAACTGGAGGCGGTGTGTCGATTGCCGTTTTATGCGGTCCAAATCCACGGGACGGCGCCGGTCGATTGGATCGAGCGGGTTCACTCGAGCGGGCAGGTGGCCATCGCTACCGCCTTTCGGGAGGATGCCGACATTGTGCTGTTGGACGGGGAAGAACCCGGCAGCGGAAGGGGTCGGGATTGGGAGCGGCCGCTCTGGCCGCGGCCGATTTGGCTGGCGGGCGGGCTCAATCCGGGCAATGTGCGGCAGGTGGTGCGCCGCTTGCGGCCGGACGGGGTGGACGTCTCGAGTGGGGTTGAACGCGATGGTGCGAAAGAACGGGATTTGGTTCGCCGATTCATGGAGGAGGTGCGGCATGGCGACGATGAAACCGGTGCCTGACCGGACGGGACGCTTCGGGCCGTTTGGCGGGCGCTATGTGCCCGAAACTTTGATGCCCGCGGTTGCAGAGCTTGACCAGGCGTATCGCCGGGTACGACGAGACCGCGCGTTTCACCAGGAGTTTCGCGCCCTGTTGAAAGATTATGTGGGGAGGCCGACCCCGCTCCGGCGGGCGGATCGGGTGAGCGAGCAGGTCGGGTTTGACGTCTATCTTAAGCGTGAAGATCTGAATCATACCGGAGCGCACAAGATTAACAACACGGTGGGTCAGATTCTGTTGGCCCGACGGATGGGCAAGCAACGCATCATTGCCGAAACCGGGGCCGGTCAGCACGGGGTTGCCACCGCGACCGCCGCAGCGCTGTTCGGGTTGAAGGCGGAGATTTACATGGGTGAAGAAGATGTCAAACGCCAAGCGCTGAATGTCTATCGTATGAGGCTCTTAGGGGCCGAGGTGCATCCGGTCACATCCGGCACCGCCACCTTAAAAGATGCCACCAACGAAGCCATCCGGGACTGGGTGACCAATGTGCGGACGACGTTTTACGTTATCGGGTCGGTCGTGGGCCCTCACCCTTACCCCATGATGGTGCGGGACTTCCAGTCGGTGATTGGTCGCGAAGCGCGCCGCCAAATTGTCGATGTGGCCGGGGGATTGCCGACCCACATTGTCGCCGCGGTGGGCGGGGGATCGAACAGCATGGGGATTTTCTACCCGTTTCGCAACGACCCGGTGGCCTTGGTGGGCATCGAAGCGGCCGGGGAAGGGGTGCCATCCGGGCGGCACGCCGCGACCATCACGGTTGCCGAACCCGGCATTTTGCACGGCAGTCTAAGCTACCTGCTGCAGGATGACGACGGCCAAATCCTTCCGGCCCACTCGATTTCGGCAGGACTCGACTATCCCGGGGTGGGTCCGGAACATGCCTACCTGCACCAGACCGGCCGTGCCCAGTATCACGCCATCCGGGACGACGAGGCGCTTTCGGCCTTTCACCGCCTGGCCGAGTGGGAAGGCATCATACCGGCATTGGAGAGTGCGCATGCCGTAGCCTGGGTAATAAAGTCCAAGGAGGCGTTGCGCGCCTTGGGCGCCCGGGTGCTGATCAATTTGTCCGGGCGCGGGGATAAGGATGTCGAGGCGGTGGCGCGTTATGAGGAGGTGACCCATGTCCCGGCGCATTGAAGCAGCCTTTTTAAAAGCCAAAGGAGAGGGCCGTGCGGCCTTGATCCCGTATATTACCGCGGGATATCCCGATTTAGCCCGGCTTTCCGGCCTGGTTCGCGCGCTGTCGCAGGCGGGTGCGGACGTCATTGAAATCGGCATTCCGTTTTCCGATCCGCTGGCGGACGGGCCGGTGCTGCAGCGCGCCGCGACCGAGGCGCTCCGGCAAGGCGTGCGTATTCGCGACATCATGGCGGCGGTGCGCGAGGTCGCGTCCGGTTCGCCCCCTCTGGTCTTTTTGACCTACATTAATCCGGTCTTTCGGGCCGGGATGGGAGCATTTGCCCACGCGGCCCGCGAGTCCGGTGTCGAAGCGCTCATTATTCCCGATTTGCCCTGGGTCGAGGGGACAGATCTGCGCAGAGCGGCATCTGCGGAGGAGATGACGATCATTCCGCTGGTGGCACCCACTTCCACCCCGCAACATCTTTGGGCCATTCGGCGCGCCCGCGGCTTTGTCTACGGCGTGTCGGTCACGGGCGTGACCGGGATGCGCCAGGACGTCGACGACGGAGCGCGGGCGATGGTGGCCAGGGTGAAGCATGTGGTACCGCTTCCGGTTGCGCTCGGGTTCGGCATCTCGACGCCGGACCAGGCTCGCGAGGTGGGGGGCTGGGCAGACGGGGTCATTGTGGGCAGTGCTCTGGTCAAGGCTATCGCGGAAGACCCGGGGAATGCGGAGGCGGTGGCATTCGGGATGGTTTCCGCATTCCGCCAAAAGATGGCAGCGCCATCGCGCACGACACCGCCAGCGTTCGTGGGGGGTTCACAAAAATAGGGACGGGGCTTGACACCGTAGTTCGTATGGTGTAGCATGCGAACAACTTCATCCTACCAAAAGTGATGATCGGGAAGGGGTCGGAAATCCGAGCGCACAGAGAGTCGGCGGGTGGTGCAAGCCGATGCCTCGGTTCCAGACCGTACCCCCGGGAATGTGCATCGAACCCCCTGCGGGGGCAGTAGAGAATCCGGCATCTCGCCGTTACCGGGAGCGGCTGTGTTGGCAGTCGACAGAGTGGCCGCAAATATGCGGCCAATAGGGTGGTACCGCGGAGAAGGCCTTCGTCCCTAGCAGGGGAGGAAGGCCTTTGGTGTGTTTTCCTCCGGGAAAACCCATGGCTTTTGACCTCACTGTCCGGGCGTACAACTTAGGGAGGTTTCAGCGAAATGATCGTGGTGATGTCTAAATTCGCTACCGAGTCGGATGTGAAGGCGGTGACCGATCGCCTCGTGGCCGACGGATTTCAGGTCCATGTGTCGACCGGGGTGGAACGGACGGTGATTGGGGTCATTGGGGAGGAGACGGAGAGGGTGGTGCGATTGAGCTCGATGCAGGCCGTTGATCAGGTGATGCCGGTGCGGCGTCCCTACAAATTGGTTAGCCGGGAATTTCACCCGGATAATAGCGTGGTGCGGGTGGGCAACGTCCAATTCGGCGGGGAGCGGGTGGTGGTGATTGCCGGCCCCTGTGCGGTGGAAAGTCGCGAGCAAGTTATGCAGGCGGCGGATTTTGTTCATGGGTTGGGGATTCCTGTGCTGCGAGGGGGAGCTTACAAACCGCGCACGTCGCCCTACAGCTTTCAGGGGATGGGGGTGGAGGGACTCAAAATACTGGCCGAGGCGCGGGATCGTTACGGGCTCATGGTGGTGACCGAAGCGGTCGATCGGGAGAGTCTCCATCACGTCCAGGAGTGGGCTGACCTCATTCAAATCGGAGCCCGCAACATGCAGAACTTTGAACTCTTAAAGGCGGTGGGTCAGGTGCGCAAGCCCGTCCTGCTCAAACGGGGTTTGTCCGCAACCGTGGATGAATGGCTGATGGCGGCGGAGTATATTGCAGCCCACGGCAACACCGATATCATCTTGTGCGAACGCGGCATTCGAACCTACGAAACCAAGACCCGCAACACGTTGGATTTGAGTGTGGTGCCGGTTGTTAAGCAACTCTCCCATTTGCCCGTCATTATTGATCCGTCGCATTCTACCGGACAGTGGAATTGGGTCACGCCGATGGCCCGCGCCGCCGTCGCGGCGGGAGCCGACGGTCTGATTATTGAAGCGCATCCCAATCCCGCCGAGGCGTTGTCGGACGGCCCGCAAAGTTTGAATTTTCCCCACCTCGCTGA
Organism: Bacillota bacterium; assembly: GCA_021797825.1. GTDB lineage: Bacteria > Bacillota > Sulfobacillia > Sulfobacillales > Sulfobacillaceae > JAJZZA01. The sequence goes on along the minus strand of JAJZZA010000103.1, from coordinate 3,447 downwards.
ACTGTTTGAGTCGGTGGACCGCATTGCCCAGGTTATTGGGCGGAGCGTGTGAAGATCGGGATTATCGGATTGGGTCTGATCGGGGGATCGGTGGCGCGGGCAGCGCGGCAGGCGGGATGGACCGTGTATGCCACCGATCTGCGCCCGGAGGCTACCCAGGCCGCGCGATCCGAAGGGGTCATCGAACCCGAAATCGATGCGGCGCAGTGGATTTCCCGGGTCGAGGCGCTGGTCTTGACCGTTCCCCCAACTGCCTTGCTGGACTGGCTCCGTTGGGTGGCGAAACTACCGCGTCCCGTGGCGGTGGTTGAGATGACGTCCGTGAAGAGGCCGCTTGCCGTCCAGATTGATGTCTTGCCCGCCAGCTTTCCGCTGCTGTCCCTGCATCCTATGGCCGGTCGGGAAGTGGTGGGCTACGAGAACAGCGCGGCCGGGCTGTTTCGCGGACATCCCTGCGCCGTGGTGGAATTTCCCGGCCGCCAGGTTCCGCAAACGCTGGCGGAGGCGTTTCTGGCGATGATGGGTGCGCACGGGGAAAGCCTGTCCGTTGCTCAGCACGACCGCTTGGTTGCCCTGGTCAGCCATTTGCCCTACCTGGCGTCGGCGGCAGTGTTGACCACCGTCGCGCAGGATTCAACGGGAAACGGCTGGGCCCGGCTGGCCGGAACCGGGTTCCGCGATACCACCCGCGTCGGGGCCAGCGATCCCGGACTGTGGCAAGAGATTCTGGCTGCCAACCGCGAGGCGGTGGGGGAGGTGTTCAGGCATTATGCCGAACTGGTCAACGATTGGGCCGGGCAACTGGCTGCGGGAGGCTGGCCGACCGCCTTGGCCAAAGCCCCCGCGATCCGGACGCAGGCCATGAACACCCCCCGGGATGGGTCTACCCGCTGGGCGACCGACGCCGAAAGGACGGAACCTGATGAAGCTTGAACCGTGGGCAGCGCCATTACAGCGCACAATGCAGCTGCCGGGGGACAAATCGATCACCCATCGCGCCATGCTGTTTTCGGTCCTGGCACAAGGCCCGATGGTGGTAAGAGGCTGGTTGGACGCGCAGGACACGCGTTCGAGTTTGAATGTGGCACGCGCGCTGGGGGTGAGCGTGACGCAAACCGCCAACGGCGATCTCGTGCTGCACGGTCCGGGCGCTGCCGCCATGAGGGAACCCGACGAGGTTCTGGATTGCGGCAATTCCGGCACGACCATGCGACTAACCGCCGGATTGCTGTCCGGATTGCACGGCATCGCGGTGTTGAGCGGGGACTCCTCATTGCGCCGCCGGCCGATGGCACGGGTGGCGGAGCCCTTGCGGGCAATCGGGGTAACGGTGCTCACCCGACGGGATGGGCAGGCCCCGTTAATTGTGCAGGGAGGGCCGCACAGCGGGGGCGCGGTGCGATTGCCGATTGCCTCGGCGCAGGTCAAATCGGCGTTGCTCCTGGCCGGTCTGTCTGCGGACCGCCCCGTGCAGGTCGCGGAACCGGTCCGCACCCGCGATCATACCGAGCGCATGCTGCGGGCCATGGGCGCCGATCTGACCGTGGAGGGCACCACCGTCACCATTCATCCGGGGTCCGTGCGGGGGATGGAGGTGCAGGTTCCCGGCGACCCCTCGTCCGCGGCTTTCTGGGCCGCAGCGGCCGCCTTGATGCCGGGATCACGGCTTCATCTCGCGGGAGTTCTGCTGAATCCCTCCCGCATCGGCTTTTATCGGGTGTTGGAACGCATGGGGGTTCAGATCACGATGCGTATCGCGCGTCAGGAGCCGGAACCGGTGGGCGATTTGATCATCGAAGGAGGAGCCTTGCGCGGGGTGCGCGTCGCGGGGGCCGAGGTACCCGATCTGGTGGACGAAATTCCGTTGGTTGCGCTGTTGGCGGCACGGGCGGAAGGGGAGTCGCTGATCACCGGCGCCGGTGAATTACGGGTTAAGGAAAGCGATCGGATTCACGCCACCGTTGACGGACTCAGCCGGATGGGAGCTCGGATAGCGGAGTTGCCGGACGGATTTCAGATCGAAGGGGTGCCCTCTTTGTCGGGTGCGGAAGTTGACGCCTACGATGACCACCGCATTGCCATGATGCTGACGGTGGCCTCCGCCATCGCCACCGGCCCGACCTGGCTTCACGGCTCCGAATCGGTGGCCATTAGCTACCCCGAGTTTTTCCAGCAAATGCATAGCGCGCAGCGCGGGGCCGGTTAGGCGCTTGCCGAACAGGGTTCGACGGTCGCTGGCCGCCGTTGTCCATCAACCGTCGCGGCGGCGACTTTCCGAGTCGTCAGTCCGGGGTGGGTACGAGTTTCCGGGCAGGCAACCTCGGCCCCCATCAAAGCCGCCCCCCGGCCGTAAGACCGACGTGAAGGACAGCAAGTGGATCGCCGAGTTGTTGCAGCCTGGCCTGCTCAAGCCCAGCTTCATTCCAAACCACGCGTACTCACGCGCAATCGCAAGTGCTTAATCGCCGAGTGGGCGCGCGAAGCCAACCGGGTGCAGATAGGGTGGGAAGGCGCCACCCTCCAGCAAGGTTCGGCGCTGGCTGATGTCCTCGGTGCCTGCGACACGCGGATCCTCCGCGCCTGGGCGCGGGGCGAGACCGACCCGGCCCAACTGGCCGCGTTAGCCGATGCCCGCATCCGGGCCCCACCCGCGGAACTGGCGCGGGCCGGGGAGGGACTGCTGGGGACGCATCAGCAGTTTCTGCTTACCCAGCAACTGCTGCAGCACCTGACGAGCTTCGATCCGCAAAGTGCCACGCCCGAGGCCGAAGTGGAGACGCGCCTCGCCCCTTTTGCGATGACCCGGGATCTGATGCAGACGCATCCCGGGATTGGACGACGGACCGCCCGAGGCGGTCTTGGCGGAGATCGGCCCCACCGTGGACGCCTTTCGGCGTCCGGGCGCCCTAGCCAAGTGGGTGGGCCTGGCAGGCGAGTGCAGGCAAACGGCTCTCCGGCCGCACGATTCCCGGCCATCGCAATCTCCGCGCGGTGCTGCTGGAAGCGGCACCGGCGGCCGGGTGAACGCAAGCGACGTATGTTGGCGCCAACTATTGCCGGATGGCCCGGACGAAAGGCGCGCAGCGTGCCGCGGTGACCGTGGCTCATCCTCTTGTGGTAGACCTCCGGTACAGGCTTAAAAGCAGCCAGCCAATGTCGACCTTGGCGTGAAGTCCTTCGCCCATCGCGACCACCAACGGGTGACGCGGCAGCCGGTGAAACGCCTGCAAAGTCTCGGCTATCAGGTCACGCTGCCCCCGCATCCTGAGCGGAATTTCGGCCCCGGCAAGACCCGTTCGGGAGTGGACTCCCCTGGGGATTTTCAGGGCAGTTCCGCATGCCGCCGCGGCGGCACCACGGAGCATGAAAAACCCTGCTATACTGAGGGCGCGTTCATTCTTTCGAGGTCGGTATTCTCTGTAGCGCTGCGAGCCTGCGGGGCAGTTT
>JAJZZA010000102.1 GCA_021797825.1 Bacillota bacterium | reverse complement strand
TTCAAACCCGCATTCCTTCGTCCGCTGGTGGGGGAAAATGTTCTGAGGGGGGCCCACAAACCCTGACATACCAACGGGTTCAGCACAGCGGAAAAAGCTCACAAAAAAATGCAAAAAGTTTTTCGCGGAGGGCGGAGAAGCGCACAAGGTTTTGGACCGTTCTAATGAGCCTATCATTTTTTTTCACCCTATTTTCGTCGCATCGTCCGACCGGTGCCGGTGCCTGGAACAACACCTTGGTCTTCATGGGTGGCGGAGTGCCGAGGTTTGGCGGCGATTGCGATGATGAGAACCAATCGACTGCCAGCCACATCGGATCGACCCTGCCCTCTGCTTTGAGGCGGAGTTTTGCCGTGCGCCCGGTTGATATCCTTCCCGCCCTGAATGAGGGGGATCCCCCTAGTCGGGGAGCGCTACTGCCGCGCGGGTCGCGGCAGTTCCTGCTGCAGCGGGGGGCCAACGCCCTTTCCCGCAGACCACCGCCCGGTTCCCGCGAGCGGTGCCTGAGCGCTATGGGATCTCCAGTAGTTCGCGTCCGCGACCCTTGACCGTCTCCGCCGCTGCGTCCGCCATCTTCTCATGGGCGCCCGCGATACGGCAAAAGCGCTGCCGGCGCCCCGAGTGGCGGCTACGGCCGCTCGCCGGGCGGGACCCTCGGGGAAACAGAGACGCCTGGGCGGCCGTCGCGGACCGCGAGTTTTTCGCCCGAGTTGCGCAAGCCCCCAGCCAATAGGCCGGTCGAGGCGGTTCGGTCCCGCCTTTTGCAGCACGTGCTGGCCGGGATTCGCCATGGGTTGCTCCGTCGCCCCGTGCCGATGCCGTCATGTTCAAGATACGCAGATCTTCCAGCGACCGGACAGGGAAATGCGGCACACCCCGACCGCTTGCGCCTTGCGGTACCGAGTCCCGCATCACTTGCTCGGTCTGCCAGTCCACAAGCCGATGGCCCCGCGGAGCTTAATGGTGGGTTTTTTGGGCCCGCCGGGAATGGACCGGTTTTCGAAGAACTTGATCCAGCGCAGGGAGACTCTGCCATCGCGTTATATTCGATAAGGGGTAGGCGTCGGTCCCTGCGCTCGAGGTTTAAGGTCAAGGCCTCTAGTGCGGGTGAATCATCGCCTCGGCTCGCGTTCTGTTCCACCGGGCCCGGACATACCCTTATCCCGAGTTCGGGACAGGGAGGCATCTATATGGGCAACCGGTGGCACGGGATGAAAACCGAGGAGGTGCTGGTGCAACTTGGAACCGACTCGGCACGGGGGTTAAGCACGGCTGAGGTGCAGGCACGGCTCGCGCGGGTTGGGCCGAACGCCTTGGCGGAAGCTTCCCGGGTGTCGATGTGGGCGTTGTGGGCTGGACAGTTTCGGGATTTCATGGTGCTGGTTCTGTTGGGCGCGACAGTCATTTCAGCTCTGTTGGGCGAGTGGGGCGATGCGGTGACAATTGTGGCAATCGTCCTGATGAATGCCCTCCTGGGTTTCGTCCAGGAATATCGGGCTGAACGTTCCGTCGAAAGCCTGCGGGCACTCACCGCTCCTACCGCCCGCGTGATCCGTGATGGCCAGTCCGGTGAGAGGCATGCCAGGGAACTCGTGCCGGGTGACGTCATCGAATTGGAAGCGGGGGACCGGGTGCCCGCCGACAGCCGGCTGATCGCGGTCATGGAACTCGAAACGGAGGAAGCCGCTTTGACCGGGGAATCGGCGGCCGTTAAAAAAACAGTGGGCGAGATTGCTGATCCCATGGCTCCGGTGGGCGATCGGACCAACATGGTGTTTTTGGGTACCACCGTGAGCCGCGGCCGCGGCCGCGCCATCGTGGTGGAAACCGGCATGCGCACCGAAATGGGAACCATCGCACACCTTATCCATGAGGCGGTTGAAGGCGAGACTCCATTGCAACGGCGTTTGGAGCATATGGGAAAAATTTTGGTGGGCATCTCCCTGGTGATTGTGGGCGGGGTGGTGGGGATCGGATTGCTTCGCGGCGAGCCGCTTTACCAGATGTTTTTAACTGGAGTCACACTAGCGGTGGCGGCGATTCCGGAAGGACTGCCGGCGATTGTCACGATCGCCCTGGCGATGGGTGTGCAGCGGATGATCCAGGCGCATGCCATTGTCCGCCGACTGCCCGCCGTCGAAACCCTGGGTGCGACCACGGTCATTTGTTCGGACAAGACGGGAACCCTGACCCGCAATCAAATGACGGTGACGGAGATCTGGCTGGCCGGAGTGAGGCGCCAACGGCGGGCTCATGGTTCGGGATTTCGTGCCCCGGGTCAATCGCATGCGCCGGATGACGGGGGAGATGTTACCCATTTGTTGACGGGCGCGATCCTTTGCAATAACGCGAGGCTGCAGTGCGAACAGACTTCGCGTCTGTCGGCGGACCACGGTGATCCCACCGAACTGGCACTCTTGCGAGCCGCGGTTGATCAAGGACTAAAGCTTCACGATGTGCGCGCGGCATTTGACCGGGTGGGGGAGATGCCGTTCGAGTCGGAACGTCAACGGATGGCGGTCCAGGTGCGAAGTCATCGCAACCAAACGGTGGTTTACGTGAAAGGAGCCGCCGATATTGTGGCAGGGTTGTGCCGGTACGCGCAGTGGCACGGGAAGGTGGTGCCGATTGATGACGGCATGCGCCACATGATTTTGCAAGCGAATGATGAGATGGCGGAGGATGCGTTGCGGGTGCTGGCGGTGGCATATCGTCCGTTGTCCCGCCCCACGTCCACTGCGCACTGGGAGGAGGACTTGATTTTTCTCGGTATGACCGGGATGATTGATCCGCCGCGGGAGGAAGCGATTGCAGCCGTTCGCGAGGCGAAACGGGCCGGGATCCGGACCGTAATGATTACCGGGGATCACCCCGCCACGGCCCGCGCCATCGCCCGTCAATTCGGCATGGTGGCGCACGCGGGGCAAGTGATCACGGGCCGCGAGCTCGATGCTCTGGACGACCGCGAACTGGCCTCCCGGGTGGAAACCATTCGTGTCTACGCACGTGTGTCGCCCCGACATAAGTTGCGGGTGGTGCGGGCCTGGAAGGCCCGCGGCGACGTCGTGGCCATGACCGGCGACGGAGTCAATGACGCGCCGGCGGTCAAGGAAGCCGATATTGGGATCGCCATGGGAATGACCGGGACGGACGTGACGAAAGAAGCCTCGGCCATGATTTTAACCGACGACAACTTTGCCACCATTGTTCGCGCGATACAGGAAGGTCGGGCCATCTACGACAACATCCGCAAATTCATCCGCTACTTGCTGTCGTGCAACATTGGCGAAGTGCTGGTCATGCTGCTGGCAGTGTTCTGGGGAATGCCATTGCCTCTCTTGCCCATCCAGATTCTGTTTGTGAACCTGGTGACCGACGGCCTGCCCGCGATGGCGCTGGGCGTGGATCCGGCAACACCTGGATTAATGGAGCGCCCGCCGCGGTCGCCCCGGGAAAGCATCTTCGCCCACGGATTGGGCACGAAGATCGCATTTCGCGGGGTTTTGATCGGGGTCAGCACCTTGCTGGTCTTCGGATGGGCACTGGGCCCGCTGGCCCTGGGCACGCGGGCGGCTCGGACCATGGCTCTGGCCACATTGGTGATGAGCCAGTTGCTGCACGTCTTTGACGCGCGGGCCGAGGATCGCAGTTTTTTGGAAGTGGGTTTGTTCTCCAATCGTTGGGCGGTATGGGCCGTCTTGTCGTCAGTGGCGATGTTATGGGTGATTGTCTATGTGCCCGGTTTGCAAAACATGTTTCGCACCAGCCCGCTTAGTGCGCCGCAATGGGCGGTGGTGCTGGGCGCTTCGGGATTTGTGCAGCTGCTCTCGGCAATTCGCGAGCTCTTATTAAAACCCGTCCGGCGAGTGTGGGGGCTGGTGCGATAATCGCCGCGCGGTCAGGCAAACGTTGGTGAAGGGGTGCACAGGGTTTTAATCATGCCGTCGAGCAAGCCGGGAAGTTGTGCGTGACGCGCCAAAATCGGGAATTCACGCCAATAATTTGGCGTGCGCGTGACCGGGTTGTATAGTAGGGGGAGAAAGTCATTAAATGCGGTGTGAGCCCGTGCCCTGGGTAAAGAGTTGCTCGGGCCGCGCGGGCAGTTGGCGTGGGCGAACCCGATCGACTTAATGAAAACCGGCGTCCAGACTATCAGATGATTTCATTGTGTCGGGCGAGCGTGAAACCATTCGCTGCGATGCAACGAAAAAAGGAGTCTCGACCATTATGAACCTCCGACGAGGTCCTCGTCTTGAGAAAGTGACGGGTTTCTACGGATTTTCTCGAACCATCAGCCCCAACGAACTGTCACGCATGCTGCTAAAACATTTGCCGGCTGCCATTTTTCTCAAAGACGGACAAGGCCGCTGGCAGATGCTGAACCGCGCCGCGATGCAACTGGTGGAGCTGGATGAAACCAAACCGTGGTGGGGTCGCACGGACCTGGAACTGGCCGATATGTACCCCCAAACCCGTGCTACCTTTGAAGTGTGCGCGGCCAGCGACGAGAGGGCTTGGCACGCGATGCGCGAAAGCCACGGGTTCGAACGGGTGGTGGATGCCGACGGCCGGGAGCACAATCTGAGCATCCGCAAGATTCCCTTCTTTCGTCCCGACGGGACCCGCAAGGCCCTGCTGGTGATTGCCACCGACGGGCGGTCGCCCCAACAGTCTGAAGAATGTCTGCAACGGCGTCAGCAAGAGTTGGAGACTATCATAGACGCGACCAGTTCCGCCATTTGGTACAAGGATCGAAACCATCGCTTCCTCCGGGTCAATCGCGCCGCCTGCGCCTTAATCGGACGGAGATATGACGAGATTGTCGGCCACCTGGACGAAGAAATTTTTCCGAGTAATGTGGAGCAATATCGCGAATTTGAGAATTACGTCATGGACAGTCAGCGCTCCACCTGGGACAGTATCGAGAAACTGGTGCTGGCGACAGGAGAGGCTATCGATGTGGAAGTCGACCGGGTGCCTTATTTGGCAGGCGCAGAGGTCATTGGGGTTATTGTTTTCGCCCGCGACGTCACGCATCGCGTCAAGACCGAAACGGCGTTGCGGGCGAGCGAAGAACGGTATCGGAACATCCTGGCAGAGATCAAGGATGGCTATTTCGAGGTGGATATTAGCGGCAACCTCACCTTCTTTAATCCCGCGCTGTGCGACATCCTGGGCTACCCCGCCGACGAAATGTATGGCCTCAACGACCGGCAGTACACCGACCACCAAAATGCCCAGGAACTGTATCAGGCATTCAACCGCGTCTACCGCACCGGGATCCCGTTTGCGGCGGAATGGCAAATTATCCGCAAGGACGGCGAGAGACGCTATTTGGACGCCTCGGTCTCCTTAATGCGCGACGACGATAACCGTCCGATCGGATTTCGCGGAATCGCGCGAGATATCACCGAGCGAAAAAACAGCGAACTCCAACTGCATTTTCTGGCCCATCACGACCGCTTGACCAATCTGCCCAATCGTTCGCGGGTGGTGGAGCAGCTTGAGATGGCTCTTCAATTTGCCAGGCGCCGTCGGCAGGTATTGGCGGTTCTCTTTATCGATCTCGATCGGTTCAAAAATGTCAATGACACGTTGGGACATGCGGCCGGCGACCAACTGTTGCAAGGCGTGGCGAAACGTCTGCAAGAGGATGTGAGGGACGGGGACATGGTGGCTCGCATGGGGGGCGACGAGTTCATCGTGCTGCTTTCCTCGGTCTCCCAGGTGGACGATGTGCGCCATGTGGCCAATCGCATTTTGCAACGGCTTAGGGAACCGTGGGAGCTGGACGGGGAGGAGTTTCGCTGTCCGGGCAGCATCGGGATCGCGCTTTATCCGGACGACGGGGAAGACCCCGGGACGCTTTTGAAACATGCTGATATCGCGATGTACCGCGCCAAGGATGCCGGCGGGAACGGTTATGTGCTCTATAACGCGGGCATGAATTTGCGGGCCAATGAATATGTCGTCTTGGAAACCGGATTGCATCAAGCGTTGCAACGGCACGAATTTGTGGTCCATTATCAGCCTCAAGTGGATAGCCGGAGCGGACGCCTGAACGGAGTAGAGGCGCTGGTGCGGTGGGATCGGCCAGGGGTGGGATTGGTGTTGCCCCGAGACTTCATCACCTTTTCTGAAGAGACCGGACTCATTGTGCCGATTGGCGAACAGGTGTTGCGCCAAGCGTGCGCCCAAGCGGCCGTCTGGCTGACCGAGGGCTCTTTGATCCCCAGAGTTGCGGTTAACCTCTCAGCCAGGCAGTTTCAACAGCACAACATCGTCGAGGTGATTACCAAGGCTCTGGAGGATACCGGTTTGCCTGCGGACCGGCTAGAAATTGAAATCACGGAAAGTGCGGCAATGCAAAACGTTTCGTACACCATGCATCTTCTAAACGCCCTGCGCTCGCTCGGCATCGCGGTGTCCCTGGATGATTTTGGCACCGGATTTTCGTCCCTCAGTTATCTTAAGGATTTTCCGATCACAGCCCTTAAGATCGATCAGTCGTTTATCGGAGACGTGCTGCGTGATCGCAAAGACTTAGCCATCGTCAAGACCGTCATCGAATTGGCTCGCAATTTGGGCCTCAATATCATTGCGGAGGGGGTCGAGTCAAAAGAACAAATGATTCGTCTGCAAGAACTTGGCTGCTACACGATGCAAGGCTACTATTTTTCCCATCCGCTGCCAGCGGATCAGTTTGGCGTGGAACACCATCAGCGGTCGTGGAATGCCTCGCCCGCCCGCTGACGCGCGGCGCAGCCAATGTGAAAGACGGGGCGCGTCTTGAGGCAGGCTCTGCTGCGTCGCCAGGCCACCACCATCCCGCTCGGCGCTTCGTGCGATCGCGGGCCGCGCGGACCCGATGCGTCTAGACAGCCAGAGGAGAGAACGCGGCGGTTCCCAGCATCCTGCTCCCGCCCGGCGAATGCGGCGCTAGGGTCACCGCGTCCGAGGGATGTTTGGATTTAACGGCCCGCCCCCAACTCCGAGGCCATCGTCAAGGATGCCGGGCTTCCTGTCGTCGCCAGGTCAGTGGCTTATCCCTGGTCGGCGGCCGTTGCCGGACCGGGGACTGCCTCTACCGGCAACCAGGTTTGGCCGAAATCCTGCAGGGCCTGAAGCACTGGCAGCAGCGCGACTCCTTTGGGCGTCAGGCTGTATTCGACACGTGGCGGCACCTCGGCGTAGCGCGTCCGCGTAATTACGTCCTCATGGGTTAGGCGCCGCAAGCGATCGGACAGGGACCGGGGATTCATACCCGGCACCAACAGCTCTCCAAACCTGCGGGGTCCGTTGCGAAGTTCCCGAAGAATGACAATAACCGTGACATCCGCTACCAGGGTGGCCGCGCGATGAATCGGACAAGCGATATCTTGCAGATTGCGCATAGGAAAACAGCTCCTTTCCACGGGGAAGCCAGAGCCCCCGCGTTATTTGCGGCCGTTGGCCAGGCGCACCGATTCCGGCCGCGACCGAAGCCGCGCCATCGCCCAAATCCCCAGGGCCGGGCCTAACGCCAGGATCATCAATACGTGCGACCATCCGACTGTGGGTTTAAGCCACCCCACCAGATTGATGGACCCAATGGTAATCAAAAACCCCACAGCCATCTGTAGAGTTAACGCGCTGCCTTGACGTTCGGCCGGGCTTAGTTCGGTGACGGCGGCGGAAAATTGGGCGGAATCCGCGATGACGCTGAATCCCCAGATGACCGCCAGCAGCATGGTTAGCCAGGGAGACTGGGCGTAAGTGAAGCCGATGCCCAACGCCATGGCTCCGCTGAGGCCCATGGCGCCAATTGTCGCCCGAGTCCTGCCCCAGCGATCAGCCGCCCAGCCTCCGGCCAACGCCCCCGCTAGTCCGGCCAGCCCAATCGCTGCAAAACTGGCCCAGCCTGCAGCCCGGATCAGCCAGGCTCCTTTAAAGTAAGCCGACCAACTGGCCGCCAGAAAAACCGGCAACCAGGTCCACATGGCGTAAAGTTCCCACATGTGGCCCCAATAGCCCAGATTGGCCCACATGACCGGGCCGTCCCGCAATACGGCTCCCACACGATTCCAACGAAACACCGGGGGCCGGAACGGTCCCGGTTGTTCGGGAACGACCCAGAGTACCAGTGCCCATGATATGATGGCCAACCCGGAACTGCCCGCTAGCACGCCTTGCCAATGTTGCAAGAGCGGCAAGCCGGCTAAAAGATGAGGCAAAGCCGATCCGATCGTCAAGCCGCCGATAAGGATCCCGACGGCGAATCCGCGTTGCCGGGGAAACCAGCCCGCCACCCATTGCACCGCCGTCGGATAAACCACCGCTAAACAGGCGCCGGTGAGGCCTCGCAGCAAAAAGGGCGCTACACCGCCCTGCGGGAAGGCCAGGATGGCGACTGTGGTCGCCGCCGCTCCCATTGCCCCCCAGGCCATCAGCCAGCGCGGGCGGATGCGATCGGAAAGACCTAACGTGGCACTGATCAAAGCCCCCACGACGAATCCGAGTTGGACGGCGGCCGTCAACCAGACCGCAGCGGCGCCATGCATGTGCCATTGCCGCACCAAGGCGACAGTGACTGCCGAGGCGCTAAACCAAACGCTCATAGCCAAGAGTTCGGCCAGAGTAATCCAAAATAGCGCAACCCATCGCGAGACCGGAGGCCGGCTTCCGACCTCTCGGGTTTCTACTGGTGACCATTGGGTGTTCCCCGCCATAGCGACCTCCCCGACAAGAGCTCCTCAACGCTTCGACCCCATAGGTTAATACTATACTATGTATAGTCAAGCAGGCCAAGGATTTTTCACCATCCCGGCGGGGGACTGGGCCCATTGAGGCCAAATGGGAGTCCGGGCAGGGACGAAAGGTGCCGGTTGGCGCGGGACTTGCGCGACTCGGGGATTCTCGGTGGGTCGGATCGGGGATGCGCCAGCCGACCCTCGATTTGCCGGCGGATCGGGGGAATTCCGGAGACGGTCGCGGTATTTTTGCCCGGGATATTGACGAAAATCTCGTGCCACGACAAGTTTCGGGAGCACATGCAGGCTCGTCGAAGCGGTCGCGAGGCATCTTGGAGGACGAGGGGCATAATCATGGCAGTTCTTCAAGCGACTTGCCGCTGTGGGCGATTTTCGGAACTTTTGGCCATTTGGTGAAGAGCGATGGAATAATGGACGGGGAAATCTGAGGTATAGGGTAGGCGGACTCGCGAGAGTCCGCCGCCTGTGTGGTGGGATCTAGACGCCAACAATCTGATATCCCTGCTCGACGAGCCGGATCATCGCTTCTCCAGCTGGCTCCATGGCAACCCCTTTTTCGGTGACGCTGCTAACCAGGCCGTACTGTTCGGCGTTGGCCGGACAGGCGGCCATGGGAACCTGACCCTCGGCCAAGGCGCTTATGGCGCCGAGCAGCGCTCCTTCCGCCTGACCGGCGAGTTGCACGCCCGGTCCAAAGAAATAGACTTGAACATCTTGTTGGCGATTCGTCTTCAGTCGACCAGCGAGTACCAGATTGGCCATCGCCTTGTCTTGCAAACTCGGTCCGGCTGTGATCCAAAATGCGATTTTTCCCAATGAATTAACCTCCTTGAAATGGCTGCGCGGGTGCATCGGCGTGTTGTCCGCCGGTCGCGATGCCGGTAGCACGCCATTAATACTATACAATAGGAAGTAATGGAAAGCAAGGTCGCAAGGCAATGGCTCGGACCAAGACAACGAGGGATTGTCACCCCCGCAAGTGCCGTGCCGACGTTTGCACCGGAAGGGTCCCTCGGAGGCAGATATAACGGCTTGACTTTTTAAGCAGGCTTGGGTTTGGATCAGTCAATAGAAGGATTCCCCGATGGCCAGCGGCTATATCTGCTCTGAAAAACCCCGGGACACGATATATGGTAGGGGCGAGCCGTCTAGATACAACTTATGGGGCAGGGCAGCAGGCAGGGCATACTCACCCACAGGTCGCCA
>JAJZZA010000026.1 GCA_021797825.1 Bacillota bacterium | reverse complement strand
CGCTTCCCGCTCGCGATCCGACAGTTTGGCAGCCTCGCCCATAATGCCCAAGATGGTGATGGCGGACGCCCCCGATCGCCGATAAAACGCCGTCAGTTGGGCAATCGAGGCGTGATCGACCGCGCCGTCGGGGTCAAATGGGGTAAGGGCAATGGGTATTACGCCGGTTAATGAGGTCATCTATGGGCTCCTCCTGCGCAGATTGCATCCGCGACCGCACTGACTGCTGGATTTCATGGTAACATGGCCGCAGGGGACAGCAAAGGCGGCGGGAGCGTGCGGGATGGCCTCAGCCACCTAACCCATAACGGCAAACAAAGGGGACGATGATGGCCAAACCGCCGTCCGCAACCGGAAAACTTATCAGCTGCCGGGGTATCGACGGCACCACGCGGAGGGTTTTAGCCGCGGATGTGCGGTTTCGTCCCGCCGTCTACGGCATTCTGCTGGACGGCAATCAGGTGCTGTTGAGCCGTTCGCGGTTTACCGGCCTGTGGGACTTCCCGGGGGGCGGAATTGAACCTTGGGAAACGCTGGATGAGGGACTGCAGCGGGAGTTTCAGGAAGAGACCGGACTGCAAGTGAAGGCCGGCCCGCTGCTGGCATTTCGCGACAGTTTTTTCGCCTTTTTTTCGCGTCCCTATCATTCCTTGCGGTTTTTCTACCGGGTGCACCGAATTGGCGGGGAGATGGCTGTGGAATTGGCGGAGATTACCGCCCTGCAATTTTGGCCGGTCAACCGGCTGCCCCCGGATATGGGAGCCGACGAACGGGATGTCTTGGCTGCGGTGCGGTTATAAAATGGGCTGGCATCGGGGGAGACTGACACCATCGCATTGAAGGGGTGTCATGATGGCCCGCAGACGAGCACAAAATGGTTTGGGTGGTCAAAACACCGCGCCTGCGCCCCCGGCGCAGCCGGCTGGCGACCCGAAAATCAGAACCGGCGCCGGACTTGTGCGGGAAGCCATTTTTGGGGTGAATGACGGATTGGTGGCCACCGTTGGCTTGCTGTCCGGCGAGTCGCTCGGCCATCAGCCGCATCGCGCCATCGTGATTGCGGGGCTATCGGCGGTGGGCGCGGCGATGGTTTCGATGGCGGTTGGTTCGTATCTGGCGACACACTCGCAAAACGACTTTATGCGCAAGCAAACGGAGGACCAACAGACCGAAATTCTGCGCCACCCGGATCACGAACGCGGTGAAGTGCGGCAGTTGTTAAGGGAGATTGGGGTTCCGTTCCCGGAACTGGCTGCGGTGGAGCGAAATATTGTGGCCTCCCGGCCGCGGTGGCTGCGGTTTATGATGCGAGAGGCCTGGGGCATTCACGAGGCGCGGATGGAAGGGCCGCTGGCCAACGCGGCGGTGATGGGAGCCGCCGTGCTGGTCGGCTCAGTGCCCCCGATTGTGCCCTATCTGTGGGGGGGATCCCTGCTGGCGGCGAGAAATTGGAGTTGGGGTCTGTCATTGGGCACGGCGCTGGCGATAGGGGCCCTAAAAGGCCGCATTACCGGCAGTTCGGCCCTTAAAAGCGCGTGGTCGTTCGCGGTGTTGACCGGCCTATCGGCCACCGTCGGGGCGCTGATTGGCCTCGGCTTGGGCGTTCGCGGGGGATAGCGGGGCGAGACTGGCCGCCACCGTTTGCAAGATGCGGGTCACCACCGGCCGCGCTCCAAACCGGCAACATGCGTCTTCTTGGATTTTGGTGCGGTCCCACGTGGTGCGACCGCTGGCGGCGAGCTGCAGGGCGGCGGTGAGTGGCTCGGCGTGGCCGGGCGGGACTAGCCAGCCGTTTTCCCCGGGCCGTACGATATCCCGCGGGCCGGTGGCGCAATCGGTGGCGACGACCGGGACTCCGCGCGCCAGCGCTTCGAGCAGGACCATCGGAAAACCCTCGTAGTCGGAGGTCAGCACGAGGGCGCTCAAAGATGCGGTCAGGGCCCAGGGGTTGGTCTGCCAGCCTGTCCAGGTGACACGCTCGGCGATGCCCAAGGTTTGAGCCACGTGCTGCAGCATAGCCCGGTCCGGCCCTTCGCCGACCACCGTCAGGTGCCAGGCGGGCGCCAGGCGGGAGAGGCTGGCGAGGAGCAGATCCACCCGTTTTTGACGGTTGGCCAAGCGGCCGATATACAGAAACTGGGTGGTAGGGGAGGCGGGCAGCAGCGGATAGGGTTGGTCGGGCAACGGATTGTAAACGATTTCGGGAGCCGCCTTGGGATCGAGCGCGGCAATTTCCCCGGCAATCCCCTGGCTAATCGCCAAATGGCCGTCTGCTAGCCTTAGGTATGGGGTATTGGCCAGTGCGGCTAAAGAGAAGTGCAGCCAGGAGAGGACGGCGGGGGGATGGCTGGCAAAGCGGCGCGCGTAAAGCGAGGCCGCGACGAAGACCGGGTCGGTGGCCAGCACCGCGTCCACGGGATAGCGGCGCAAGCCGCGCCACAGCGCCCAGGCATAGAGCGGGAGCTTGCTTTTTAACTGCAGCCGGCGGCCGGTGCCCTGATCGATCGCCCAGATTCGGGCCGTCAGCCCGTGCAGCCAGTCGGCTTGGCGAGGGCGGCCCATCATCCACACCTCCACGCTGACGCCTTGCCGGGCGGCTTCGCGGACCAGCGTCCGGATCGCGGTTTCCATTCCGCCGCGACCGGACAGGCGGCGGGTAACGACAGCGAGACGCATGGGGTGGATGCATCCTCCATTCGGGGGCGCGGCGCCGGCGCGGGAGCGTTGCAACCCCGCACGGACGGTGCCATCCGCCTCGCTCTAGCATAGCGGATGGCGCCCTTAAGCGTTCGCATCGGCGAACCGGTTACAGGAATTTTTTAGCCAAAGTTCAGTCCGCATTCAGATCAAATCGGGGTGAACCTGTTAGTCTTAGGACGGCATTACAATTATTTTGTACGTCTTGCGCCGATGGGCGCGGGACGATGGGAGGGATGGCGGCATGGCTTATCAATTGGCAGAGCGCATAGACCGCCTGCCCATGACCCGCCGCCACTGGTTTTGGCTCTTCATGGCGGCTCTGGCCTGGCTGTTGGAATCCTATGACATTGGCCTGGTCGGGGTGGTGCTGGTCCCGTTTAAGAGCCTCTGGCGGATGACGCCGTCGGAGACCGGGCTGTTGGTGGCGTCGGCCACGGTCGGCATTGTGTTGGGGGTGGTGCCCGCCGGCTATTTGGCGGATCGCTTTGGCCGCAAGCGGGTCTTGGTCGCCTCCTTGCTGTTTTATTCGCTGATAACCGCCATGACTGGGCTGGTGTCGGGCTGGCAGGCCCTGGTCGGGATGCGGTTTGTGGCGGGACTGGGGCTTGGCGCCATGTTTCCGCTGCCTTACACCTTGCTGGCCGAACTGAGTCCGCGGCGGATGCGCGGGGCGGTGGCCGGGGTGCTGGACGCCTTTTTGTCCGTTGGCTACTTTGCGGCGCCTCTGATGGGGGCCTGGGCGTTTGCCCAATTCGGGCCGGCGGTGGGCTGGAGGGTTCTGTTCGCGGCGGCCGGTCTGGGAATAGGTTATGCCGTCCTGCTGATGCTGGCGATGCCGGAATCCCCCCGTTGGCTGGAGGCGCATGGCCGCGGCGGAGAGGCCGACCGGGTGGTTCGGCGGCTGGAGGTTATCGCGCACGCCCAGGACTGGCCGTTGGCGGAGCGGGCGGGGGAGGATGCCGATCAACCGAGAAGCCCGTCGCGTCCGGTGCGGGCAGTATGGTCGAAGGCGTACCGCCGCCGCACGATTATGCTGTGGATCGCTTTTCCCTCGGTATTTTTCGTATTTTATGCGATTATGAGCTATATGCCGCTGGTGCTCCATCTTGAGCATTTGCCCGGCCCTTGGGTTTTGGATTTGACCGCGCTGATCATGGCGGCGTCCATCCCGGGCAAGCTGGTGGAAGCCTGGCTGGTGGAACGGATTGGACGCAAGCCGGTCATTGTCGGATTTACCGCCATTGCCGCGATTGCGGCCGCGGTTTTTCCGTGGGTGCATGACGCCGCCTGGATCGTCGGGGTGGCGATGGTCATGGCCTTTTTCGGGATTTCCGTCGACCCGGCTATGAAGATTTTTACCGCTGAGCAATATCCGACCGACATCCGCGCTACGGGGGTGGGGATGACGGAAGGAATCGGGCGGTTATTAGGGGGAGCGTTGGCGCCATACATCATGGCGTTGATGCTGGCGGCTGCGGGCATTCGCGGAAGTTTTCTGTTTGTGGCGGCGGTGGCCGCGTGCGGGGCGGGCTCGGTAGCCTGGCTGGGAAGAGAAACCCGTGGCCAAGGACTAGAAGAGCGCGTGGTCGAGGCTGAGGCCGAACCTGAGCCGGCGGCCTGACTTCAGAGCGGACTGGAGGGGAACCCATGACGCCTAATGTTTTAGCGCGATTGGTGGAAGCTCAGGCCAGGGAACAGGGAGCACGCCTGTACCTGCGCGTGGAAACGGCCGAAGGCACGGAATCATGGACGTACCGCCGCCTGGCGGACGAGGTAGCGCAACGGGCGCAGTCGTTGCAGGATGCCGGCGTCCGGCGGGGCGACCGGGTTGGCGTCATGATGGCGCATCCGGGCCAATTTATCGTGACCTGGCTGGCGCTTTTGGTGATCGACGCCGTGGCCGTGCCGGTCAATCCCCGCGCTCCCCGGGTGGATCGCGATCGAACCCTGGATATTGCCGGGTCGCGCTGGCTGATTGCGCCGACCGGCGGGCTGGCGCCCGCGCTGGGGGGATGGATGGAACTGGCTCCGGATGGGAAGGTGGCGCTGCGGCAGATGCCGGAGCCGCGCTCGGCGTCGCCCCGCACCGGTGCGGGCATAATCCTTTTGACCTCCGGCACCACCGGTGATCCCAAGCCGGTGGGATTGCCGCTTGCGGCGCTTTTGGCCACGGCCCGGCAGGTGGCCGAAGGCCATCGCCTGACGGCGGATGATATGGGGTTTTCTCCGCTTCCCCTGTTTCACATTAATGCCGAGGTGGTCGCCGTGCTGGCCCCCTTGGTCGCGGGGGCGGCCGTGGTGGTGGCCGGGCAGTTCCACGCCAGCCGGTTTTGGGAGATTGTGAACCGCTATCCCATCACCTGGATTAACGCGGTGCCGTCGATACTGACGGTGATGGTCAATCGCGAGGGGGCGCCACGCCATCCGGACCGGATCCGGTTTATCCGGTCGGCCTCCGCGCCCTTGCCGCTGACCACGTTGAGCCGGGTGGAAGCCCGCTGGCAGATTCCGGTGATCGAGACCTACGGGTTGTCCGAGGCCGCCAGCCAAGTGGCGTCGAACCCGCTTGTGCAACGGCGTGCGGGGTCGGTCGGCAAGCCCACCGGCACGGACATCCGGGTGGTGGACGACAACGGCATCCCGTGTCCGCAGGGAACCGTGGGGCAAGTGGAGATCAGGGGGCCGGCGGTGGTCGATCCCCGTTGGGGACCCAATCGGTGGGCCCTGGCCAAGATGCGGGGAGGTTGGTATCAGACCGGGGATTTAGGGCGGTTCGACCGGGAAGGATACTTGTACTTGGAAGGGCGGCTGCGGGAACTGATTAATCGGGGCGGTGAAAAGATTTTTCCGCGGGAAGTCGAGGAGGCGATTCTGACGCACGCCGACGTGGTCGACTGTGCGGTGGTGGGTCGCCCCCATCCCTTGCTGGGGGAGGAGCCGGTGGCGTTTGTGGTGGCCCGGCATGGGGCGGCGGAAGTGCCGGAGCAGCTGCAGAACTGGGTGCCGGAACATCTTAGCCGCTACAAATGCCCAGCCCAGTATTTCGTGGTGACCACGCTGCCCAAGGGAGCGACCGGAAAAATTTCACGGCGGGAGCTTCGCATGCGCGTGGCCGACTGGGGGAGTGAGGCCCAATGACACCCGCCAAACGCCCCTATGTCGAGGCACTGGATTTTGTCCGGGCATTGACGATTTGCTCGGTGATTGCGGTTCACAGCACCTGGTTCACGGCTAATGGCGCGACCTCGGTGGCGGCGGGAGCGGTCAGCACGCTCTTGCATTACACCCGGGAGTCGTTTATGGCGCTGACCGGGTTTGTGCTGACCTATTCGGTCTGGCAGCGCAAGGTCAAATGGATGGATTTTTGGAGACGGCGCTATCAGCTGGTGTTCTTTCCGTACGTGGTGTGGAGCTTTTTGTACCCGTTTGTCTTCCAGCCGTTTGCCTCGGTGGGGGCATTTTTCAAGACGTTTGGATGGGATCTGCTGACCGGACAGGCCTGGTTTCACATGTACTTCCTGTTGATTACGATGCAGTTCTATCTGTTGATGCCGCTTTTCATGGTCGTCGTGGGATGGGCCAAAAAACACCCGTGGCGCGTGTTGGGCGGCGCCGGGCTGTTCGAGGTGGCGCTGATGGCCTACGACCAATATGGCATCCGCGGTCCGGTGCACGGAATTAACGCCTATACCACCATTGAAGTGTGGACCTACGCGCTTTATCTGGTGATGGGCGGGGTGGCGGCGGTGCACTGGCCGACGGTGCGTGCCTGGTTAAGCGGCCACCGGCGGTTGGTGACCGCGTTGGCGGTGGCCTCGGCCGCTCTTATGCTGGCGGCCTATTTCATCCAGCTGAGCGTGAGCCACCAGCAAATGTGGGCTTATAGCGTGCTGCAGCCAGCCATGGTGCCCTGGTCGGTGCTGAGCATTGCCCTGCTGACCGTGTGGGGGATTGGTTATGAGGAGCGGCGGCGCGCGGTTCCCCGGCATTGGCAGTCCATCAAACGGATTGCGGACTTGAGCTTTGGGATTTATCTGTTTCACCCGATGCTGCTGAATTGGTGGATGTGGATTTTGGGAAAGGCGCACATCCCCTCCGGGTCGTTTTGGCTCGATGGGCTTACGGTGGCCATGCTGATCCCGGGGAGCGCGCTGGTTATTGCGCTTATCGCCCGCACCCCGTTCAGTCCTTATGTGATCGGCCGGGCGGCGCTGGCGATGCGACAGCGCCGCCCGGGTTTGGCGCCGGCCCTGGGCGGTCTGCAGCACCGGGAAAGTCAAACCTGATCTCAAGCGAAGGGATTCCCCTTTTACGGCATTGAGCGAAGCGCCCCCGGGTGTTGAGTGGGGGCGCTTGGCCTGGCCAGGCGAATATCGGTTGGGATCAGATAGGCCCAGCGACCCGGCTCCGGCGGACCCGGGAGAGCCCATCGCGCGCCCCGGTTGGACGCTTGCTGGAGCTGGCACGGGCCATAGCCGGTTGCAGCCTGGCCGAGCGCGCCAGCGGCTGGTGACGGTGGTCCGGGCGCGATCAAGCGTGAACCTTCGGTGAGTAAAGCGTCTGCTTGTTGGCCTGCACTTTACCGCCGGTTTGTGGGCGGTGCTGGTTGCCGGGTGTCCCCCGGCCGGCATGGGTCGTTGGGGTGGGGGACTGGTCTTGGTCTTGGCTACACTACGGCACAAGAGATGGTTTATGGCAGTGGGGGAATGCGCCGTGACGACAATAATCGTTGCCGACGATGATCCGACCGTGTTGGCGCGGTTGCGGTTGTATCTTAGGGATAGCTATCGTGTGGTTGCTTCTCCAAACCGGAACCGCCCTATACGGCCTAATAGTCGGGGGTCGGCCCTGTCGGTGTTCGATGTGATGCTCCCGGGAGAAAATGGACTCGGGTGTTGAAGCCAGACCGCAAAAAGTCGCAGTTGTTCATGATACGCCTTACCTCCCGTAGGCAGGAAAGTCAATTTTTGAGGGTTGGCCCACGACTCGATCTATCCAATGGGATCCTATCGTGTGATTGGCCGATGCACGCGGAGTTAAGGCGGGCCGGCTCATTCCGCTGGGCGCTCCCACGGGCGCGAGCCCCGAGCGCGGGCGGGGCGTATGAGCCCGCCGGGTAATGATGAGCCGGACGGAAGCTGTCCATTGCTCCGCGCACGGGTTGGATGATCCATTCAGGCATCGGCTCGGAGACACCGTCTTAGGGCGCGGTGAGCCCAAGCAGGTGTGCGAGTTGGAACCGGTCGAATCCGATGATGATCTCCTGCTGCGTTCCCCGTTGTACAACCGTGGTGGGGGTCGACCGGGAACCCCATCGCAAAAGATCGTCAATGTAGGCGGAATTGTTCATGACATTGCGTTCCTCGGCCGCTTGTCCGACTTGAGACAGCCACGCCATCTCGGCTCGGCAGGCGCTTCAGCCGGGTTGCGTATAGACCACCACGGAGCGCTCCAAGGCAGTTGCCACCTCCTTATGACTACAAATGGGCGAGCAACGACAGCACCGCGAGGACTAAGACGCTTCCGGTCAGTGTCGCCAGCGCCGACCGCCACCAGGGGGCGCGAGTGGCCCGCATCACCGCGCGGGTGAACAATCCCACAAATACCAGCAACGCGACATCAAGCACATAAGCAACCGGAATGACGGCAGCAATCGCCACCAGCGCCAACCAACCGGACAGGACGACGGTTTCGGTGCGCAGGCCGTCCATATTTTTGAAGCGGGTACCGGTTCGTGCGAGGACCCAGCCCACGACAAAGGTCATCGCGTAGTACACCAAGAAAAACACGAACAAGGTGTTCAATACCGCGCTGACCAACAGCATAATGTTGAAATTCTGTTCGAACAGCAAGATCACGGCCCGCAGGATCCCGGCCAACAACGCGTTGCCCCACAGCATGCGTTCGGTCCAGGGTAATGTCCCCGCGGTTTGAAAGGGATTGTGCAGCCATCGCTGCCAGTAGACCAAGACCTCGTCGAAATCGCCTGGCGAGCGCAAGGCTTGGCGGTGGACGGCCGGGCGTGTCACCGTCCGTCGACGGGCGGTCTTTTGACGCCGCTTGTCGCGCAGCGAAATCGGCTTCTTTTCCACTTGGCAAGACCGTCCTTTCCGGGTAATCGCTATGGTTTCATTATACCCCCAGGCGACGGGTTTGGGGTTAATGGAGGTGACGCGGTCGCAGGTCCTGGCGCATCTTGGTACAATGGGGCGTGATGAACAGATGCGGAGTGTCAAGGGAGGGACTGCCATTGCAAGCAACAGACAGCGAGGACGACCGGATTGCGGAGATTCTGCGTCAAACGCGCACCGTAGCGGTGGTTGGTCTGTCGCCCAAACCGGATCGCGACAGTTATCGCGTGGCGGCATATTTACAGACGCAGGGTTACCGGATTGTTCCGGTTCATCCCCAAGCGCAGCAGATCTTAGGAGAGACCGTTTATCGCCGGCTGCAGGACATTCCCTGCCCCGTGGACGTGGTGGATGTGTTCCGCCGCGCGGAGGATACGCCGGCGGTGGCCGAGGCAGCGATTAGCATCGGGGCGCGGACATTGTGGCTGCAACTTGGGATCAGCAATGTGACGGCGGCAGCGCTGGCCGAAGCGGCTGGGCTCGCGGTGGTGATGAACCGCTGTATGAAACAAGAGCACGAGCGATGGCAACGGCAAAAGGAGATGGAACAACCCCATGGCTAAAGAGAGTTCGTTTGATGTCGTTTCCGAACCGGATTTGGCGGAGCTCATCAACGCGCTTGATCAGACCCGGCGGGAAACCGCAACCCGCTATGACTTTCGCGGACACGACATTGTGATTGAGTGGGACGCCGCTCAGTATAAGATTCGGCTGGATTCTCCGGCCGGCATGGTGCTGGACTCCCTGCAGAACGTGTTGGGGGAACGCATGGCGCGACGCGGGGTATCCTTGCGATTTCTCGAATTCGGCGAGCCTGAACCGCACGGGATGGACCGGGCGACGGTGGTGGTGACGGTAAAAAAAGGCATCGAGACGAGCCAGGCCAAGAATCTGCAAAAGGCGATCCGGGCTATGGGACTTAAAGTCGACGCCCAAATTCAAGGCGATGCCATTCGGGTTAGCGGAAAAAGCAAGGATGACCTGCAGGCGGTCATGCAAGGCTTAAGAGCGCAAGATTTTGGGATTGACCTGGCTTTTGTGAACTTGCGCTGAAACCGGTCCGACCAATTAAAGGGGTGAAACATGTGGCGCTGGGACAGCCTCAGCTCGGTCGGCGTCCCGTGCCGAGCCGAATTGCCGGTTTGTGGGTGTGGGTCGCGCTGGCGGTTATTGAACTCGGGGCGGGGGCGGCGCGCCTTTGGGGACTGGGCCGGTATCATGGCCTGATTTACGATGAATATTATTATGTGCCGGCGGCGGATACCCTGCTGGGACGAAAAAGTCCGGTGCATCTGGGGCATGCCGTCCCCGGCATCGATCCCAACTTGTTGTCCCATCCGCCCTTTGCCAAGGAACTGATCGCGGGCGCCATCTTGCTATTCGGCAATCATCCCTGGGCTTGGCGGCTGCCATCCGCCGTGTTCGGCCTTATGGTTCCGCCCCTCTTATACCTGCTGGCGGCGGCCATCTTCCGTTCGCGCTTGGCCGGACTGGTGGCCGCGTCCGCCGGAGCGGTCGATGGGTTGCTGATCAGCCTCTCCCGCGTGGCGCTACCGGATGGCGTAGCGGTTCCCTTGGTGGCGCTCAACGCGTGGTTGCTGTGGATATTGAGCGAACGGGCGCATCAGGGCCGAACCGTATCCCGCTCCGCTTTGTTCGGCTGGGGCGTGCTGCTGGGCCTCGGGTTCTCCGCCAAATGGATTGGGGCGCAGACCATTTTAATGGCGTGGATTTGGCTGGGCGTGTGCTGGCGCGATGTGCGGCGATCACGGCCGGGATGGTGGCTGGCGGCGGTGACGGTGATTCCGTTGGCGGCCTACTTCTCGACCTATGCCTATGCTTTTCCCTCCGGGTTCCATCAATCCTGGCTTCCGGCCAATCCGGTGGTGGCGTTTTTCGTATTGCAGTGGATGATGCTCAAAAATATGTGGACGCTCCGGTTCTTTCACCCCTGGACGTCCAACGCGTATAGCTGGTTGGGCCTGCCGCGGCCGACGGCGTTCTTGATTCTTTATGGGCACAACACCGTCTCCCGCCTGTTTGCGGTCTCCGATCCGCTCTTGGTGTGGGCGGGCGTGGCGAGCCTGCTGGGCTGGGGGGTGTGGGCTTGGCGAACGCGCCGCGAGGTACGGGTGGCGATCTTCCTCGCACTTTGGCTGGCCATGTTTTACGGTACCTGGCTTGCCACTCCGCGGTCCAAGTTCACCTACTATTTCGCTTCGGCCGAAATGGGCTTGATCCTCGCGTTCGCCGGAGTCCTGGCGCGCCAGTTGCGGAGTCCCGCGAGTTGGCGGCGCTGGGGAGCGGGCGGTATGGCCGCGGCGGTGGCCTTGTCCGACGCCTACCTGATGCCGCTATTTACCGCCACCCCGATGCCGGCGGCCTTTTACAATGCGCTTTGGCCCCCGAGTTGGAATCCGCGGCAACGGACTCCGGCTCCTTCCGCTCCCGCCTCGGCCACCTTGCATCCGCTGCGAATTTCGGTGGCGGACTGGCTGCTGCCGGCGGCACCGGCGGGCACCGGCGGCCCGGCGGCGCTCACCTCGGGGCGCAATGCGTGGTACCAGGGGACGGGCCGGAGCGGTTTTGCCCTGCGCTTTCCGGGGTCGGTGCAGGGCCGGGTGGCGGTGGGCAATGGGCTGGCCGTGTTTGGCACCACGGCGGGACAGGTGGATGCGGTGTGGCTTAACACGGGACAGGTGGCCTGGTCGGAGGGCGTGCCGAATCAAGTGTGGGGCGCGCCGGCGCTTACCGGGTCGCTGGCGGTGGTCGGTCTCGGCAACCCCGGATTTCGGACCCTTTCTACCCAAAACGGTTGGGAGCGGGGGCAAGGCACCAGCGGGCTGATGGCGTTTAACCTGACCACCGGCCGCGAGCAGTGGTTTTTTTCCACCCGCGGGGAAGACATGGCGTCGCCGGTGGTGGCGGGCGGTTATGTGTTCGAGACCACCGGGGATGGCCGGCTCGTCGCGGTAAAGGCGGCCACCGGCCATTTGGCTTGGTCGCTGCCCATCGGCGGTTTCGACAGCCGTTCGAGTGTGTTGGTGGTGGGATCGACAGTCTATGTGGCCACCAACCGGTACCGGGCGTCGTTTCCCGCTGCCCAGTCATGGGTCACGGCGGTGAATTGGCAGACCCGCCAGATTGTGTGGCAGCGCGCCTTGCCGGTGGTGAGCGGTCTGTCTGACGCCAGCCTGGCCGAGAACGGACAGTGGGTAATGATTCCCGGCGTAACCCGGGTGCAAGCCGGCGACCGCCTGACGGTGGGACTGTTTGCCCTCAGCCAAACGACCGGCCAAGTGGCCTGGCAACGGTCGTTGGGAACCGGCACGATGGCGCTAGCGCACACTGAAGTGACCAGTCCGCTGGTGGCGGGTGGGGACATCTACCTGGCCGACCCGGCGACCCGAACGATTGCCGCCTGGTCGTTGCACGGCACCCGGAAGTGGACCAGAAAGCTGCCGGGGCGGGTATTTGGCACGCCGGTGTGGGCGGGTGGTTATTTGCTGGTCGGCGATAGTTCGGGCCAAATGACCTGGTTGGATGCTGCCACCGGCGGTTCGGTCTCCGCCGTTCATCCCGGGCTGGGTGGAATTTCGGCCCACTTGGTTTTGGCGGGCACCCGGATCTTGGGCGGGACGGTGAACGGCTGGTTCTTTGCCCAGCCGTTGGTGTTCGGACGGAGCGGGTAACGGGCCGCCGCGGGTGGGGAAAGTGCGGGCGCCCTGGTTGGCCATAAGCAGGGCAGCCGAGCGGGGTCCGCGGTGAAGTCCGCGCCGCCTGGCTTGATACGTTGCCAAGCCGGCCGGGGATCCTCCCCGGCAAGCCATTTTAGCCCGCATGGCGGGCGGGTTGGCTGGGCTGAACATCTTACGCACCAAGACGGCAAAGGCCGCAGAATGACGGAATACGAGGGGTTGGGGAGATGGCGTATAATGGGGACAGAATCTTGGCGGCAGGCCGCGAAAGAAGGTGGGACCATGTTGCCTCGCAAATGGCAGAACATGGAGAGACAACGTCCTCAACTGAAACTGGTTAAGTGGGGGACGTTGACCGGATTGGTTCTCACGGTGGCGGGAGCGGTTGGAATCGGAAGCTGGCTGTTGGGGCTTTTGATCATGGCGGGGTTTGGTTTCTGGGGATACCGGGTGTTGAATCGGTAGCATCCGCTTCGGGATGAAATCTGTTCCGGGTCGGGAACGGTGGGAAAGTGAAGAAAATGATGGCATAGGCCGCCAAAACCCGCTTAGGCGGGTTTTGTTGCGCTTGGACCCCTAGATATTGTGCCGTATAATTGCGGTGGTACTACATAAAGGGGTGATCGGGGTGCGATGTCCGGTCTGCCATTTTCACGACAGCAAGGTGCTGGATTCCCGCCCGGCGCATGACGGCAGGGAGATCCGCCGTCGGCGGGAGTGCCTGTCGTGTCGTCAACGCTTTACGTCTTACGAACGGGTTGAAGAATCGCCGTTGTGGGTGGTCAAGAAAGACGGGCGCCGGGAAGCTTTTGAACGGGGCAAGATCCTGCATGGGGTGTTGACGGCCTGTGAAAAACGCCCGATTCCTCTGGAGACGCTGGAGCAGATGGTGGACGCGGTGGAACGCGAGGTTCGCGATCGGCATCCGGGTGAGGTGTCGACCCGGGTTATCGGGGAAGGGGTTATTGCCCGGCTCCGGCAAATCGATGAAGTGGCGTATGTCCGGTTTGCGTCCGTCTACCGGCAATTTACGGACATCCAGGGATTCCGGCAGGAACTCGAACGGTTATTGCAATCGCAGCGAGCGGATGGCCAACCGTAGGCCGGCGAGAGAAGGTGTTCCCGCGCCATCCGCCGGTGCGGGCCCGACCGGCGGCGAGGCCGCAAAATGTTCCAGCAGGGATAGCAGGGAGGAATGGGCATCATGGAACTGGAGACGGGATTTTCTTCGGAATTAAGCTGGAAGATTTTTTTGGACCGCTATACGGTTAAAGATCCGGCGCGCCGGTTCCAGGTCGGCGACGTCGCCATCGCCCTGGTCGAGCCCCATCCGCGCTGGCCGAAAAAAGACGTGGGAGTGGTGCGCCGCTTAATGCCGGACAACCGCCTGTCGCTTGAGCTCATCACCGGTCCCCAAAAGGGCGAAGTCATTGAGCGCCGGGTCAACGACTGCGACCGGCCGCTGGAGAAGACCATCGGCGAAGTGGGGAGGCGGATTGCCCGCGGGGTGGCGGCGGTCGAAAGTGACCATGTGCGCCAAGACGTGGAGGACAGTTTTGCCCGCGAAATCGCGGCTTTGCATTTCGTGCCGGGAGGACGCATCTGGGCTGGAGCCGGAACCGATCAACGGCTGACGTATTTTAACTGTTACGTGATTCCTTCGCCCCGCGACAGCCGCGACGGGATTGTCGAAACGCTCGGGCAGATGATCGAGATTATGAGCCGGGGAGGCGGGGTGGGCATCAACATTTCTTCGCTGCGCCCCCACCGGGCGGCGGTGCGGGGAGTCAACGGGCGATCGTCCGGGGCGGTGTCGTGGATGGACTTGTATTCCCGCGCCACGGGGCTGGTCGAACAGGGGGGATCGCGGCGCGGGGCGTTGATGCTGCAAATCGAAGATTGGCATCCGGATCTGTGGCGATTTATTGAGGTCAAAAAGACGCCCGGCATGGTGGAAAATGCCAATATCAGCATTCGTGTGTCGGATGATTTTATGGCGGCGGTCAAAGCCGACGGAAATTGGGAGCTGGTGTTTCCGGATACCACCGATCCGGAGTACGACGCGCTTTGGGACGGGAACCTGGAGACGTGGCGCGGTTTGGGCAAGCCCGTTGCCGTGTACGAGACGGTCAAGGCGCGCCAGTTATGGCAAGGCATCATCAAAGGCGCCTGGGAGGCAGCCGAACCCGGGGTGGTGTTTGATCAACGTCACGAGATCGATTCCAACAGCTGGTACTTTAATCCGCTGATTAGCACCAACCCGTGCGCCGAACAACCGCTGCCGGCGTGGGGGGTCTGCACGCTGGGGCACATCAATCTGGCGGCGTTTTATGATGCCTCGCGGAACGACGTCGCCTGGGATGCGCTTCGCGTCACGGTGCGTATGGGAACGCGCTTTTTGGACGACATCATCGATGCCACCCCGTACTTTTTCGAACAGAACCGGGCGAATCAACAAAATGAGCGGCGCATCGGGCTTGGCACCATGGGATTGGGGGAACTGCTCATCCGCTTGAACCTTCGCTACGGATCCCCGGAGTCGCTGGCCTTTATTGAGCGGTTGTATGAGTTTATTGCCACCGAAGCCTATTTGTACGACGTGGAACTCGCCAAAGAAAAAGGCGCGTTTCCGCGGTTTGACGCCGAAAAGTACCTAGCCAGCGGATTTATGCAGCGCATGCCGGAGGGCGTGAGAGAATCCATTCGCCAACATGGCGTGCGCAATGTCACCATTTTAACCCAGGCCCCAACCGGCACGGTGGGAACCATGGTGGGCACGAGCACGGGTATTGAACCCTTTTACGCCCTGACCTACTATCGGCAGTCACGGCTGGGATTTGACGAACAATACGTGGCGGTCGCGCAGGAGTGGAAAGACGCCCACCCCGGTGAAAAATTGCCGGAGGCGTTTGTGGGCGCGATGGATTTGACTCCGGAGCAGCATGTGCGCGTTCAAGCCGCCATCCAACGGTGGACCGACTCCAGCATTTCCAAGACGGCCAACGCACCCAGCAGCTATACCGTTGAGGACACCGCCAGACTCTATGAACTGGCCTATGATCTGGGATGCAAAGGGGTAACCATTTATCGCGATCAAAGCCGCCAGGAACAGGTGCTCCATCTGGCCCAAGATCAAGAGCGGGCGACCGGGGCTGGCGATACGCCGGCGGCGGCCCCGATTTACACCGGGCCGGAGGTGGAAGTCTATCCGGTTCCCGCACAGGTCAATGGGCGCACCTATCGCAAGGAGACGCCGGCCGGCACCGCGCGCGTGGTGATTAACGAGGTGGACGGCAATCCGTTCGAGGTGTTTATGCTGCTGGGCCGGGCGGGCTCGGAGGTGCAATCCTTTATGGAGGCGCTGGGCCGGATTATTAGTCTTTACCTTCGGTCCAACGGGGACCTGACGGCCCGGCGCCGGCTGGAACTGGTGGCTGAACAATTAAAGGGCATCGGCGGCGCCAACCAGATGGGTTTTGGCTCCGGCCGGGTGTTGTCGGTGGTCGATGGCATCGGACAATTGCTGGAACATCATCTTGGCCAGGGGATTGCCGGTCGCGTAGAGAGTGCCGCCTCGCTGGCCGGATGGGAGACCGGCGCACCCCGGTTGGGCTCTCGCATGCTCGACCTTTGTCCCGCATGCGACGCGCCCACCCTGGTGTACGAGGAAGGATGCCAGCATTGTCCAGCCTGCGGCTATTCCAAGTGTTAGGGGACCTCTACCGGATTGTTGCAGAGGTCGTGCCAAATGTCTGATTACTCCAGGGATCCCGATATGACACTCGGAGTGTGGGATCCCTTTTGGGGTTTAAAGGCCTGGGGCACGACTTGACCCCGGGAGGGAATTTTTGCGGCGCGCCTGCGACTGCGGGCGCGCTAAAATGCGCGCACGCATCGCCTCCGCAGGCGAGAACCTGGGGGATCGTCAGGTAGCCGGACCGCGAGGAAGCCCGAACTCGCATCTGCGGAATCGGCACTTTGCCGAGCGTGCGGCTTGGCGGCACGCCGAGTCGCCAGCGGTACCGGCAGGGGGCTCTGGCTGTTCCGTTTCCTCTGGGTAGCCAGTGGCCTTGTGTAGGCGGCAGGGCGTGCCCGCCTTAAGCAACCCATTGACTGCACATCTTTAGAAAGGATCACCACGATGGCCATGGAAGATGAGCTTGTGGGGGTTTTCCCTCCGGATTTCAAATGGGGGGTCGCCACCGCCGCGTATCAAATTGAAGGAGCCACGCGGGAGGATGGCCGCGGAGCCAGCATCTGGGATGACTTTAGCCATACCCCGGGTCGGGTCTTTAATGGGGACACCGGGGATACGGCTTGCGACCACTACCACCGGTACGCCCAGGATGTGGCGCTAATGGCCCGTCTGAACATTCGGCACTATCGGTTTTCGGTAGCCTGGCCGCGGGTGTTGGCCGACGGCAAGGGGCCAGTCAATCCTGCCGGGATGGATTACTATGAGCGTCTGGTTGACACGCTGTTGGCCAACGGCGTCGAACCGGCGGTCACTCTCTACCATTGGGATTTGCCGAGCCGGTTGCAGTCTTTGGGCGGGTGGACCCAACGCGACACGGTTGCCTGGTTTCGGGACTACTCGGCGATGATGGCCGCGAGGCTGGGCGACCGGGTCAAGATGTGGATTACCCATAATGAGCCGTGGTGCACCGCCGTGCTGGGTCACTACCTGGGGAAGCATGCGCCTGGCAAAAAAGATCCGGTGGCCGCCCGGGTTGCCGCCCACCACGTGCTGTTGTCACATGGTCTGGCGGTGGACGCGATGCGCGCGGAGCGCGCCGACCTGTCGCTGGGAATCACCCTCAACCTGAATCACCCTTACCCGGCTGACCCGGATAGTGGGCAGGATGTCCGGGCCGCGCGGTATGCCGACGTGTTTCAAAACCGGTGGTTTCTCGACCCCGTGTTAAAGGGTGTCTATCCGGCGGACTTGGACGATTTGCTCGGCCCAGCGCCGCACGCCGTGCGGCCGGAGGATCTGGACCGGATGGCGGCACCCATCGACTTCCTGGGGGTGAACTACTATTCGACGGACGTTGTCCAGTATGACCCGGGGAAAGAACTTACCCGGGCGCGACCCGTTACCCCCACGACCCGCGTGACGGACATGGGGTGGCCGGTGGTGCCGCAGGGTTTGACCGACCTGTTGCTGCGGTTGGGGCGCGAGTATCCCGGGCTCCCGCTCTACATTACTGAAAACGGGGCCGCCTATCGCGACCGGGTGATAAATGGCCACGTGGATGATGCCGAACGGATTCGATATCTAAAGGATCATATGCGAGCCATGGCAGATGCCGTGAGTCAAGGAGTTGATGTGCGGGGATATTATCTATGGTCGCTGCTGGATAACTTTGAGTGGGAGATGGGCTACAGCAAGCGCTTTGGCATCGTCTACGTCGACTATGCGACCCAGCAGCGCATTCCCAAGCAGAGCGCCGAGTGGTATGCCGAGTGGATTCGCGGCCGGCGCTGGGCGGTGCCCGCCGAGCGTGGCTAACGCCTGAGTGGACAGAGTTGGGCCGGGCGGGTGATGGGGCGTGGGATCCCGCCCCGGGCTCCGGCGGGATGGTGGCATGCTAACTGCAACCGAGGAGGTGTGGCGATTTGTACCACGAATTGTGGGCGACCCCGGAAACCTGCCGATGGGGATCGTTTGACAATGCGGCACCGTCGGTCTTAACGGTGGCCAGCGGCGATATCGTGCGGGTGGAGTGCTTAAGCCACCGTGCGGGAGACATCCCGGATTTGATGATGGACGACGGCGTGCGGCGGGTGTATGAAGCCTTCTCCCTGGATGCTCGGGGTCCGGGGGGGCATATCGTGACGGGGCCGGTGGTGGTGCGGGGCGCGGAGCCGGGCGACGCGCTCGAAGTCCGTCTGCTGGCCGCCGATGCCCGGCTGCCATACGGATCCAATCTGCACGCGCGGTGGGGACTCTTATATAATCCCGATCGACCGGACAATCCTCTCCAGGGCCATGAGCATGTGACTGCGTATCGGATTGTGGGTGACGGCGTTGCGGTGGCCCAGTTTCAGTACGTCTATCCAGAAGGCCAAATGAGCCGCAAGGGCGCTTGGATTGCCCCCGAATCGGTCTTTCGGCAACCCGTCAGCGCCTTGCGCGTGCGGTTGCGTCCGCATATGGGGATTTCAGGGTTGGCCTCCGCCGACCCCGGGCCAATCAGCACCATCCCTCCGGGCAAGTTCGGCGGCAATGTGGACAATCGGAGTTTTGTGCCGGGCACAGCCATGTTTTACCCTGTCCAAGTCTCCGGCGGATGGTGGTGGGCAGGCGACACCCATTTTGCCGAAGGCGACGGGGAGATTTCCGGCACCGCGATTGAAGGCCATCTTAATGTGGTGGTGCAACTGCTCGTGCACAAAGGCATGCCATTGCCGTCACCGGTGTTGGAAACCGCCGATGGTTGGATGGTGCATGGATTTGGCGGCACGCTCGACGAAGCGATGGCCGATGCGGCTATAAACGCGATCCGGTTTATGGACCACCGCTGGCACATTCCACCACGGGATGCCTATAGTTGGCTATCGGCGGCCGGGGATTTTCGGGTGACGCAAGTGGTTAACGGGACCAAAGGGGCACACGTGCTTATTCCCAAGTCCGCACCGGTTTAAGCGCAAACCGAAAACCATCACCACCCGCACCGAACGTAGCCATCGCCCTTTGTCTTACCCAGGACCCCCGCCTCCCCGGGGACGGGGGACGTCATCGTCATTATACGGAGAGATCGCTGCACCGGGGTGTTTTCGCCCATTCATTTTGCCATCGCCCTCGTTGCGGTTGTCACGATTTGGTGTCCGGGGCGGTATCGGGTTGGTCTTGGCCCGTCTCCGACGCGATAACGGGGCCGATGGCGCATGCGAGTCACCGGTGGGAAACAACCAACCAACGACGGCCAGATGGGGGAGCGGCGTTCTCCGTTGACATGAGCGATTCCGGAGCACCCTGGGGCGCTGGCGCCATCGCGGGCGGCAGAGGGCAACTCGCGGCAGTTCGTCTTGCCCGGCCCGGCGGTGGTGACCGCCTGGCCAGCGGTGCAGATAACCCTTGGGTGGCTTTGGGTGCCCGCCGTCGGGCAAGTCCGGACAAGGGTGGGGGAAATGGTTGGGTTTCTGCAAAAAATAGAAAAACCTGGTTGTGCTTTGGCATAAACATGTTCGTTCAAAGTTGAACGCGTTACAAAAATGCGATAGGATTTGCTTAGGACCTAACAAAAGGTCTTGCCGGGTTGGGAGGTATGTTCAGCGGATTGGGCTAACAATTAACAAAGCGAACGGAGGAAAGGCGTATGGTCAACCACAATGCGGTGGCCACGGGTGACGCGGTGTTCCATGTGGAAACACATGGCATTGATGTGATTGACGCCAAAGCGCGTCACGGCAAACCCAAAGAACTGTTTTGGGTGTGGTTGGCGGGGCAATTGACGTTTAGCGGATTTATCATCGGTCAGTTGTTTACCCAAATGGGATTAAGCTTGTGGGAGTCCCTGGCCGTGTCGGCGTTGTGCGCCTTGTCGTTCGTCATTTTGGGGTGGGCCAGCCTGCCCGGATCGAAAGCCGGAACTGCGACCTTGACGATTACCCGGGCGATTTTCGGGGTTAAAGGCAACGTTGTCCCCTCGTTGTTCAGCTGGCTCAACATGGTGGGATGGGAGGCTGTGACCACGGTCTTGACGGTCTACGCCTTCTTAAGCGTATTTGGCGTCGTGGGCTTGCCGGCGAACGGGACGGGGCCTTTGGTTGCCGCCATCATTTTGAGCATCGTTTTGACCTTCAGTATCCCGATTCTCGGTCACGCCACCGTCGTCGTGATGCAACGGATTTTGGCCTACGGGGTGGGTGTGCTGTCCGTCGTGCTGTTCTTCGTCATCGCCCCGCACGTGCATTGGAATTACGCGCCGGCGGCGTCCGCGATGTGGACCTCCGGCCTGACCACCACGATGATTTTCGCGTTGTCCATCGGACTCATGTCCACGGTTTTGTCGTGGACCAACTATGCGTCGGACTATACCCGCTATTTGCCCAAAGACAGCAACGGGAAACAGATTGTCATGTACACCTGGCTGGGTTCCGGGTTGGCCGCGTTTGTGGTCTTGGCGCTCGGGGTGATGTTGGGAACCATCACCAATCCGAAGATGTACGCCTCCAACCCCGTCGGCGCCATTATGGCGGTGTTGCCGCACTGGTACGTGTTGCCCTTTCTGGCAGTGACCATCTTGGGGCAGGTAACCGCCAACTACCTCAACGCCTACAGCTCAGCCATGAGCTTTTTGGCCATGGGATTTCGCATCAAGCGGTATCAGTCGGCGATTTTAGATGCTACCGTGGCGATTCTGGTGGCGCTGTACGCACTGTTTTTTGCCCCCCAATTCCTCAGTTTCTTTATCAACTTCCTGAGCCTGTCGGTGCTGGTGATCGGACCCTGGACGGCGATGTTTATCGTGCACTATTGGCTTAGCCGCGGCCGTTACGACTCGCATAGCCTGGTCTTGATGTCGCCCAAAAGTGCTTATTGGTACCAAAACGGATGGAACTGGTCCGCCCTCGGCATTTTCCTGGCCTCGGCGTTTCTCGCCTTATGGACGGTCAATTCGACGCTTTGGGTCAGTCCCCTGTCGAAAACCCTGTTCGGCGGCATGGATTTGAGTTCATTCAGCGGACCGATTATCGCCGGGCTGCTCTACGCGCTCTACTACAAAAAGGTTCTGGTTCCGAGCGCGCGCCCGTTGGGATTGGAGCTCGACCCGACCAGCAACTAGCCGGCACCTGTCCCGATGAGCGGCGGGGTAAGACCACCCGCCGCTTTGTTGCGCGAGACCCGCCGCGACGGGTGACGGCCTAATACATGTCAAAGGGAGGCGAAGCGAAAATGGATCCCGGTTCTGGTCATGCGGACAACGCCCCTGGGGGTGGGGAGGGCTCCCGCTGCGCAGGCGATGCCCGTGGATGAGCCCCGTCATGTGGTGGTGACGGTTAACGGGCGCCTCTACCCGCTCGAGGTTTCCGTTGACGAGCGTCTGCTTGACACCCTGCGCACGCGTTTGGGCTTATACGGCGCTCGCTACGGCTGCGGCACCGGCCATTGCGGCGCGTGTGTGGTGGTGCGCAACGACGAGGAGACCGTGCCCAGTTGCCTGGTGCTGACCGCCCGCCTTGACGGCCAGCGCGTGACCACTTACGAAGGGTATCAGCAGGATAGGCGGTTGAAGTCGCTGATGGACGCGTTTGCCGAGGAAGGTGCGGCGCAATGCGGATATTGCACCCCGGGCATGTTAGTCAGTCTTCGCCTGCTGCTGGAAAAGGAAGCCCGGGTTACGGAAGACGTGGTGCGCACGGCATTGCTCAGTCATATCTGCCGATGTACCGGGTACTATGCGCCGGTGCGGGCCGTGATGAAGGTGGTGGGTGCCGATGCGGTTGATTGAAGCCGCCACGCTGGACGCGGTGCGGCGGGCGCTGGCGGACGGCGCCGTGGTGTTAGGGGGAGGAACCCGTCTCTTGGCGGATGGGCAGTCGCCGCCCGTGCTGTTGGATTTGCGGCGGTTGCCAGGGGCAAGTGATTTGAGCAGTGGCGCTGACGGCTCGTTATGGGTCGGTTCGGCGGTGTCTTTGACGAGGCTCGAACGGGCCGTGCGGTCCACTTTCCCCGCAATCGCGGAAGCGGTGCGGTTGATGGGGTCTCCCGTGTTCCGCAATCTGGCCACGGTCCTGGGGAGGTTGGCCAATCGGGAGCCGGTATCGGATCTGTACCCGCCAATGCGGTTGGCGGGGGCTCGGGTGTTGGTTATCGACCCTGCGGGCGGTCCCGCCTGGCACCCGCTGAGTTACCAAGGACGGATTTATGGTCCGCATCGGGCCTGGCTGGCGCTGGTGATTCCGCCCCCGTCCTTTCTTCTCATGCGATTTGTCAAGATGGCCCGCACCCGCCTCAATGGCGCCATCGTCAATGGGGGCGTGTTGATTGCGGACGACGGCGTTAAGGCGGTCCTGTCCGGGGTCGGTCCCGAACCCTGGGAGGGGGATTGCGCGGGAAACCCGCAAACCGCGCTGGCCAATCTGGCTGCCCGCTGGCGAGAGTACCTGACGGTGGACGGCCCCCGGATTGAGGATTTCCGGGCCGCGCCGGCCTACCGGGAGGCGCTGGGGCGGGTGCTGTGGGAGCAGTTGGCGGCGGCGGTGCCGGCCCCGTCTAAACGGCAGGCCAAGGAGGCGTGATGATATGGTGCGCCGTTGGAGTTTAAGTGCCGAACCGCGCTATGCGCCGGACTGGTTGGATAAGACTCCGGCTTTGGTGGCAGGGGTCGTGGAGGCGGAAACGGCCCCGGCTCGGGCGGAACTGGTCAACCTGGCCGAAATGCGGGCACTGCCCGGGGTGCGTGCGGTGTTGACGGCGCACGACGCGCCTGGCTGGCCCTATACCACGGCTGGTCAACCCGAGCCGGAGCCGTCTCCCTATGACACCCTCATTATCAATCCGGTGGTCCGCTATCCCGGTGAGCCGGTGGCGCTGGTCGCCGCGGACGATGCAACCAGTCTGGCTGCCGGTCTGGCCGCGGCACGGGTGACTTATCAACCCTGGACTGGTCCGCTGCATGCGGATTGTCCGGATGGGGTGGTGGCGAGATGGCTGCAGACGGCCGGGCAGGCGCCATCATCGGGTTGGAGTCTGGTGACCCAAGTCGATGTGCAGCGGGTGAGCCATATTCAAATCGAACCCCATGCCGCCTTGGCATATCCGGCGCCCCACGGCGTGTTGACGGTGGTGACTACCACGCAAGTGCCGTTTCATGTCCGCCGCCTCGTGGCCAGGGCGCTGGGGATGGCGGTGTCATCCGTACGCGTCATCGGAACCGATGTCGGCGGCGGGTTCGGCGGCAAGCAGGAAGTGATTGTGGAGCCTTGGGTGGCCCTGTTGGCCCGCGCCACTGGCCAGCCGGTCAAAATGATGCTGACGCGGCGCCAGGAATTCTTGCTGGCGCGAACCCGCCACGCGGCCACGCTCACGGTGAAAACCCAGTGGAACGGTCAGCGGCTGAGCGCCATTGAGCTGGACGCGGAGGTGGCAACCGGGCCTTACGGGGGGCACGGGTTGACGGTGGCGAAAAACATGGCGCTTAAGACGCTGCCGTTGTACCGGGCCCAAGCCTACCGTTTTTCCGGACGGGTGCACTATGGCCCGGGCCCGGTGGCCGGCGCCTTTCGCGGGTATGGCGGGCCGCAGGGCGGCATGGCGGTGGAGACCCATTTGGACGAGGCCGCCCGACAACGGGGGGAGGACCCCGCCGCGCTGCGGCGACGGATTTTGCTGGCAGACGGGGACCCGCTCGATGTGTTCGATGGGGAAGGGGACGCCCCCGGGCGACGGTTTCGCGGGCTTGGGCTGACGGGGCTGTTGGACGCCTGCCTGGCCGCGGCCGGCTGGGGGCGGGCGCCGGCACCCGACGAGGGATTGGGGCTGGCGTTGGGCATGCAGGCCAGCGGAGTGCCGCACACGGAAGTGGCGGCGGTGCGGGTGGCGCTGCAAGAGGATGGACGGGTGCGGGTCGCGACCGGCGCGGTGGATATGGGTCAAGGAGCCCGCGAGGTGTTGGCTTTACTGGTGGCGCGCACGCTCGGGATCGACGAATCGGGGGTGCGGGTCTTGGCGCCCGACACGGATCACGACGCGTTCGATTACGGGTCCTACGCTTCGTCGACCACTTTTGTAACCGGTTCCGCCGCGGTAGCGGCGGCACGTGACCTCAAACGGCAACTGCGCCGTTTGGCCAAGCGGCTCCCGCCGGCGTCAAGCGTGTCAACAGGCTGGGCGGCGGGCCGGTCCTTCGTCGAACTGGCCCAGGCCAGTTGCTACGGGCCGCTGCGGGGACCCCTCGTGGGATGGGGGGTGGCGGCGCCGACGGCATCCCCGGCGCCGGTGGCGGTCGTGGTGGCGCGGGTGCGGGTAGACCGACGGACCGGTCAGATTGCGGTCCGTCATCTGGTGGCTGGCGTCGAGGTGGGACGGGTCATCAATCCGGCTGGCTTGCGCGGTCAGGTCGAAGGAGCGGTGGCGCAGGGGTTGGGCTACGCCTTATGCGAAGACATGCCGCTCGACCGGGCGGGCCGGGTGCTAATCCGTAGTCTGGGCGACTATCCGTGGTTCAGTGCGACCGAGATGCCCCCGCTGACGGTCTTAGTGGCCAAATCGCGGGAACCGGCGGGACCGTGGGGTGCGAAGTCGGCGGGTGAGGTGGCGGTGGCGCCGGTGGCGCCGGCGATCGCCAATGCCGTGCGCGATGCCGTGGGCGTCCGCCTCGACCGTCTGCCGATGACGGCGGATCGCGTGCTGGCGGCGCTCGCCGGGTCCATGCCGCCGGCAGCCGTTCAGCAGCCATAGCGCATAGTCACACGTCGTCCGGCTGGGCGATAACCAAAAACAGGGAGGCATGTCTTATGGCAACCAGTCTGACAACGGTGCAGATTCCGGTTCAAGAGGCCACCGCGCAGCGGTTGCAGCCGTATGGGGTGTTGCTGGACGGCCAGGTTCAGCGACCGGGTCTGAGCATTCCGTTTTACCAGGGAAGCGTGGAAGAAGGGGATAATCTGGATTTTGTCTGCCGGGGCCGACCGGTCATCCGCACCGCGCGCATCTCTAAGCGTTCGCCGGACGTTGATTGGCTGGAGTTTCACCGTGTGCTGACCCAAGTCTTTATCGGATTGGGCGGCCATTCGTTTGTGATGGTGCTGGGTCGGCCATCGCCGGAGGCAACCGTGCCCGACCTCGATCAGGTCGAAGCCTTTCGCTTTCGGCCGGGGCACGGCGTGATGCTGCATCAACGCGTATGGCATGATTTCCCGATGGCGGACGGCGAGCCGGTAACCGTCTTTACCATCAACTCGGAGGAAGTGGTGGCGGCTTTGGCTAGCCAAGCGCTGCCTGCGGAAATGGATCGCGGGGATGTTTACAAGGTGGCTGTCTTGTCCCGAACCGGAAAAAAACTCAAGGTGTTGATGTAGGTGCGCGCCCATATCGACCGATTTTTTGCAAATGGTCCGGGGGATACGGACGGCTTGCGCGGAGCCCTCGCGGAGGGCCGCTTCGCGGCCGGCGATATCATTGCCATCATCGGCAAGACGGAAGGTAACGGCGGCCGCAACGACTTTAGCCGCGAGTTGGCGGTGCGCGCCCTGGCGGACGAGTTGGCGGAACCCTTGGGTCTTTCCCGGGACGCCGTTTTGGACCGGGTGATTTTCTCCTTTTCAGGGGGGACCGAGGGGGTGGTGTCTCCGCACTACCTGGTGGTGTGGAGGACCGGGATTCGCCCGTCCCGTCCGGTCGGGCCCAAACGTTTGGCAGTGGCGGCGGGGCGCACGCGTCCCTTTATGGTCCCGGAGGTGGGCCGCCGCCCCATGATCGAGGAGACCGCGCGGGTCGTCAGGCAGTTGATGGCCGCGGCCCGGGTGGCGCCCGCGGACGTGCATATGGTGCAGATTAAGGGCGCCATTTTGCCGGGAGGCGAGCATGACGGTCGCAACAATATGGTGTATTCGCGGGCGGCCTCGGCGTTGGGGGTCGGGGTGGCGCTGGGAGAATTTGACACCGGGGATCTGTCGGACGAGACGGTGGCCCGTGACTTTTCGCTGTTTTCGCGGGTGGCCAGCACGTCGGCCAAACCGGGTTTGCTGCGCTCAGAAATCATCCTCTTCGGGAACTCGCCGTACTGGGAAGGGGATTTGCTGGCGGCTCATGAAGTGATGGACGACATGGTGGACCTGGCGGCGGTGGGTCGCCTGTTGAGCAGCCTGGGATTGGGTGACCGGTTGCCGCTGCCCCAGGCCGCCAGCGACCGCCTGGCGGCGGTGTTCGCCAAAGCCGAGGCGGATCCGCGCATGCTGCTGCGCGGGCGGCGCCATACCATGCTGACCGACGATGACGTGCAAGATATGCGCTACGCCCGCTGCGTGGTGGGAGCGGTACTGGCCGCCGCCACCGGCGATCCGGCCTGCTATGTGTCAACCCGCGCCGAGCATCATGGACCGCTGGGCGGCGGTCCGGTGGTCGCGATTGCGCGCGTGGGGGAGGCGACCCGATAGCATGCGGCTTGTCGAATTTTGGGAGGATGCCTCCCGTCACACCGGGGTCTTGACGGAGTCAGGGCAGGTGCTGGATCTGTCGTGGCTGGGGTTGGCCGATGTCCGCGGGGCCTGGGGGATTGCGGCCGATGGAGCCCGTCGCCAAGCCGTGGCGGTATTGGCCGCACACCCCCCGTCCGCGGGGCTGCGAGAGGCGGGCGCCCTGCGCTGGGCTCCTCCCATCCGTCCCGGAAAGATTTTGGGTGTGGGCCTTAACTATCTGCGCCACGCCGAAGCCACACCGCTGGGGCGTCCGGACCACCCGGTCTGGTTCATGCGGGGGCCGCACACCTTGGTCGCCCACGGCGAACCCCTGACCGAACCCGCCAACTCCCAACAGCTCGACTGGGAAGGTGAGGTGGCCGTGGTCGTAGGCGCCGAAGCCTACCGAGTCCGCGCGGAGGATGTCGAGCAATATGTCGTAGGCTATACTTTGTTTAACGATGCCTCGGTCCGCGACTATCAGTTCCGCGGACCCCAGTGGACCCTCGGGAAAAATTTTCCGGGAACCGGGGCTTGTGGTCCCTGGCTCTTGACCGCCGACGCGATGCCGGCCGAAGGGATCGCGCTGACCACCTGGGTCAATGGGGAAAAGGTGCAAGCCGGGCACACCCGTGACTTGCTGTTTGGGGTGGCGGATTTGCTGGCCGACGTCAGTGCGGTGATGCCCCTCGCCCCCGGCGACGTGATTTTGACCGGAACCCCGGGGGGAGTGGGGTTTACGCGCCAGCCCCCGCGATTTCTTCGCCCGGGAGACATCTGTCAGGTTGACGGCGGCGGGCTCGGCATCCTGCGCAATCCGGTGTGCAAGGCCGGCGAGGGCTGAATTCTTGGAGGGGGCCGCCGAAACGGGCGCGAACCCGGGAGCGGTCGGTTTAATGGCGCGTTGCGGGACTTGCCGGTCGGCCTGGTCAGAACATCGTCCGGGGGCGCGGTGCGGTCGCGCGAGTTCATCATGTTAAGAGAGGCAGGATGTTAGATGGTTGTCAAGGACACATTGCAAGCCTTTTTTAATACGGAAATTACCCTGCCCGGATTGGAACGGGGTCCCTTGGCCGGTCTTCGTTTCGCAGCCAAGGAGGCCTTTGCCGTGCGGGGGCAAATTACCGGCGCAGGCAATCCCGACTGGCTAGGCACCCACGCTCCCGCCGTGCGGACGGCGACGGTCATCGATCGCCTTTGCCAAGCCGGGGCGACCATGACCGGAAAGACCCATACCGATGAGTTGATGTACGGCTTAAACGGGGAAAACGTCCATTATGGCACGCCGATCAACCCCCGCGCGCCCGGTCGCATTCCAGGGGGATCGTCAAGCGGTTCGGCAGCCGCCGTGGCAGGTGGCCTGGTTGATTTTGCCATCGGCACCGATACCGGCGGGTCGGTGCGGATCCCCGCCAGCTACTGCGGAATTTACGGATTTCGTCCCAGCCACGGCCGGACCGACTTGGATGGAGTGATTCCGCTGGCGCAGAGTTTCGACACGGTGGGCTGGTTTGCCCGGTCGCCGGAACTCTTGCGGACAGTCGGCCAGGTGGTGCTAAGGGGTCGACCGACCGCATCGCGCTTTACCCGGGCGGTGATTGCCAGCGATGCGGTCGACTTACTCGAAGAGTATCTCCGGCGCCCGGTCGAGCACGCGATTCGGCGGTTGGCGGCGCGGTTTGCGGTAGTGCAAGAGCACCCGGTGGCGTCGGGCGGCTTGGACGCGTGGATGGAGTCGTTTCGGATCCTGCAGGGGTATGAAATCTGGCAAAATTTTGGGGAGTGGATTACGGCGGTGCAGCCCCGATTTGGTCCGGGGGTGCGCGAGCGTTTCCAGTGGACCGGCACCATTTCCCCCGAAGACCGCCTGCGGGCTTTCCGTTTGCAACAAGGCTGGACCGCTGAGTTCCGGGAGCGGCTAGCATCCGACACCGTGGTGATTATGCCCACCGCCCCCGGGGTGGCGCCCGTGCGCAACACACCCACGGCGGTGCTCAATGCCTTTCGCGACCGCGTTCTCCGCTTGACCGCGATTAGCGGCTTGACCGGCTCGCCGCAGGTCACCATCCCGCTGGCGGAATGGGAAGGCATTCCGGTGGGGGTCTCGCTGGTCGGCGCACCCGGCACCGACGAGGCGCTGCTGGACACGGCGGCAGCACTTGCCCGGTAAGTGCTGAGGACACTGAGCGGAAAAGAGCTGCGGGAAAAAGTCAAGCTACCTGCGAGCGAACACAGCCTCACCAACTAGACTGATTTCCAACAACCAGGTAATGGCGGGGAGGAACTGGGAGTGACCTGCGGAGCGATGGTGTTGCGAACCGAATCTCCTTTCCTTATCAAGGGGACCGCAGCTCAGCCGCCCGTAGATCACGCCGGTCAGCTCCCCTGCGGTGAGCACCCGCGTCCGCTGGTGGGGGCGGTGGGGGGCGTCGCGGTATTTACGGAGGGGAATAGCTGATGATCCGTGTTGCAGATGGCACATTAATCACCATGGACGCGGACTCGCGCGTGCTGGCAGCGACCGACCTGTGGATTGACGGAAGCCGAATTGTGCATATGGGTCCATGGGATCGGGCGGCGGACACGGTAATCTCCGCGAAAGGGCGGATGGTGATGCCGGGTTTGGTGCAGCCCCACATTCACTTGTGTCAAAGCCTGTTTCGCGGGCTGGCAGACGATTTGGAGCTGCTGGATTGGCTTAGGCTCCGCATTTGGCCTCTTGAAGCGGCGCACGACGCGGACTCGCTGTATGCGTCCGCGCGCCTCGGAGTGGCCGAATTGTTGGCCGGCGGAACCACCACGATTTTGGATATGGAAACGGTGCATCACACGGAGTCCGCGTTTCTGGCGCTGGCGGAAAGTGGTATCCGGGCGGTCGCTGGCAAATGCCTGATGGATGAGCCGCACCCCCTGCTGTCCGAACCGATGGACACCGCCCTAAGGGAGAGCCAGGATTTGCGGGAGCGCTGGCACGGCTATGACGGGGGGCGATTGCAGTACGCGTTTGCGCCCCGCTTCGCGTTGTCGGTGACCGACCGGCTGTGGCGCCAACTGGCGGCAGAGGCGCTTCGCACCGGAACCCTCGTGCACACCCATGTCGCCGAGAACCGTCGCGAGGTGGAGGAGATCACGGCGCGGCGCGGCGCGACGCCCCTTCATCATCTTGATCAGATGGGCCTGACCGACGGCCGACTAGTGGCCGCTCACGGGGTGTGGCTGACCGCCGCCGAGCAGGCGCTGGCCGCGCGACGTGGGGTGGGGTTGGTGCATTGTCCCTCGTCCAATCTGAAATTGGGTTCGGGGATTGCGCCGGTGGCCGAGTGGCAGCGCCGGGGTATCGCATTTGGGATTGGGGCGGATGGCGCGCCGTGC
Source organism: Bacillota bacterium (assembly GCA_021797825.1). Taxonomy (GTDB): domain Bacteria; phylum Bacillota; class Sulfobacillia; order Sulfobacillales; family Sulfobacillaceae; genus JAJZZA01. The sequence goes on along the minus strand of JAJZZA010000026.1, from coordinate 13,213 downwards.
AACAACGGGTTAGACGGATTTTGGGAGATGCGCTTGGCGGGTCTCCTGCCCAAACCGGCTTTCGGCGCGGCCGCAGTGAGCGCGCAAGCGGTTGTGCATGCCGCCACGATGGGAGGAGCACGGGTGCTCGGGTTAGAGGACCGGATCGGGAGTTTGGAGGTGGGTAAAGAGGCCGATGTGATTGTGTTGGATTGGCAGGGCGTTCCTCACCGGCCAGCGGTCTTTTCCGATCCGTACAGCCAACTGGTGTATCAGACCCACAGTCGCGACGTGATGCTGACCATGGTGGCGGGACGGGTGCTGTATGCGGAGGGCCGGATAAAGAGCATGGACCGCGCCGCTGTGGTCCAAGACGCCGAACAGGCCGTGCAACGGGTCGCCCGCCGAGCCGGTCTGGATCTCGCTGGCGCGACCTGGTTATGGCAATGATACGGGGACGTCGGTTGCCGGCGCGGGTCCGTTGGGGGTCCGGGGAGTGACGAACACTGTCGGGTTGGCTGCAAAATCGGCGGGGGTGCCGATTTTGAGCGGGGTGATGGGGCGCGTCCATTAACTGGGGGATACATCCCCACACGTGTTCTGCAGGATCCCGCTCAAGCCCCACCGGGTCGCATGCCTCACCCCCAGGTTCATCGGTGGCTGTTTCGGCCGGCACGCGATAGTCGAATCAAGCCGACGTCCTGGCCACGGCGGGGGTGATCGCACGACCGGGAAAAACGCAGCGGGGGCAGTGGGCCAGGAGCGCAAGCAAAGAACCATTGCGCAATGATGGGGGGAGGGAAGTGCCCGCCCGGAGTCCGGCGCCAGGGGTCGGCGGACGGTGGGGTCAGGAGTTGGGGGGCGGATGCCCAACCGACAAAGAGTCCGGTGTCTCGGCGCGGAATGCCGCCTGGGGGTTTTGGGGACAACAGCGAATAGGCCGCGCTGGTTGCACGCCGGCTGACAGCGGCCTATAGAGGGTGCCCTGGGTGCCGCCGCACGATGTCGCCGGGCGGGGATGGACCGCTTCCGATGCCCTGCCGTGGAGGGGCGCGCGGGCCTGGCATGGCGCTCAGCACTTCGGCCTAGCGCAAACCACCGGCGAATGTTACGGTGGAGAGGTCCTATAGGCGATTTGGCGGGGTCCGATCGGCCGTATGGGAAATGCAAGGCGCATGCTATGATGCGGCCGGTGGGTGAGAACCGGTCGCGACCACTCGCCGCGCAGGACGGCCGTGGCGGCGCGCAGGTAAGGGTGTACGAAAGGAGAATTCCGATGGCAAACCCGGAAGCCCTCAATATCATGTTGCTTTCTGGAGACTACAGCAAGATTCAGGCGGCGGCGATGCTCACGGTAATGGGAGCCAGCTACGACAAGCCGGTCAAGATTTTTGTCAGTATGGAGGCGTTGCCGGCTTTTCATAAAGACCCGGCGATTGCCGGCACCATCAGCCAGGGCCCGGTGGCCCAAAAGATTGTGGAATCCGGCGCGGATTCGTTTATTGACCTCTTCCGTCAGGCCAAAGAATTTGGGCAGGTGACAATTTATGCGTGTAGCCTGGTAATGGACCTTTATCACTGGCAAACGGACGATTTGGTTGATATTGTTGATACGACGCTGGGAATTGCCGGATTTCTGAGTGCCGTGGAAGGTGAGCCGACCTATACGATGTAGGACTCGCCGGGATTAGGGAGGAGGGGAGAAGATGACGGAGGGACTTAAGGTCATCGATGCGCGCAACTCGTTTTGCCCGGGCCCGTTGATGGAGTTAATCAAAGAGATCCGGCAGGAGCAGGTGGGCGCGGTCATGGAGGTGTGGTCGTCGGATGCCGGTTCGGCCAAAGATATACCGGAGTGGATCCGGCGGGCGGGGCACGAATTGCTGGCGAGTGTGGCGGAAGATGGGATTTTTAAGATCCGGGTCAAGAAGTTGCGGTAAGAGGACCTTTTCGCGGTATCGAACTCCAACGGAAGAAGGGGCGAGGCGCGATGCCAAACATCGTGATTTTGGGCGGGGGCGTGGGCGGCACGATTGTTGCCAACCAAGTCGCCCGGCAGATGCGGAACGAGCTGAAGAACGGAGATCTGAGCATTACTGTCATTACCGAATCCGCGCAGCATGTCTACCAACCGATGTTTTTATACATGGCCTTTGACCAGGTGGTTCCCGCCGATGCCAAAAAACCCGAACGGGAGCTGCTTGATCGCCGGATCAATTTGGTGGTCGGCGCGGCCGAACGGATTGACGCCGCCGGCAATGCGGTGTGGATGGCCGACGGGACCAGAATTGCCTACGATTATCTGGTGATTGCCACCGGCAGCCGCCCCGATCCCGAGCAAGTGCCGGGCCTCACGGATGGCGGCTACCATTTTTACACGGAAGAGGCGGCGCTGCGGCTTCGCCAGGCCTTGCACGATTTTCAGGGGGGACGAATCGTCGTCACGGTGGGGGTGCCGCACAAGTGTCCGGTAGCCCCGTTGGAATTTGTCCTGATGGTTGACGATTGGGCCAAAGCGCGCGGCATTCGTGAGAAGACGGAGGTGGTCTACACCTATCCGATCGGCCGGGTCCATTCCATCGCAACCGTTGCCGAGTGGGTGGAGCCCATTCTTGATGGGCGCGGCATTGAGACCCACATTTTTTTCAATCCGGAGACGGTTGACCCGCAAGCGCAGACGATTACCAGTCTCGAAGGGGAGACCCTGCGCTACGATCTCTTGGTAGCCGTGCCGCCCCACACCGGCCAAGCGGTTATCGGCCGGTCAGGCTTGGGCGACTCGGGCGGCTGGCTGGCCACCGACCGCGCATCGCTCCGGCTGCAGGGCAGCGACAACGTGTTTGTGTTGGGCGACGCAACCAACCTGCCCATTAGCAAAGCCGGCTCCACCGCGCACTTTGAAGCGGACGTGGTGGCATCGAACCTGGTCAACCTGCTGCGTGGAGGGTTGGGGTCGGTGCGCTACGATGGCAAAGTATTTTGTTTTATCGAAACCGGGTTGAAAAAAGCCACCTTCATTACCTTTGACTATGCCAACCCGCCCACACCGGTTGAAGCGACCGAAATGATTCATCTGTACAAGCTGGCCTATAACCGCCTGTACTGGTTGACCCCTGCGGGATTGCTGTAATCTCAGGCTAGGCAAAGGAGGCCGGACCATGGTTGCCATTCAGGTTTCGGAGGAGACCCTACAGGAATGGACCGACCTGCTGCGGGAGTTGCACGCGAGTGCCGAGCCCGCTACCACGGGTCGGATTGCCGACATGTTAAGCCAATTGAACCCGGGCTCCGTGCGCGGCGGTGAAGCCGCTCCCCCGGAACCCGGTGCTTCACCGAGCATCGCCCAAGGGGCGTGGGAGCAATTGCGCGCGTGGCAGAACGATGGCACTTGGCAGGTCCTGGTGGAAGGCCTGTCGTTGTTGAGCGCCACTAAGAGCTCCGTTACCGCGCCGATGGCGGAGAGGGTGGCCACGCTCATGGCGGAGGTGGCGCCGCTTTTGGTGTTGGCCAGCGATCCCGCCGCCAAAACCGTGATGCAAGACGCGCTGGATCACGCCTCGGCGCTTTCGGCCATGTTGTCTCAGCTGGGTGCGTGGTATCAAGATGGCACCTGGCAAGTGCTGGTCGAAATGACCACGTTGGTCCGGGCGATGCGGGACTCGGTCAGTGCGGCCATTATCGAGCGTCTGGCCGATACCGGCCAGGACGCCGGCAGAGCCTTGGTCAAGGTTTTGAACACGGGACTATTGGATGCCGTTCCTCTGCTCGCAGCGGCCGTCACCGACGCATTTGGGCAAACCCGGACGAATCCGCAACGCGTTACCATCCGCAGCATGTTGCGCATGCTAAAAGATCCGGATGTGCAGATAAGCTTGCAAACCCTGTTCGGTCTTCTCACCCGCTTGCCGAAGATTTTGGAAGAACTGTGACCGCCGTCCGCGGATAAACGCTCTGACGGGCAAGCGGGGGGCTGGTTGCCGACGTCTGATACGCCCGCAAGCCGGGCGCGGGATCCTCTTTCCTGAGGGGAGGGAGGACGCGTCCGGCTTGCTCGTGGTTAGGCGTGCGGGAGGCCTTTGGCGGATGGTTTGGCGGCCCAGACGTCCGGGAATCTCCCGCGCGAGCCGGGCTTGCCGGTTGTTCCGTCACCATCGGAAATAAGGAGTGCGATATTCCCGTTTGGGCGGCTGTGGGCGAGGAGGGTCCAGCCGGCGCGGGGGTCAGCGCGAGCACCCCGGTCCTCCCGCTTGGTGGGGTGCGGGCGGTTAGTGTCAGCGGGCGGCGCGAACCCCGCCGCGTTGCGCAGTCCCCCAGATACCGGAAGTCGAAGAAATTTTAGCGGGCTGGGCCAGAAATTGTGATGAAGCGCTTGCATTCCTATCACCGTGTGGTATAGTTAATGCAAAGATATTGCAAGTACCAAAATGACGCAAGTGAGGTGAGGAGTCATGAATCTCTGGAATCCCGCCCACCTTCCCTGGCTTCTCGCTTTGGCGACGGCCGGATTGCTGGGCATGGTTCACGGCATTACCCCGGACGAACACACCTGGCCGATTACGTTTAGCTATTCGATCGGGAGCTATTCCAGTCGGGGCGGGCGACGGGTCGGCCTGTTGTTTTCGCTGGCGTTCACGGTGCAGCGGGCGTTGGCTTCGGAGCTGGCCTATTTTGCCTTGACGGCTTTTCAACTGCAGCCGCGATGGCAGTTTGGCGTCTATTTGGTGGTTGGCCTCGTGATGGTGGGATCGGGCGTCTATATTCTGCGGCGCGGACGAGCGGCCCGCTGGGAGTTGGGCGGCCGGGTGCCTAAAGCGAAAGATTCCACGCGATGGCTGCCGCTCCTGCACGGATTCATCGCGGGATGGGGCGTGGGAGCCTTTGCCACCATCATTTATACGGTGCTCTCGCCAGCGATGCCGTCTCCCTGGTTGGGATGGTTGCCTGGAGCCCTGTTCGGGTTGGGCACTATGTTGATGCAAATTGTGCTGGGGGGCGTGTTCGGCGCCTGGATGGCACGACGTCACCTGTCGGACAAGGCGCGGGCCTATGTGGCCCGGACGGTGAGCGGACGCACACTGGCGGGCGGCGGGATTGCCTTTGTGGCGGTGGCGGCGGCGGGACTGGCGTGGCCCAGCCTGGTGGCCTCACTGGCGGTAACCACCCCGCTGCATGTGCATAATCTGCACACCATCGGCGCCGGCTTTTTCCTAGCCGTGGTGGCGCTGTTCGGCATTGCCGGGTGGGCGTTTGTCAAGAGCCGCCGCGAAGCGCTCCGCCTGTTTGGTCCGGGGTCGCCCGGCACGGAAACCAGCCAGCTTACCTAATTGTCCCGTGTGCGGCGCGGGCGGAACAGGAGGTCAACAACCCTCATGACCCATCAGGCGGAGGTTTCGGGAGAGGACATCTTGCGTCAGCGCCTGCGCGATGCCCAGTTTCGAGTCACTCCGGGGCGGTTGCGGGTATTTCGCGCGCTGCAAAGCCATGCGGCCCCGGTGACGATTCAGACGCTGGCCGACGAATTAACCGAAGACGGGCTCAATCTGACGACCGTCTATCGGGTAATGGAGGCGTTCGTGGCGCTCAGCGTGGCGCATCCCACCCTGATCGGCCACCAAACGGTTGGATATGAATTGGTCGAACCGTTCCGTCCGCATCATGACCATTTGGTCTGCTCGGTGTGCGGACAGGTGGTGGATATCTATGAGTGCGGACTCAATGCGGCACTGGCCGCAATGAGTCGGGGCGGCGGGTATCAGGTGGAATTTCACCAAGTGGAACTACACGGCGTTTGCGCGGAGTGCTCTTCCGACGGCAATCATGGCGTGTAGTCGGCCCCGGCCCGGAGCGGTTCGGGCCACATCAGCCGAAGGGACTGTGCCTGACCGGCAGAGTCCCTTCGGGGTGTCGGCGGCACGGTTACCGGGCGGATTGCAGGAGGTGGCCCAGCACGGTGGGGAGGATTCCCCCTTGCCGGAAATAATCAAGGTCAACCGGGGTATCGATGCGCGCCAGAACTTGAAAGGCAATCTGCGACCCATCGGGACGATGAGCGGTGACGGTGAGTGACTGTTGCGGGCGCAGATTGTTTTCCAGAGGAATATCAATCACTTCTTCACCCGTTAGGCCCAGGCTGGATGCCGAGGTGCCCGCCTGGAACTCGAGCGGGAGTACGCCCATACCCACCAAATTGCTACGGTGAATGCGCTCGAAACTCTCGGCAATTACGGCTTTGACCCCCAGCAACGTGGTGCCCTTGGCCGCCCAATCGCGCGAACTGCCGGTGCCGTATTCTTTGCCCGCGAGAATGACCAAGGGCACCTGCTCCGCTAGGTAGCGCATGGCTACATCGTAGATGGAGCCCGTCTGGCGGTCGGGCCAATGGAGCGTGATACCCCCTTCGGTGCCCGGCAGCAAGAGGTTATGGATGCGAATATTGGCAAAGGTACCGCGCATCATCACCTCGTGGTTGCCGCGGCGTGAGCCGTAGGAGTTAAAGTCCTGGGGGGATACGCCATGCGCGACCAGATATTGGCCGGCAGGACTGCTGACCGGAATATTGCCAGCCGGAGAAATGTGGTCGGTGGTAACCGAGTCGCCGAACATGGCCAGTACCCGGGCGTTGCGAATGGATGCAATGCGTTCGTGGCCGGGCGTCCACTCGGCAAAAAACGGGGGTTCTTGAATGTAGGTGGAACCGGGGTCCCAGGCGTAGAGATGGCCGTTGGGGGCGGACAACTGGTTCCAGCGGGGATTGGCGGTTAAGACCGCGGAATACTCGTGCAGATAAAGTTCCGGACGCACGGCTTCGGCCAGGGCCTGGCCGATTTCCGCGGAACTGGGCCAAATATCGCGCAGGTAGACGGGTTGACCGTCGCGCCCCACGCCAATCGGCTGGGTGGCCAGATCGATGTCGACAGTGCCAGCCAGGGCGTAGGCGACCACTAAGGGGGGAGATGCCAGGTAGTTGGCCTTGACCAGCGCATGGACGCGACCCTCGAAGTTGCGGTTTCCGCTTAAGACGGCGGCCACGGTGAGGTCGTTCTGGGAAATGGCCTCGGCGACGGCGTCGGGCAGAGGCCCACTGTTGCCGATACAGGTGGTGCAGCCGTATCCGACCACGTCAAACCCCAGTTGCTCCAAATAGGGCAACAAACCGACCGCCGCGAGGTAGGCGGTGACGACGCGCGAACCCGGAGCCAAACTGGTTTTTACGAAACGCGGGGTGCTGAGGCCGCGCTGCACGGCCTTTTTGGCGAGGAGTCCAGCCGCTATCATGACGGACGGGTTGGAGGTGTTGGTGCAACTGGTGATGGCGGCGATGACGACGGCGCCGTGGCCAATGGAGGTTTGGCCGCCATCCGGGAAGACGACCGGCGCTTGCCGGGCCACCGTCCGGGGGTCTAGTCCAAAGCCCCGGGAAGCCAGCGGGGCGGTCAACGCCGCGTTAAACGTCTCTTGCATTTTGCCCAGCGGCACCCGATCCTGAGGACGCTTGGGACCAGCCAGGCTGGGTTCGATGGTTTCCAACGGCAAGGGGATGACTGTCGAAAAATCCGGGTCGGGCGTATCGTCGTGGCGAAAGAGCCCTTGTTGGGTTAAGTACCAGTGGACCAGACGGACCTGGTCAGCGCTACGACCGGTTTGCGCCAAGTAGCGAAGAGTCTCCGCGTCCACCGGGAAAAAGCCCATGGTCGCCCCATACTCGGGAGCCATGTTAGCCACCGTCGTCCGATCGGCCAGGGACATGGCGCCGACGCCGGGTCCGAAAAACTCGACAAACTTGCCGACGACGCCGTGATGACGCAGCAATTGCGTGACGGTCAGCGCCAAATCGGTGGCGGTGACTCCCTCGCGAAGCTGACCGGTAAGCTTGACGCCGACGACTTCCGGGGTGAGAAAGGACAAAGGTTGTCCCAGCATGTTGGCTTCGGCCTCAATTCCGCCGACGCCCCAGCCTAGGACGCCGAGGCCGTTAACCATGGTGGTGTGCGAGTCGGTGCCCACCACGGAGTCTGGGAAGAGGATGGTGCGGCCGTCGGCCTGGGTTCGGGTTGCGACCACGGAAGCTAGATATTCGAGATTGACTTGGTGGACGATGCCGGTGTCGGGCGGCACCACCCGGAAATTGGAGAAGGAGGTCTGCGCCCAGTTCAAAAACCGGTACCGTTCCCGATTGCGGGAAAATTCTTGGTCCATGTTGAATTCAAGCGCGGCGGGATTGCCAAAGGCGTCGACCTGGACGCTGTGGTCAATCACCAAATCGACTGGCACGACCGGGTTAATCCGTTCCGGATCGCCGCCCAGGCGCGCCATCACCGCCCGCATGGCGGCCAAATCGACCACCGCCGGGACTCCGGTGAAATCCTGCAGGACGACGCGGGCCGGCTTGAATGGGATCTCGCGGGACGTCTCGCGGGATGGCGACCAGGCCGCCAAGGATTGGACATCCTGCGCCGTGATTTGATAGTGGTCGAGCTGACGGAGGAGGGATTCGAGCAAGATCTTAATTGAAAACGGCAACCGGCGGGTGCGGCCGCCGTTGATGGAGTCTAGCGCATCGAGTTGCCAGTAAGTGACGGGACGGCCCTCAAAAATGGTATCGACGCGCGCGGAAAATGGATCGTGATTGTTCAAATGCCTTCACCTCGTTCGTGAGCCTCGTCTCAGGGCCATCGCCCCGAGTCGGCTAGCGGTCTTCCGTTCCTTATTCTAGCGCAATTCGGGCGGGGTGCCGATCGGGACCGTGATATAATGACAGGCAAGGCTATCTCAGGACGGAAAGAGGGGCATCATTGGCAGCAAGCGATTGGCAGACGGAGGTGGCCCGCGGCCGCACGTTCGCCATCATTTCGCATCCAGACGCCGGCAAGACCACCCTAACCGAAAAACTGTTGCTATTCGGGGGCGCGATTCGGGAAGCCGGGGCGGTGAAGGCCCGGCGGGCGCAAGCCCATGCGCGCTCAGACTGGATGGAAATTGAGCGGCAACGCGGGATTTCGGTGACGACGACAGTGCTCCAGTTCCCCTTCGAGGGGTATCGGGTCAATTTGTTGGACACTCCGGGTCACCAGGACTTTGGGGAAGACACGTATCGAACGTTGATGGCGGCCGATAGCGCCGTGATGGTGATCGACGGGGCGAAAGGGGTGCAAGCGCAGACTCGCAAACTCTATCAGGTCTGCCGGCGGCGGGCTGTGCCGGTGGTGACTTTCGTCAATAAGCTTGACCGGGAAAGCAAAGATCCGTGGGAATTGATGGCCGACATTGAACGGCAATTGGACCTGCTGACCTATCCGATAAACTGGCCGATTGGTTCCGGAGCGCAGTTTCAAGGGCTCTACCACCGCGACGAGGGTTCATTTGAAACATTTCAGCGCACTACGCGAAGCAGTAGGCGGATTCCGGCCCGGGAAGCGGAGTTGGCGGACGATCATCGCGCCACGCTGGCGGAAGCCGAGGCGTTGCTGAATGGCGCGGCCGAACCCTGGGATGACGAGGCGGTGCAATCCGGACTGCTGAGCCCCGTCTTTTTTGGGTCGGCGATGGCCAATTTTGGCGTCGAGACATTCTTGCGCGGATTTCTTGGGCTAAGCGCCGGGCCGATGCCGCGCGCAACTGCCGACGGGGAGGTGCGTCCCGAGCAGGCCGATTTTTCCGGGTTTGTCTTTAAAATTCAAGCCAACATGAATCCGGCCCATCGCGACCGGGTGGCATTCGTGCGGGTGGTGTCCGGAATGTTTGAACGGGGCATGACGGTCCTGCATCCGCGAAGCGGACGCAGCATCCGGCTGAATCAACCCCAGCAATTTCTGGCTCAGGACCGCACGATTGTGGAAACGGCTTACCCGGGCGACATCATTGGCTTGCACGACAATGGGCTGTTTCGTATTGGCGACACTTTGACGGTTCGGCCTGGCATCACATTTGCGGCATTCCCGCGGTTCACCCCGGAAATCTTTGCCGAGGTGGAGTTGAAGTATACGCTAAAGCACAAACAATTTCAGCGCGGGATCAGGGAATTGACCGAGGAGGGGCTGATTCAGCGGTTTCTTCCGCTTGAGGATGGACCGGAGGTGTACCTGGGCGTTGTCGGATCCTTGCAATTTGACGTTCTCAGCTATCGCATGCAGCAGGAATATGGGGTGGACATTACGCTCCGTACGCTGCCGTATACGGTGGCTCGCCGTATCGCCAGCGGGCCGGATCCCGAGATCGGGCGCTTTGACCGTGCGCGCCTGATTCGCGACGCAGATGGACGTCATGTCGTGTTGGCAGAGGACCTGCGGACCTTGGACCGTCTTCTCGAAAAGACGCCCGGGTTGATTCTGCGCGAGTTGGCGGACGAGTCCGCGGGCTAGGGCAAATCGGCGGGGTCAAGCTAAGGCCCGCGGGGCCTTGCGCTGATCAATCAGCAGGACGGCGTGGGGAAGACGGCCACCGTGGCCTACCTCGGATGGGGACTGGCGATGGCAGGGAATTGCTGATTGGCCGTTGACCAAGGCAGCTTGACCATCAGTTTAGGCTTTGGCCCCGATGCCTTGGCGCGGCGGACGATTTATGGGGACTTGCCGCTGCCGGCGGACCATCCGCAACAACGGGACCGGCAACCGCAATTGGCGGAGTTGACGGGCTGGACCTCTCCGGTCCCGAGAGTCATCGCTGGACCTGGCTTCTAGGCGGCGGCTTGCTCGCACTCGGTCTTGCCGGGTGCGGCGCCACCACCGCGGTCCAGACCACCATTGCGCCGAACGGGTCTGGCACGATCGTCTGGACCGGCTCGGATACCGCCAGCGACATCCAAAGCAACGGCGGCCTGAGCCTCGCGCAAGTGACGGCGTTGCTCCAACACCATGCGCCTCCTGGCGCCACGGTGAGCGGACCTGTGGTCCACAACGGCCAAGAGGTCTGGACCATCACGGATCATTTTCGCTCGATTCGGCAGCTGAATCAGATCTTGCAAGCGGCCACCGGCGCCCGCCATTTTCAGCCGGTGACCATGCAGGATTCCGGCGTGCCGTGGGCCTACACGTACACCATCCACGATCCGGACAACGGCTCAGGCTACCAGTGGCACTGGGTCACCCAAGCGCTCCAAAATGCCGGCAACAGCCAAGCCGGGGACTGGCAAAGCAGCGCCAGCACTGATACGCTTATCGTGCCGTGGACGGTGCCTTCCGGCCAGCCGTCCTATGCTGCTGTCACGAACCAGTTAGGCCAAGCGCCGGACTTCGGCGTCACGTGGGTTCCTCCGGTCTATCGGCTGACGCTCCAGCCGGACTTGGGCCCCCACCCGCGGTTCACCGGCACCTGGACGATGCGCTTTTCCGCGGCCCAGCGCCGCGCCATTCGCGCCTGGTGGCACGTTACCGATCCGCAGGCCCACGAGTACCTCAGCCATGGGGCGCCCACTTGGTCCGCGGCTTTGACCCTTACACCCGGCCTGCATGCACCATGGGGGACCCTGCGGCTTTTTACCGCCGCGGTGTCCTCCACGTTTTGGTGGCAACGCCATACCGCCATCTGGACCTTTTTGCCGGCCCACGGCTGGCTTTTGCCGTCTGCATGGTCCTCTGTCGGCCTGCATACGGCTCATGGCTGGAATGGCGCGGTCACGCTGGCGGCGTCCCCCTGGTCGCTGCCGCTCCTAGGCCGCCTGAATCAGCATACGAGCGCCCTCAGGGCCTACGTCTGGACCGGTTCGGCCACATGGCACACGTTGCGCTGGGTCCATGTGGCGGAGGTCGGCGGCGCCAGCCTCGCGGCCGTGGCGCTGGCGCTTTGGGGTGTGTTGAGAGGGCGGCAGCGGCAACGCACCCGGATCCCCTGCGCGTGTGGCCAGACCAATCCACCCCACACGCGCTTTTGCACCCGATGCGGCCAGTCTTTGACTAGCTCGCCCCCCTTAGAGCCCGGCGGGGAATCCTAACCCGCCGGGCCTCACGGGGCCGCAGGCATCCCTATGCGCCCCCCGGCACAGCCGCGATGAGCGGCTATGCCGGGGGATCGTGGCAAATGGATAAGGAGGGCACTTCCGATGGCATCTTTCCACAAGCCTGAAACGCCCCTCGTTTTGGAGGGAGACGACGCGCAACGCTTCCTCGATGCATCCTTTGTGTGCTTGTGGCCCACCGTCGTCACCCGGGTGGCTCCCAACCACTCGTTTGCGGTCGGCGTGAAATGGTTGCCTCCTGAGGATATCTCGGATTTTGATCCCCATATCGTGTGGCGTCACGATTTCAATCCGGATGGATCGGTTGCCCGCCTGCGGGTCGGCATCGGAAAAATCGTGCGGCACAAAGAAGTCATCCTAGGCGCCGCAGTCGACGTCATCGTCCCCAGTCAATGCGGATTATCGGCTCGGGCCGCCATGGCGGTGTGCATGGATGAACGCCTATGTTACTTCCGATCGTTAGCGACGAGGCGCATCGCTTTTTTTACGATCGCATTTTCCTCTTCCCAATCCCGTATCCGCCGCTGTAAATCGCGAACCTCCTGGTCACCCGGCCGGCGTGTGCCACTCCCGACAAACGGGCGGTCGGGATGTTGTCGCCCATGGGTCACCCCTTGGTGCAACGTCGTGTCCGGAATGCCTCAATCGCGGGCCACTTCAGCAATCGGCTTCGTTCGTTCTGTGACCCATGGCACCGCTTGTGCTTTAAACGCCGCATCATATTGTGTTGCCATCGTGTGCACCTCGATGGGAATTCGCGTATCATCCCCGAGTTCACGGTGTCCATGGAATAGGCTAACATCTAAGGGAAATTTTCGGCTCGTCCGAATCCCGACACCGAAGAGCGTTCGGAAATTCTATGTCGCGACGAAACAGTGGATGCAGGCCCATCGCCACGCGCCACCCGCGCTTTAGCAGCAGGAACTGACCCAACGGCTTCGCGGGTTATCCCAGTATTTTGGGTATGGCACCGCGATACCGGTGCTGACGCGGGTCCGCCAGGCGATTCATCGTGCGTGGTGGCAATCGCTTCGTCGACGCAGTCAGCGCAGCCCCCGAGCATGGACAGATTGGGCCGTGACACCGTGGTTCCACCTCCCATCGCCGCAGGTGACGCAACGCACAGGAAAATTAAGGGTGAGTGTTTTGGGGAGCCGGATGCGTTAATTGCGCACGTCCGGTTCTGAAGGGGTTCGCGGCCCAAGAGAAACTCGCCATGACGGCCAAGCCTCAAGGCCGCGTTCTACCTACTCGCCTCCATACTGGTGCCCACATACCCGAATC
>JAJZZA010000025.1 GCA_021797825.1 Bacillota bacterium | reverse complement strand
GCGTTGAAACTGTTTGGTGAAACGGGCAGACCGCTGGAGCTTCACCGGGGTTCGTCCGGGGGTTCCTGCATGAGGTCCTTCATGAACTCCGTTGCCGAGGTGTACCGTCGGCTAACGCGACCGGCGACTTTGTCCGCATCGGCCTCTTGTTCACCCTGTTGCCAGGGTTCGGTCCAATACCAGGCTTGATCGTCGTGCTCGACCAGCGATTTCACCACGGCATACACCGTCTCAATATCGGTGGGCTCGTCGAGACGGTCAATGAGCCGATGGAGCGTATCTTTGTTGACGGCCATATCATCACCCCCGTTTGCGACACTGACGTCATGGCATCACCAGCCTCGCCTGATCCTGAGCGCGTTAACTTAACAACCGCATCTAAGTCACTAGGTCAGCGCACCCCACAGCATTCATTCTTCACGCGATCGCTGCGACCGGCCAGGATCCCGTCCCGTGAACTGTTGAGCCCGCACTTCCTTGACCCACCGCACCACATCTTCTTCCGTGATATTTTCGGCTGTGGTCGTGGGCGCAAAACGCTCCTGAACGTCACCCGCATCCGGCAGACGAAGTTTTTGCACAACCACCGTCCCGTCCTCCTGCCCAACAAAGGCGAGCACGTCTCCGGTTTGGATGCCCATCTGCTCCCGGACTCGCTGGGGGATCGTGATTTGCCCTTTGGTGGTCACTCGGGCCGTATCCATGGCACCCTCCCAGTAAGGACTTCTTACTCATTATACTACGGAGAGGGCACCATACATGCGTACTGAAAGATTAGCGTGGCTACCCCAACGGGGCGTGCGCGGTCTGGGCGGACCCTTTGGTTGAACCGCTGCGCGTTACTGGTCCGGGAGTGCGTTATCCCGCATGGGCCCACCGTCAAGCCCCATTCCACCCGCCCATCCATCGGGCCCTCAATCCGTTCGGCGGCTTAAGCCGTAGCAAAGGGGACGGGCATGAGCAAAGTCAAGTCGACCGAACCGACGGCGACCCGAAAGTCGGTTCGGTTAGCTTCTCCGTCTACGGCCCAATTTGCGCCATTCGATTAGCCCCCCGTGCGTGCTCGCTTAGTAAATTATGGGACACGTAACTCGGATGACGCTCGAAGGACCACCTCTGACTCTCCTACTATACCGGGCTGTCAATACAGACGAAGATGACCCTAGCCGAATCACCTGTTTCCAGATGGGGACAGATTGCTCAGGGGACAAATGTGCGCCGGCCATCCCCCACTTGTATACGAAACTGCCACTAACGTAGTTTTTGACATCTGCTGGTGACGCCTCGTGGTGACGCCGAAATCTGTCCTCATGTCACATTGGGCCACAGAGCACCATGGGCAATGTGGGCTGACCTGGGTGTGGCCCTGCACGCGGCCGTCAAAATGGATCCGCCATCGCGTCAGAAAGCGCGTCACTACAACAGTTTTAAGCATTGTCGCTGGGGTGTGCACGACAAAACTCCCCGCCCGCGAATGGGGATTAAAGAAGTGGTGCCGCAGGGCGGAATCGAACCGCCGACACGAGGATTTTCAGTCCTCTGCTCTACCGACTGAGCTACCGCGGCATGTTCATGGCGGAGGCGACGGGATTCGAACCCGCGATCTCATGCGTGACAGGCATGCGTGTTGGGCCAACTACACCACGCCTCCGCGTAACAACAACAGCTGTTGTGGTGGGCGAAACAGGTCTCGAACCTGTGACCCCCTGCTTGTAAGGCAGGTGCTCTACCACTGAGCTATTCGCCCAGTCTCCCACAGCTTACCATGCGCAATAAACAGTATACGTGATAGCCGTTTCGGCTGTCAATTTCCGCTTATTCCTTCTCGCGCATCAAAGCCACATCGGTTATTCTACCATGCCGGGTCACAAATGAAAAGGGGAGCAACGAAACGAGCTTTGCGCTGTGGCATTTCGGCTGGCTGTAGCCGGGCAATTTCGCGCGGAGCCAAGCTCCTTGGTCGCGTCCCTCGTTGGTCCATCCGAAAAAGCCAGATGGCATGAATTACCCCTTTAACGGAAGGCGTCATGAGCACGCCCTGCGGGATTCTGGGGTGTTCCCGGCATTTTATGAAGTTTGGGCGTGGTCTGGCGCAGCGCCTAAGCGCTGCGGACTAAACTACGGAGGAGTTCGCGATGTTGCTGCCGGATGCGTCCGAGTGCCATGCCGAGCATGCGGGTGCCAGGCGAAGCCAAACGAGACGTCCCAGTGGCTGTTGACCCGTTGGATCGCCGTCCGCCGATCGTATTCCGGCTTCCATTTATCACGCGTCCGCTCGATGGCGGTAAACACGCCGATCCGCATCGAGGGGAATGCGGGATCCCCGCGGACCCCGGGGTACTGTTCAGCACCCGCACACCTGCCGCCCGCTGAGCGGGCGGGACACCGGTAGCGGGCGGCCTCGAACCCGCCGTTCGCCATCTCGCCGACGGGCCCCGTCCGGGGATCACAACAGAAGACCGGGCCCTGGCAGTTTTAGGTCACGATGGCACTGGTTGCGGCAGAGGTATGTCGCATCGGAATCCTTCCACCGGTTCCGGATGGCGATGACGGGCTTATTCTGATAGAGGTCCCGGCGCTGCGGATCTGCGTATCGTCGTGGCCGCGGTCCGCCGTCAGCACCTCCGTGCGGTCCAGCCGCTCCGGATGGTCGTAAACCGGCTCGAGCAAGGGCCAAGCCTGGCGGATATCGGCGATGGACGGGTTAATGACACCATGAGCAACTCCGCGGCGCCGTCCTGGCGCCCGCCCCAATACTCCTTGCGGCCACAACAGTCCGCGTCGCCATTCCATTCCGCCGCCCGGCGGGCACCGCGGCGGGATTGGGCCGGTTCACCCACGACGGGATCGCCTTGCCGTCCACTGCCCACCGCTCGCCGAACACGAGGAGGATCTCGCGCAGGGATTCCCCAGCTGGTCGAACAGCGCGGTGATGGCCGCCGCATCCAGGCTTCGTCGGTTTCCGGTATTTTCGAAGACCGCCCCCCCGGTGGGGTCAAATCGGCGCCAATCGCCCGACCGGGTGCCGGAAACCCGCGAGCCTTCGTCCGCCGATGGGGAAACTGTTCTGCGGGGGGCCCACAAACCCTGACCTACCAACGGGTTCAGCACGGCGGAAACGGCTCACAACGCAAAACGCGGGGCCCACCTCACCATGGTGTCAGGCAGCGGTGCGGCGTGTTTTATGGCACACACTGCCTGTCCCGGGGGTTCGGCATAAAGTCCGCAATGCGAGACCTCCCTGGCCCTCCGGGTCACACTCATTCACCGCCTCGCCAATCCACGGAGAAACCGACCTCCCCGGGCGAGCGCGGGGAAGACTTCGACGCACCCGTTTTTCATGGGGGGGGGCGCGCGGCCATGCCGCCTGGGAAAGCAATTTTTGGGGGAGTCACCTATCGCCCAGCATTCCACCCTGTACCTTACAAACGTTAGGTGGATCAGCACCAAACACTTCTGCCTATCCCATGAAGTCTGGTCGACTTTCGTTTATGAAAGCCGGTGTGCATAGGTTCCTCGGTGCGGACCCGACATGACACTGAGGAGCACCCAGTGGGGGCCAGCAAATCCCAGCAACCGGCAAGGGGTTTTCCGACCAAACGGCAACGGCACCGTCACCTGCGACCCCATCGCATACACCTGCAAAGCCTGGCTTCCCTGGTCATTTCGCACCAACACCGCTCCCCTCTGGCCATTTGGTGAAAAACACGCGTGTCCCAGCCACTTGGCATCGATGCGCAAGAATCGGGCTTGTTTCCCGTCATGCCAGAACACCGCACGCCCGGCGCCAATCCCCAACACGCTGGGTTGCCCGGTGTCCAAAGCTAGCGGGCGCAATGGCCCAAGCGGCACCATTCCGTGCCCTTGCCACCAAAGCCGACCATCATTGAACGCCGCCAAAAGGCTCTGGTGCGGCCCAAACCCCAACCCAACCACCGGTAAACGGGTGGAGAGGTGCAAATTTACCGGCATCGGTTGACGACCTTGCGTCCACAAATAAAGGCCGTAACCCTGCGGGCCATTTCCTGCCAAAACCACCTGCCGGCTGTTGGCAGCCCACAATATGTCACTCACTGCGGTCATCTGTGCGGACCCCAGGCGGGGTGGTTCCCCCGACCTGGCTCGATAAAGCAAACCCGTCCCGGGATCGCGCCAGATCACGGATTTACCATTAGGAGCCGGGTACACGGTGTCATCCGCTCCCGCCAGGGCAACCTGGTCATGCCCCACCGCCAGCCGCCACACGCCCTGGCCCGATGGTTCGGGCACATCGATCCATTTCAGCGACCCGGGCCGCGCCGTCACGCTGCGCCTGCCTACCGCCAACGCATACGAGTGGTGTGATGTCACCAAACGGTAAGTCCCTTGCCGGACCACCAGTGCCTGTGCCGGATGGGGCGCCAGCCGCATCCAGGCGAGCGGCGGCGGGGACGGCACCGTCCCTTTGCCAAAATACAACTCCGCCAAGGCAAAACTTAGCAACAAGACCACCGTGATCGGCCGCTTCACGGAATCCGCCCCCCTGTCCGTCTTTACTCATATGTATGAGGGCAAGGACCGGTTATGTGCCGGGGGTCGCGGTAACAGCCCAGGCACCCGCCTGGCCAACGCCAATCCGCTCGCACATTTTCCGCAAAGTCCACCCCCGGCACACAAAAAGGAGCGGCTTTCGCCGCTCCCGGGGGGGGAAGTCCTACTCGTTGGCTTTAAGCGCCTGAATTTCCCGGGTCAACGCCGGCACCACTTTGAACAAATCGCCGACAATGCCATAATTGGCGGCTTTGAAGATCGGCGCGTCTTTGTCGTTGTTTATCGCCACAATGTATTTCGATCCCGAAATGCCCGCCAGATGCTGAATCGCCCCTGAAATCCCGATGGCAAAATAGATGGTGGGGCTCACCACTTTCCCGGTCTGACCAATATGGTAGGAATGCGGAACCCATCCCTCATCGGCGAGCGGCCGGGACGATCCGGTGGCCGCACCCAGCACCGCGGCGAGATCATCCAAAATTCTGTAGTTGTCCGGCGCCTTAATGCCGCGGCCGCCCGATACGATAATTTCCGCCTCGGTCAACTCCAGTTGCCCGCCCTGGCTTTGCCGCACTTCGGTCACAACGGCTTGGAACTCGGCGGGATCAACCTGGGGATCGACGGCTAGCGGAGTCGCCGCCCGTTCCGTTTCCACGGGTTTATGAATATTGGGCCGAATAGAAAATAGCTGGCGCGGGGTATCAATCGCCACCCGCGCCAAAGCTTTGCCGGCATAGACCGGGCGGACCGCTTCATATCGCCCGTCGCTGGCGGGCAGCACCTCCGTGCAATCCGTGGCCAGCCCGGCCTGAATCAAAGCCGCCACGCGGGGTGCCAAATCTTTGCCCCAAGCCGTAGCCGGAAAAAACACGGCGGTTGGATCCACCTGGTCAATAGCATGCGCCACGGCCAATCCGAACCCGTCGGAACTGTAGCGCGCAAAGGCGTCACCGCCAAAAAACACGGTTTGGTCCGCTCCATAACGGCCCAATCCGTCGCGGGTCGCCTCGGCGTCGGGCCCGAAGGTGAGCGCAGAAACCTTCCCGGGCGCTAAGGATTGCGCCAGCGACAACATTTCGTACGCGACCCGGCGAACCTTGCCGCCCGCTTGCTCCAATACCACCAGAATCCCGTCTGCCAATCCTGTCGCCTCCTTACAGCACCTTCGCCTCTTCGTGCAACAAACGGACCAATTCCCGGACCGTCTCTTCCGGCTCGCCCTCCAGAATCCGGCCGGCGGGCCGTTCGGAAGGAAGGGTCAGTGCCATCACCCGCGCTTGTAAAACGGTGCCAACACCCAACTCCTCCAGGGTTTTAACCGTCACGGGTTTTCGTTTTGCCTTCATGATGTTCGGCAAGGTTGGGTAACGCGGTTCGTTGAGCCCGCGTTGCGCCGTTAGCACCGCCGGCAAAGGAGCTTCGACCATTTCGCTGGCCCCTTCCAATTCCCGTTCGGCACGCACCCGGCGACTCTCCGCATCGACTTCCAGCTTAAGCACCACCGTGACTTGCGGCACCCCCAACACCACCGCTAGGCGGGCGCCCACCTGCGCGGCATCGTCATCCACCGCCTGCTTACCGGTCAAGATCAGGTCAAAGCCTTCCTCGCGGGCCACCGCGCCCAACGCCTCGGCGACTAAGGAAGCATCCAGCTCCGCCTCGGTCTTGATATGGACCGCGCGGTCCGCGCCCATCGCCAGACTTTGGCGAATGGCTTCCTCCACGCGGGACGGGCCTAATGCCACCGCCACGACCTCGCCGCCAAACTTTTCGCGTAATCGCAACGCTTCTTCCAGCGCAAATTCGTCGTATGGGTTGATGATCCACTTGATCCCGTCCGTCGCGATGCCGGTGCCGTCCGAGTTAATGCGTATGCGTGTCGCCGTGTCCGGCACTTGCTTGACCATCACTAAAATCTTCACGGTGCGCTCCCCCCTCCTCCACCACGTCCATCTCGTTCGTCTCCCCGGGCTGCGGCATCCGTCGCCGACCCGACTGCCTTTACTATACTATCAACCAAAATAGATTCTTGACTATCGAAAATTGTGCGCAGATCAAATAATATCACTCCGTGGCTAATCCGGGCTACCACCGGCATGGTCCCCGCGCGCAGCGCCCGTTCCCACCGCAGCACCTGGTCGGGATCGGCTGCCGACAGGGTCATCACCACGGTGGGAAGCCGGGTTCCGGGCATCGACCCTCCCCCGATTTCCGACCAGTCCGGCTTAAGGCCCCACTCAGCCTGCGCAGCGGTGCGGGACCGCAACTCCGCCAGCACCCTTTCCGCCCGCCCACGAATGACTTCCACCGGCTGGCGAATCATCATCCAGAGCGGCAACTCGTCGCCACGGCCTTCCAAGTACCAGCGCGCTGTCAATTCCAACGCGGCCAAGGTCATTTTATCCACCCGCACGGCACGCGCCAACGGATATCTCTTAAGCTCCGCAATCAGTTCCTGACGGCCCACCAACACCCCCGCTTGCGGGCCTCCCAGCAGCTTGTCTCCGGAAAAGGTCACCACGTCCACCCCGGCGGCCACCACTTGCTGGACCGTAGGCTCTTCATAGCCGTCAAGCGACAGCGGCACCAAAACTCCACTGCCCAAATCTTCCATTACCGGGATCCGGTGACGCCTCCCAATCGTCACCAAGTCCGGGGTGCTCACCACCTGGGCGAAGCCGATCATGCGGAAATTGGATTGGTGCACCTTCAACAACAGGCCGGTTTCCGCCGAAATCGCCGATTCGTAGTCCCGTGCGTGCGTCTTGTTGGTGGCTCCCACCTCGCGCAGGATCGCGCCGGAAAGCGCCATCACCTCGGGGATGCGAAACGATCCGCCAATTTCCACCAATTCTCCGCGCGACACCACGACTTCGCGGCCCCGCGCCAAACCGGCCAAAGCCAACAGCACCGCCGCGGCGTTGTTGTTCACCACCATCGCCGCCTCGGCCCCGGTCAGTTCCGCGAGCAACTCTTGAACCAGTTCATGACGGGAGCCACGGCGCCCCTCCTCCAGCCGGTACTCCAACGTCGAATATTGGCCGGAGACTTCCGCCACCTGGCGCATCATCTCCAGCGGCAGCGGCGACCGTCCTAAATTGGTATGAATGATTACGCCGGTAGCGTTCAACACCGGCCGCAAATTGGACTCGGCCAACTGCAGCGCCCGCTGGCGCACTCGAGAGAGCAGCACCCCCAAAACGGGCACGGCCTCTCCTTCCCGGACGCTCCGCCTGGCGTCAGCCAACACGTCCTGCACCGCCCGGTGTACCCAAAGCCGGGCCGTTGGCCAGGGCTCTTCCATCGCCCGTAAGATTGTCTGCACCGCCGGAAGCCGGCGCAGCGCGGCATTCAGGTTCTTTTCCACACCCCATCCCCTTCGGTTGCTATGGACACTTGACCATCAAGCACGGCGGACAAACGCCACACCCGCCGGCAGAGGGCAGGTGTGGCGCGCCGGTGGCTAATGCGCGGCCGGATCAACGTGGTCCCTGCGGGGTGCGGGTTCCAGCACCAAGCCCAGGCTGGAGTCAATCACCACGCAACCCGTGTCGCGAAAAACCTCGTCGGCATTCATCTCATACAAGGCGACTGCTTCGTTGCGGGGCCGTCCCTGTTTTGGGGCGGGATGCGGTTCGGTCAGCATGCCATCCTCCCCTTTCTCCCTCAGTCCGGTACGCGCCGCTAGCATAGCCTTCGTCACCGGGCGTTATCCCGGCTTACTAGAATTCGCCCCGACCATGGCAGTTTCCTGCCTTAGCCGAACCACTGTGCCGCTTCGGGAGCATAATACGTCAGGATGATGTCGGCGCCAGCGCGGCGAATGGCTAAAAGCGCCTCCTCCGCCACTCGCCGTTCGTCGAGCCATCCCGCTTGCGCCGCCGCCTTTATCATGGCATACTCGCCGGACACTTGATACGCGGCTACCGGCACCGTCACCGCGTTGCGCACCTCACGCAGAACATCAAGGTAGGGCAGCGCGGGTTTTACCATCACCAGGTCCGCCCCTTCCGCGATGTCCAGCAGAACTTCTCTGATTGCCTCCACGCGATTTGCGGGATCCATTTGATAGGATCGGCGATCGCCAAACGCGGGCGCGTTGTCGGCCGCCTCCCGAAAGGGTCCGTAAAACCCGGATGCGTACTTGGCCGAATAGGCCATGATCGGCACTTCGGCAAAGCCGGCGGCGTCCAGCGCCTGGCGAATGCGGCCCACGCGGCCGTCCATCATGTCCGACGGCGCCACCAGGCTCGCGCCGGCCCGCGCTTGCGCGACCGCCGCCCGGGCCAGCAAGTCAAGCGTCTGGTCGTTATCCACCGCGCCGTCGCTCAGCACCCCGCAGTGTCCGTGGTCGGTGTACTCGCACAGGCATAAATCCGCAATCAAGACGGCATCCGGCAAAGCCTGTTTGAGTTGACGCAGCGCGACTTGCACGATGCCCTTTTCATCATAGGCTTCCGATCCGACCGCATCTTTTGCACTCGGCAAGCCAAACAAAAGAAAACTGTTTACCCCTTTGGCATATACCTCCTGCACATGCTCCACCAAGGTGTCGACCGACCACTGAAAAATGCCCGGCATCGATCGGATGGGATCGCGGTGTAGCGACCCCGGTTTGACAAAAACCGGGTACACCAGCTGGCTGGGTCGAATGACGGTCTCTCGCACCATCTCGCGAATAGCCGGTGTGCGCCTAAGCCGTCGTGGCCTATCGATGGGAAACATCTTTACACGCTCCGCTCTTTGGAAAAATAGGTGGTCATGACCTCGACCAGGGATTTCATCGACGGTCGCGGCGGCTCCCCCGCCACCGGGATCCCCAATCGCTCCAACGTGCGGCTGGTCAGCGGGCCAATGCTGAACGCGGCCGTGCGGCGCACCTGATTCCGTTCGTCCTCGTCCAGTTGCGCCATCAAACCCTCCACCGCCGACGATGCCAGATACAACACGGCATCGATCCGCCCGCTGCGAAGCAGCGCCCGGACCTCGTCCGACAAGGGAACCGAACGGTTTTGATACACCTCCGCCACGTCCACCAGCGCGCCCTGAGCCCGCAGCGCACGAGCCAAATCGGGACGGTTTAACGACCCGCCTGGCATCAGCACCGCCTCCCCCAGCAAGGCCACCGCTTGAAACGCCGTGATCAGGCCTTCCTGACTATGGGTCTCGGGTGGCACCAGATCTTCCCGCACGCCATACTGGCGCAATTCCGCAACCGTTTCGGGGCCGACCGCCGCCACCCGGGCGCGCAGTCGGCGAATATCGATGTTCCGGCTGCGCATGCGTCGAAAGAACCGGCGGACCGCCTCGCCGCTGGTCAACACCAACCACCCATACCGATCCACCCGATCGAGGGCACGGTCCAGTTCTTGCCAGCTATCGGGATCGCTGATGACGGAAACCGGCGCCAATAGCGTTTGCGCACCCAAATCGTCGAGCCATCTCCGCATCTGCACCGTCTTGCTCCCAGCCCGCAACAACATCACCACGCGCCCGGATAGGGCTTTGGGCCGGCACCAGGCCACGTGCGGAACCTCTTCCGGCAGCACCTGCAATGCCGCGCCCGCAACCAGCGGACGATGGGAGAGGGTTTGACCGACCAGGCCTGGCCGTTCTATCCAGAGGCCGCCTGGGTCTTCGGCGGTTGGGGCCAAGGCGGCTCCGGAGCCAAATCTGGCTCGGCAGCCCTCACCCCAGGCGAGATCCACCACCCCGGCTTGGCGCGTGACCACGCCCAGCTGATCCAAAGCCGCCACCCAGGGCGGGATCCCCGAAATCACCTCAAACTCCCAATCCTTCGCCACCAGCCGGGTGATGACCGCAGCCGCCTCCGGGGAAAAAGCGGGTGTCCCCGGCACCAGCACGGCGACACCGCCCGCAGGAGGGGAGGCGTGCGCCCAGATTTGCTCCGCTAAGCTGCCAGGTTCCGCCACACGCCAGGTGGAAGCAATCTCGGGGGCCAGATCGCGGGCGAGCCCGGCGAGTTCGGCGGGATACCAAACCACTTCCGACCGCTCCAACGCCTCCAGGGCCTGGCGCGTAAGATAGCGGCTTTCCCCCGGACCGGCCCCGATTACATAAACTGTGCCGCTCATGGCTGCGAGACCCCGGTGATAAAACGTTCTGCGCCAGCCGCCAACAACTGGCGGCCCACGCGCATCCCCAACCGCTCGGCCGCCTCCGCGCCCGCCCGGTCAGTCACCACAATGCCCCGCTGCCCATCTAACGCCATCACCCGTGCCGTCACCGCAATCTCTCCTCCCCGGACTTCGGCCCAAACCCCCAGCGGGATTTGGCATCCTCCGCCCAGGGTGGCCAGCACCGTCCGTTCCACCACCGCCCGCAGCCGCAATCCCGCGTCGTCCAGGCGCGCCGCCAGCGCACCGGCCGCAGAATCGTCGGCACGGGTCTCAACCGCCAGAATGCCCTGTCCGGGAGACGGCACGAATTCGTGGGGAGAGAGGTACTCGGCTATCACCTGCTGGAGGCCCAGGCGGTGAATTCCCGCCGCCGCCAGCACCAATCCGAATACCTCCCGGGCCTGCCATTTAGCAAGTCGGGTTTTCAGATTGCCCCGCACCGGCACCACCTCCAAATCCGGTCGCAGACTCCGCAAAAAGGCCGTGCGCCGCAGACTGGACGTGCCGATCGGGGCGCCCGCCGGCAGTTTAGCCAAAACCGTGCCACCATCGGCCACGAGCACATCCCGGCCATCCTCCGCCAGCGCGTAAGCGGCCACCATTAGCCCGGGCACCGGTTGCGTGGGAAGGTCCTTTAACGAATGCACCGCGACATCCACCCGGCCATCGAACAGCGCCGTTTCCAGTTCCGTGGTGAAAAGTCCCTTGCCGCTAATCTGGTCGAGGGCCCGGTCCAATATCTGGTCGCCCTTGGTCACCATGGGCACGATTTCGGTCCGGTAGCCAGCCTCGCTCAAAGCGAGCGCCACCTGCCGGGCCTGCGCCATCGCCAAATCACTGGCTCGCGTGCCGATTCGAAGGACATCCTCCACCCTCGCATCCCCTTCGGTTCAGAAATTATAGTCGTGCACGCCATGAAACAGCAGATTAACCGCAAAGATGTTGACCAGCACCAGCAAAAACGCGCTCATGGCCAGTACCGCCGCGCGATGTCCGCGCCACCCCCCGAACCATCGTGCCAGCAAGTACCCAAGATAGACCGCCAAGGTGATCAGACTCCACAACTCTTTCGCGTTCCATGACCAATAGCTGCCCCACGCCGTTTTAGCCCATACCGCTCCCATAACCATGGCTGCCGCCAGCAACGGCACTCCCACCATAATCAAGCGGGCGCCGTAGACATCCATCAGGTCAAGCGGCGGCAACTGGTAATAGAACAGGCGCGCCCGTTTCTCTTTTAATTCCCGTTCCTTTTCAATATACATGATGCCAAAGACCGCGGAGAACAAAAACGCCACGTAACCGGCCGTGGCCAACACAATATGCACGCCCAGCCAGGGCGCGGTCAATGAGGCGGGCACGGTTCCCACCCGTTGCGACAAGGTTTGGCTCAAGAGCCAGACCACAAACAGAATGGGAAACAAAAATCCCCCGACGTGGCGCGGGAAGAGACGACGCCATCCGATTACGTATAAACCGACCGTCAGCCAGACAAAAAAAGCGACCCACTCATATAAGGTTAGGGCCGGGAAAGCCCGGGTTGTCCATGACACCCCGATAAGCCACGCGGTTTGACTGGCAAATCCCGCCAACATCCCGATATTGGCCCATTTTTCCCACTGGCGGTCGTAGAGTCCGGCCACGTATAACACGGAAGCCGCGAAATACCCCAACAGCGCGACCGAAATCAGAACGGCCCCCACAGTCGCCTCCGTAATGTCGCGATTTATTCGCCTTCTACGGCCAGATCCCGCCCGAACTCGCCGGTTGTACCGTCTTCCAGCTGGAACAGGTCGCGAATGGCGTCAATATAGGACGTTTTGGCGTCGTCCCCGCCCCACTGCCGCATGCTGACCATGGCATCATTCAAGAACTTGTTGAGGATCAGGCGCGTCGTCTCGGAGATCACCGTACGCTCCGCTTCCGACAGATTGGGCAGGCGATGCAGCGCCTTGTCGAGTTCGGTCTGCCGGATCAACTCGGCCTTTTCCCGCAGTCTTTGAATCACCGGACCGACTCGGCTGGCGCCCAACTCTTCGGTCAGATCGTCCTGTTCCTCCCGAATTATCCGCTCCACTTTCGTCACTTCCCGTTGGCGTTGGGCCAAGTTGGCCCGAACGATGGTTTTGACGTCATCCACATCATAAAGAAACAACCCGGCGCCCAACGACATAATCCGCGGGTCGATATCCCGCGGAACCGCCATATCGAACAGAAAGCGGAGGCGCTGACCCTGCCCCCGCCACGCGGACCGGGCCATCTCGTACGACAACACCAGACCCCGTGCGCTGGTTGAAGAAACAATGATATCGGATTGGCGCAACGCCTCCTCCAAGCTCCCAAACTCGATGACTTGCCCGCCGAGTTTTTCGGCCAGCGCCACGGCCTTGGACCGCGTCCGGTTGGTTACCAACAAACGCCCCAATCCCGCGCTGGCCAGGTAGCGAGCCACCAGCGTGCCCATGTCTCCGGTTCCCATCACCAGGGCTGTCAGATTGTGCATGTCGCCGAACACATTGCGAGCCAGTTCCACCACCGCATGGCCCATCGACAACGCATTATGGCTGATGCCGGTTTCCGAGTGGGCGCGCTTGCCGGTCCTCAGCGCATAATCAAAAATCCGGTGCAGCCGGCCGGCTTTGCCCAATCCGTGGGCTATTTGATAGGCATCCTTAATTTGTCCGAGAATCTGGGTTTCTCCCAACACCATCGAATCCAGCCCCGTGGCTACCCGCAATAGATGGGAGACCGCCTGGTCGTCTTGGTACCAGTACAGGTAGTCCGAGAAGTCGCCCCGGTCTACCCCGACCACACGTTCCCACCAGGCCAACACATCCCCCAGGGGGACAGCGCCCGCCACGTAAATTTCCGTTCGGTGGCATGTCGATACGATAACCAGGCCTTGATGATGCACCAACCCGTGGGCATCATCGTACGCCTCCGCCAGCAGGTCAGGCGGCAGACTCACCTTCTCCCGGATGTCCAACGGTGAATTCGTGTGATTCAATCCAACCACCTGAAACCGCATTGTGATGCCACCTCAAATGGAATTGTGTCCACCGCACGGCTGCCTTATGAAAACCACGGTAAAATTCCTTTGTACCGATGCTATCATAGCATGGCTTAACCGCTTTCGCACAGCGGATTTTTTTGTGAAATGCCTGCCCCGTGCCGACGGGACCAGGGCCGCCTGCGCACCCTGGTCCTTTGGCCATTCTGCGCTCCCCGCTACGAGAGCATCGTGCCCACGGCCTCCGCCACTTCCCAGGGCATCGTCACCACTCGCGCCCCGGCTTGGGTCAACGCCTGTTCCTTGCTCTCCAAAGTTCCCCGACCCCGTTCGATTATCGCCCCGGCGTGGCCCATCCGTTTCCCGGGAGGGGCCGCCCGGCCCGCCAGATAGGCCACGACCGGTTTGGCAAAGGCCGCCTTGATGTACTCGGCGGCCTCCTCCTCGGCACTGCCGCCAATTTCACCCACCATGACCACGGCCTGTGTCGCAGGGTCTTCTTGGAAGTGTTTGAGGACCGAGATAAAGGTTTGTCCGACTACCGGATCGCCCCCCATTCCCACCACGGTGGTTTGACCCAATCCGGCGTTGGTCAGGCTAAAGGCTATTTCGTAGCTCAACGTGCCGGAGCGGGCGACCACCCCAACCGGTCCCGGCGCGTAGATATGGTTGGGCATGATCCCCATCTTGGTGCCCTCACCGGGAGAGATGATCCCGAAGGTGTTGGGTCCAATCACCGACACCCCCAAGTCCTCTGCGCGAGTGACAATCTCGACCGTGTCCTGCACCGGAATGTGCTCGGGAATCATGACCAACAGCCGAATGCCGTTCTCCATCGCCTCCAGCGCCGCGTCCTTGGCAAATGGCGCCGGCACGAACACGATGGACGCACTCGCTCCGGTTTGGGCGACGGCGTCCCGCACCGTGTCGAACACCGGCACATTGTGCACCGTCTGCCCGCCTTTGCCGGGCGAGACGCCTGCCGTCACTTGGGCCCCGTAGGCCAGCATTTGCCGGGTGTGGAAGGCTCCTTGGTTGCCGGTGGCCCCCTGTACGATAATCTTGGTTTCCCGCGTCAATAGGATCGCCATGGCTGCTACCGCCCCTCCCCGGCCAATTGCACGGCCCGTTCCGCGGCGGGGGCCATTTCCGAGTAGGCCGAAATCGCCTCCGCCTCCAGCAACGCCACACCCTCGCGCTCGTTGGTGCCCACCAGCCGAACCACCAGCGGCACCGGGATGCCGGTCGTCCGTTTGACCTGCAAGATCGCCCGCGCGACATCATCACACCGGGTAATCCCCCCAAAAATGTTGATAAAAATGACCTTCGGCTTCATCGACACCAACACATCCAAAGCTTGCGCAGTGGGCCCCACCGAGGCCCCGCCGCCTGCGTCGAGAAAGTTGGCGGGCCGTCCGCCAAAATGCTGAATCGCATCCACGGTGGCCATGGCCATGCCGGCTCCGTTGGCCATGATGGCAATGTCCCCATCCAGCTCTACATAGGCCAATCCGATGGCATGCACTTTTTGCTCCAACACCGAGCCTTCGTCAATCGGCTCCACCTCACGATGGCGAAACAACGCGCTGTCGTCAATGTTAAGACGCGCATCGGCCGCCACCAAGTGCCCGCCGACCACGGTCAACGGATTGATCTCCACCAGCTCCGCATCATGCGATTGGTACAACTGGTAGAGTTTCACCACCAAGTCGGCGAATTCCCGGGCCAGCGTGCCCTCGAGACCGAGATCGGCGGCCAATTCGCGTCCGGCATAGGGGAGAACCCCCACCCTGGGATCAACGTGCCGGCGCACGATCGACTCGTCGGCTACCTCTTCGATCTCCACGCCACCCGCCGTCGAAGCCATGATTAAGGGCACCTTGCGGTTGCGGTCGGTGGTCACCGACACATAAAGCTCTTGGTCAATCGCCAGTTTGGCCTCGGCGTAGAGCGTCTGCACCCGATAACCTTTCAAGTCCATCCCCAACATGGCGGCGGCCACCGCGCGTGCCTCCTCGGGGCTCTGGGCAAACCGGATCCCCCCGGCCTTGCCGCGTCCCCCCACCAACACCTGCGCTTTGAGCGCCGCCGGACCAATCTCCCTCACCGCAGCTGCCGCGTCGTCAGCGGTGCGCACCACGCGTCCGGCGGGAATTGGAATGCCGACCGCCGCGAGGGCTTGTTTAGCCACATACTCATACTGCTTCATTATTCGGCTCCTTCCCGGCCGTTATCTTCCGGACCCCATATTTCGCTGACCAGTGCCCGGCAATGCTCTGCCACCCAATCCGGGCTCACGTTCACCGTCGCCACGCCGGTTTGATGAGCGGCCTGGGCAACCGCCGCGGCCACCGCGGGGGCCACCCGGCGGTCCAACACGTTGGCCACGACGTAGTCATCCCGCAACTCTGCTTCCGGAATCAGACCCGCCAAGGCCCGGGCCGCCGCGACCCGCATCGCCAAGTTGATGTCCGTCGCGCCGACGTCCAGCGCTCCCCGGAAAATCCCGGGGAATCCCAACACGTTATTGATTTGATTGGGAAAATCGCAGCGGCCGGTGCCCACCACCCGCGCCCCCATCTCCAAGGCATGCACCGGCCAGATCTCCGGCACCGGATTGGCCAAGGCAAACACGATGCCGCCCGCCTTCATGCCGCGCATCATCTCCATCGTCAGGGCTCCCGCCACCGATACACCAATGAACACATCGGCCCCGTTTAAAGCGGCGGCCAGATCGCCTCGCCGCCGCTCGAGATTGGTCATCCGTGCAATGTCGGCTTTATAGGGATTCATCTCCCCGTCCCGTCCCTCGTAGATCAGACCGTGGCGGTCGACCAGCGAGATGTCGCGGGCGCCGAGTTCAAACAACAGGCGGGTGGTCGCGATGGCCGCCGCCCCCGCGCCGTTAAAGACAATGCGCACCTCTTCCAGTCGCCGACCGGTATGCCGCAGGGCATTGAGCAACGCTCCTCCCACCACCGCCGCCGTACCATGCTGGTCGTCATTGAACACCGGCACCGCCAGGGTCTCCTTTAGCCGGGCTTCAATCTCAAAAGCCCGGGGCGCCGCCACGTCTTCCAGATTGACGCCGCCGAAGGACGGTTGCAGCAGGCGCACAACCTCCACGATCTTTGCGGGATCCTGCGTGTCCAGGCAAATCGGAAACGCGTCGACCCCGCCAAACATTTTAAATAGAATCGCCTTCCCTTCCATCACCGGCAGACCCGCTTCCGGTCCGATGTCTCCCAACCCCAGCACGGCACTGCCGTCGGTCACAATCGCCACCAGGTTGGCCCGGTTGGTATAACGGTTGACCAGTTGCCGGTCGCGGTGAATCTCCCGGCACGGTTCGGCTACTCCCGGGGTATAAGCCAGTGACAAATCGGCCTGGTCGCGCACCCGCACCTTGCTGATAATCTGGATTTTCCCCCGGTTCTCCTCATGGTACCGAAGTGCGCGATCCCGACTCTCCATGCCACGCCTCCTATTGATCGAGGCCTAGCAGGGACAGCGGCTCCCGGACCGATTGCACCGAGCGTTTAAATGCGGCCGCTTCCTCCGGG
The DNA here is from genome assembly GCA_021797825.1 of Bacillota bacterium. GTDB lineage: Bacteria > Bacillota > Sulfobacillia > Sulfobacillales > Sulfobacillaceae > JAJZZA01. The sequence continues at coordinate 26,094 of JAJZZA010000025.1, read as the reverse complement.
GAAAACTCCACCTCCAGCACGCGTTCAATGCCGTTGCCGCCGACCACCGCCGGCACGCCCACGTAAATGTCCTCCTGCCCATATTCTCCCCGCAGGTAGGCGATGACGGGCAGAATCCGCCGCTCGTCAAAAAGGACCGCCTTGACCATTGCAGCCAGCGAGGAGGCCGGCGCATAGTAGGCGGATGCCTTTTCCAGACTCAGAATTTCCCCGCCGCCGGTTCGGGTCCGTTGCACAATCGCCTCCAGCGTCTCCTGGGGCAGCAGTTTTTCCACCGGAATTCCGCCCGCGTACGAGTAGCGCACCAGCGGCACCATGTCGTCGCCGTGACCGCCCATCACAAATGCGCTCACGTCGCGCGGCGAAACGGCAAGCGCCTCCGCCAAAAACGTGCGAAATCGCGCCGAGTCGAGCACCCCCGCCTGTCCAATCACCCGCTCGTAGCCAAAGCCGCTGGCTTTCTGCGCGACATAGGCCATCACGTCAGCCGGATTGGTCAGCACCACAATGACGGCGTCCGGCGACACCTTGGTCGCCTGCTGCACCACGTTGTGGACAATGTCCGCATTGATCTTAAGCAGGTCGTTTCGGCTCATGCCAGGCTTGCGGGGCATGCCCGCCGTGACCACGATGACATCCGATCCGGCCGTGGCCGCATAGTCATTGGTCCCCAGCACGGTGTTGGAAAATTCCTCAATCGGTCCCGACTCAAACATGTCGAGTCCCCGCCCCTGGGGTACGCCCTCGACAATATCAATCAACACCACGTCACCCATCTCTTTCAGCGCAAGCAGATGGGCCGTGGTCGCCCCGGTAGCCCCAGCTCCAATCACGGTAATTTTGTAACGGCGAAACATCTCTTTCCACCCCTTTTGTCAATGGGCCATGCGCTCTATCATGGCCGAAGCAAACTCCGATGTCTTAACGAGTGTAGCCCCGGCTGTCTGCCGGGCCAAATCGTACGTCACCACGCGGGCCGCGATGGTGTCTCTTAGGGATTGGTCGACCCGCGCCGCCGCCTCCCGCCACCCGATGTGTTCGAGCAGCATAACCGCCGACAGAATCAGCGAACTGGGATTGACCATGTCCAAGCCCGCGTACTTGGGAGCGGTTCCATGGGTGGCCTCAAAGACCGCGACCTCGTCGGAAATATTACTGCCGGGAGCCATCCCGATCCCCCCCACTTGCGCGGCCAAGGCGTCGGATAAGTAATCACCATTCAAGTTGGTGGTGGCAATCACATCGAACTCGCTTGGGCGCAACAGCACCTGTTGAAAAGTAATATCGGCAATGCGGTCTTTCAACACAATCCGTCCCTCCGGCACCTGACCGTTCAAATCGCGATAGAGCCGTTCCTCGCTCACCACCTGGGCGGGAAATTCGCGTGCGGCCAGTTCATAGCCGTAGTCGCGAAAAGCGCCCTCGGTATATTTCATGATGTTGCCCTTGTGCATCAGCGTAACCGACTTGCGCCCATGCTCCAACGCGTAACGAATGGCCCGGCGAATCAACCGCTCACTGCCAAACCGGGTAATTGGCTTAATGCCAATTCCGGCCTGCTCGCCAATCCGGGCTCCCAGGGTCTCGCGCAGAAACGCCGTGAGCTTGCCGGCCTCGGGCGAACCCGCCGGCCACTCGATGCCGGAATAGACATCCTCGGTATTCTCCCGAAAGATCACCATGTCGACTTTTTCCGGCGCGCGCATCGGCGACGGCACCCCGGCAATATACCGGACGGGCCGCACGCAGGCATACAGATCCAGTTCCTGCCGAATGGTCACGTTTAAGCTCCGGATCCCGCCACCGACTGGCGTGGTCAGCGGCCCTTTGATGCCCACGCGATACTCCCTTAACGCCTCCAGGGTGGCGTCCGGAAGCCATTGCCCGGTTTCGCGGAACGCTTTTTCTCCAGCCAGCACCTCAAACCAGGCCAGGCTCCGCATGCCCTGATAAGCCGCTGCCACCGCGGCATCCACCACCCGCCGGGTCGCCTGCCAAATGTCCGGGCCGATTCCGTCGCCTTCAATAAAAGGGATAATCGGTCGATCCGGCACCATTAGCCCGCCATCTTGATATGTAATCCGATTACCGCCTGATGGTTGACGCATAGGCCTCACCACCTTTCCTGTCGATTACGGAGCCGCCGCCGTGACATAGGTCAGACTGGGCGGCGGAGCCGCCGGGATGACCACCTGACTGGGGCGGGATATCGTCATCGACAAACCTTCTTGCTGAGATTCATCGTAAAGTCCTCCCGGCAGCATCAGCGCGTCCGTCAGGGTGGAGGGCTGTCCGATGGCAGAAATGGTAAAGGGCGCAGACTCTTGGGTGTCGTTAATCAGAATATAATTGGCCGCCGATCGGATTTCGGTTTGCGCGGTGATTCTCTGGCCGTTGATGGCGATGGCCTCGGCACCCGCCGCCCGCAGTTCATTCACCATAAGCAACAAATTGATGTCGGTGAGCTGATAGGCCACGGGGGCGGATCCATTACTCCAGGCCACCACGACGCCGGGACCTTTGACCGGAATCGTCCCCGCCATCATTTCCGCTGTGGTGAGCTGTTTGGAAAGCTTCTCGGCCGCTGCAGCCTGCGAAAGTTTCTTGTTCAACGACAGGTTAAGCCGAGCCACTTGCTGAGCCAGCTGCTGCCGCTTCAGATCGGAAGCCTTAAGGAGCGCAAGAAGTTGGGCATTGTCGGTCGGGGGCGGCACCACTTGCTGCAATCGAAACTGCACCGCCACCATCAGCCCCAGCAACAAAGCCGCAAAGCCCATGGCGATCCGGCCCGACTCGATGCGCATAACGAACACCTCGGCGTCATTATACCTTAGGGTTCAGGGTGGAACAACGGCGATGCCCCGATGCGACGCGTCCCGGTCCGGGGTTGCCCGTCATCCGGGCTGTCTGCCTTCTCGCCGCCATCACCCCAAAGGCTGGCCGGGTTAAGCGCAGGGAGGGGTCGGAGCACCCCGTCGCACGTTCCCCCAGCCGGCGCAGACCCGCCCTGGGCCGAAGAGGAAACGCCGCCGAGCGATCGTAAAGCGGGCAGATTGCCCTGGCAACCAATCCTTAAGGCGCGGACGGGCCTTGGGCGATGACCGGGGCAGTGGCAGCGCATTAGCCGCGGGATCCCCGACCGACCGGCGCAGGCCAACTCCCGTCCGCTGGACTGTCCTCCGCCCCGCCGGGGGATTCAGCTCACCCGCGCGCCAGGCGCCGACCCCAACAGATCGAGACCGGGGCGATTTCGTCACCCCGGCCTCCCGGACCTGGCGCGGTTGGCCGACGAGGGCTCCAACCCCTTTGGTATTCTTGTCGGGACGCTGTTCTTGGCGGCCCCTGGCGGTGCCATGATGCTCCGCAACCATTAAGATGGGCCGCGACTCAACCCGTCGATTCTGCATACCCTATTACGGATTCATAGGTCAATACCCGCTCCATCGCCGTTTCATCGCAGCGCGTCAATTTCGGACAACTGATACAATCAATAAAATATTTTCCGGGTACGGTTTCGCGAGCCACCACTTGAAATCCGCAACGCTCGAAAAAACCCACCTGACGGGTAAAGCAGATGACCTTGGCCAGTCCCCGCACGATAGCCATCTCGACCGCGAAGTTGACCAGGGCCTGACCGAGACCGCGACCGCGCTGCCCCGTCCGCACGGCCAGCGACCGCACCTCTCCGACCGCCGGTTCCAGTTGATGGAGCGCCACCGCCCCCACCACCTGCGACCCATCGACCGCCACCGCCAGGACTCCCAGCGACTGACGCAGGGACTCACGACTGCGCGGCAAGAGGGAACCTTCTTCCGCATATGCGGCAATTAACTCCGCCACGTCATCCAAATCAACCAGGGTTGCCAAACGAACCTGCACGATCACCGCTCCTTGGGCAAATATGAATAAATCCTAAACGATGTTGAATCTTTATGCAAGGGGTAGGCGCGCACCAACCAGCGTGAGAGCGCACGGGGAGCGCCGGCACACTGTTGGGAAGGGGCTCACCGCGGTTTCACCCGATCCACCGCATGGTGGTGATTATCGCCCAATCACCGGCAGTATAAAATCGGCCAGAATCTCCGAAAAGTCGCGAACCTCGACGGTCTTCTCGGAGCCGGCGGCTTGCACGCCGTCGCGCATCATGGTCAGGCAAAACGGACAGGCGGTGGCAATGGTCGCGGCCCCGGTCGCTAAGGCCTGTTCGGTGCGGGTCCGATTAATCTTGGTGCCCTCGCGTTCTTCCATCCACATGCGGCCTCCCCCGGCCCCGCAACAAAAACTGCGTTCCCGGTTCTGCTCCATCTCCACCAGTTCCACTCCCGGCACAGCGGCCAGCACGTCGCGAGGCGGATCGAACATGTCGTTATAGCGACCAAGATAACAGGAATCGTGGTAGGTCACCGTCATCGGCAACCCGTTTTGGGGGGAAAGGCGCTGCTCGCGCACCAGTTGCGCTAAAAACTCGGCATGGTGCATGACCTCATACGACCCGCCAAACTCGCCGTACTCGTTTTTTAGGGTGTTAAAACAGTGGGGACAGGTGGTCAAGATGGTCTTGACGCCCAGCTCATTCAAATTGTCAACGTTTTGCCGCGCCATGGCCTGGAACAAATATTCATTGCCCATCCGACGCGACGCTTCGCCGTTGCACGTCTCCAGGGCTCCGAGCACCCCGACATCGACCCCGGCTTCCTTCAAGAGCCGCACGGTCGCCTCGGCAACCTTGCGGGCGCGGTCGTCATAGGTGGCCGCGCACCCCATCCAATACACCACCGCGGCGGTGTCGCCCCGGGACAAATCTTTGATCCCCATCTGGTCGGCAAATTCCTGGCGCTTCTCGGCGCCTAATCCCCAGGGATTGCCGGCATTCTCCACGTTACGGAAAAACGATTGCGCTTCCGGCGGAATATCGCCCTGGGTCAGCACCAAATGCCGCCGCATACCGACAATCTTTACGACATGCTCGTCAAATACCGGACACGCCTCGACACAGGCCCCGCATGTCGTACAGGACCACAAATCGGCGGAACTAGTGACGCCTCCCGCCAGCGGCGTTTCGAGCAAGGCGGCGTCGGATGCGCTGCGTTGTGCGGGTGGCGTTAACAAGATGGGGCCGACCCGCTCGAGGTGGTGGCGCAAATCCACCATGATCTGCTTGGGGGAGAGGGTTTTGCCGGTAGCGTTGGCGGGACACTGTTCCGTGCACCGACCGCACTGCACGCAGGCATAGGCGTCCAGTAAATCTGCCCAGGTTAAATCGGTGACCTGCCCTACCCCGAAACTCTCCGCATTCTCGTCTTCCAGGTTCAGGCTGGGCAGTTTGCCTAAGGGTTCCAAGTTGCGGTGGTAGATGTTAAAGGGCGCGACCGCCAAGTGAAAATGCTTGGAATAGGGCAAATAGACCAGAAAGCCCATAAGGGTCACCAGTTTCACCCAATCCGCCACCAACAGCCCCCCGCGATCCAGTTGCACGCCATAGGACCGGAGCCACCCCCCCAACGGGGTTCCCAAAGGGGCGTACGGCGCATGAGGATGCAGGGCGATGGTGAACGCTTCTATGGCCAAATCCGAGACAACCACCACAAAGATCAGACCCAGCACCGCCGCCGCATCGATGTTGCGCACCAGCCGTTTGGGCCGCATCACGTACCGTTTATACCCCGCCATCGCCAGGGCGATGACCACAGCGACCGCCATCACGTCGGTCAAACTGTTGACGGCCACCGCCAGCGGACCGGACAGCGCGCCCACTGCCGGAACAATCCCCCGAATGAGAAAGATGACGGTTCCGATCGACAGGAAAATGAAGCCCCAAAAGATCACGAAGTGCATCGGGCCCGAATAGCGGTCTTTGAACAGCCGTTTTTGGCCAAACACATACACCAACACGCTGCGCCAGCGGGCCATCGGTTGCGAACTCCGGTCGGCCGGTTGGCCCAGCGCGACCAGTCGCAGTTTGTCCTGCACCAGCAATCCGAACCACAACAGAGCCAAGGTAACGACCAGGATGAACAGCACATGGTTCAGTCCCACGAATGACTCGCCTCCCCGCCACCACTTGACCGCGGGCTTGGCACCCGCAGTTTCATGTTCAGTGTAAACGGCAACTTCTTATTTGCCAATTGCAAATATTTTGGGCCGCGGCCATCCCTACCACTCGTCAGCCACAGTACCCGTTGCGGTCGGCCGACTCAAGCCGGCATCACGCCACCGGCCGCGGGTGAGCCGAACCGGTCGCCAGCCAGCTTACGGTGCCAAGACCCGCGGCGGCGGTCATGCGGATCCTTCTGCAAAGCGGCGCCCGCCCCGGCCCGATGCGAAACCGCGAGTTCGCCCCGGGGCGAAAAGGTTGGGAGGAAATTGTTTTGCGGAGGCGAAGGACGCGTCTTCACCGGGCGTCGTCATCCCAGGGCCCGTCAAACAGGATCGGGGGCACTTCCTCCTCGGCGGGAAGAGAGGGGCTCGGCGCGGCAAAAGGATTGGCGGAGGCCGCCTCGTCGACGTCGGGTTGCGCCCCGGCGAAGTCCGGCGGCCGGTACAAGAGCCGTGTGACCAACCCGGACACCTCATACACCAGATAGAGCGGCATCGCCATGACAATCATCGATAGCGCATCGGGCGGCGCCAAAATGGCGGAGATCAAAAACGCGATCAAAATCGCATAGCGGCGATAACGCCGGAACAGCTTGGGGCTCACCACGCCCTGGCGGGCCAGTACGCCCGCCACCAACGGCAATTCCGCCACAAAACCGAACGGCACCGTCAAATTGACCACAAACGACAGGTAGTTGCCGATCGACCAATATTCTTCGATGCCACCCCCGACGAATGTCAGCATCACATGCAGCACGACGGGCACAAACAGGAAAAACCCGGCCGCCATCCCGCTTAAAAACAGGAGCAGTCCCGGGCCTAGCACCGCCGCCACCACTTTACGCTCCACTTCGGTCAGACCCGGCAGGATGAAAGCCGCCGCCTGGTACAAGATTATCGGCGAGGCCAGCACCAACGACATGACCAAGTCAACCTTGAGTAATGCGAAAAACGCTTCCGGAACGCCCGTGACAATAATGCGCTTGACGTGGGCCCGGAGAATCAGCCAATGAACAACCGGTTTGGTTACAAAAAATCCACCCAAAAACAGGACCGCAACCGTCACCAACACCGTCATGAGCCGCTTGCGCAATTCTGTCAAGTGATCCGTCAGGCTCATCTCGCGATCGTGCATGGTCCCCCCTGGCGCGTTCAGTGACGATCCACCAAGCCATGACGGATCGCATAGGCCGCCGCTTGCACCCTGTTCTCAAAATGCAGCTTCTGCAAGATGTTCCGCAAGTGATTCTTTACCGTGTTCTCCGAAATCGTCAATTTGGAGGCAATCTCACGATTCGAAGACCCCTGTCCCACCAGCGACAAGACTTCGTACTCGCGACTGGTCAGCGTGCCTTGCGGCGGTTCCGCCTGCTGATGCGAAAAGGCCCGAATAATCTTAAGCGCCACATCGCCTGAAATGGCCGCTTCGCCATTGAGTTGGCGCCGCACCTCTTCCAAAAACGACGCGGGATCCAAGTGCTTAATTAAGTAGCCTTGCGCTCCCGCTTTGATGGCCTCGAACAACAGGTCGTCATCATCGCTGGCGGTCAGCATCACAATCTTGACGTATGGAATGCGTTCTTTAATAGCCTGGGTCGCTTGCAGACCGTCGCCATCGGGCATGTTAATGTCCATCAAAATCAGATCGGGCATCACCTCTTCGGCCATTCGCACCGCTTGCCGTCCCGTCTCGGCTTCGGCCACCACATCAATGTCAGGCTGTCCAGACAACAAGGACGAGATGCCCGAGCGAAACAGCGCATGGTCATCCACCAACATGAGCTTTGCTTTTTCCATGTTCCCCCCTCCGTCCCAAAACCGGCAACATGATTGTCACCTTAGTCCCTTCTCCCGGCTGCGAGACAATCTCCGCCGTGCCGCCAATAGACTCCGCCCGCTCCCGCATCACGCTGAGACCAAAATGCAGAGAACGGTCGACCTTATCGCATTGAAACCCCCGCCCGTCATCCATGATGACAAATTGAACCTGCGACCCCTGGCGTTCGCAGGCCACCGTCACCGAGTGGGCCCCGGCGTGCTTACGAATGTTGGTCAGCGATTCTTGCACAATGCGAAGCACCTGCACCGACGTCAACTCATTGAAGACGTCTTCGGCAGGTTCTAAAGGATGGAAATTGACCGTCACCGCAGTGTGTTTTTCAAATTCATGCAACTGTTTTTCCACTGCCGGCCAAAATCCCTCTTGCAATCGACGCGTCGCCTTTAAGTCAAACAACGATTGCCGAACATCAAAGAAGCTGTCCTGCACAACCTCGCGAATCTGTTCCAATTCCTTCAAGGCAGCCTCTTTGCGGTCGGTCTGCACGTCGTCCGTCAACTTGTGGACCTGAAGATTCAGGACCGCGAGATTTTGGGCTACTCCGTCATGCATTTCCCGCGCGATCCGTTCCCGCTCCTGCAACGAAAGCATGGCGTCCTTGTACGCGCGCCGTTCTGTCTCGATCTGTTCGAGCACCCGAAACACATACCACGAAAACAGCACCGAGCCCACAAGCGTGACGGCTACGACTAACAACGTTAAGATTGTCGGCGCCAGCCAGGCCTGCAAAAGATATTGGCGCACCGTTTCGCCAGCCGCCACAAACAAAGTCGGGCCGGCAATGGTCAACAATTTTAACCGGCGGTATCGCGCACGATCATCCTGATAATTCACAGGGCGTGCCCTCCCGTCTTACCGTCACCCGCCGCATTCTATTGTACTCCCGATATGCCCGGTTTCCTAGACACGCTCCGATGAAATCGACGCCCGGTGCGGCGCGGGTGCCCATCCGCCAACGCCTCGCGGCCAGCGGGGCCGCCGACCCGCGGCCCCGAGAGCGGTTGCTCGGGTACTATGGCGCCGGTCTGACGGCTCGGCGGCGCTCCACCCGCCCGCCGGGTTGCCCATCACTCGAACGTGGTGGCACCACCCAAAAACCGCCGCACAATTTCGGCCACGGCGTTGGGTTGGTCCAGTGCCGCCAAATGCCCGGCACGCGGCACAATCGCCACCCGGGCTCCGGGAATCGCGGCCGCGGCCTTATCGGCCTCGGCGGGCGACGTCCTCCGGTCCATGCTGCCCGCCATCACCAGCGTGCGCACCTTGAGTTGCGAAAATACCTCGCGATTTGAAACCGTATAAATTTCGGCCATGGCCTCCACATAGCGGTTGGGTTCCACCTGCGACAGTTCCCAGGCCAAATTGTTTCGCAGGACGTCGTTATCGCCGATCAGGGTGGTGTCGGCGTACTGGCGGGCAAAAACCTCCATGCCCTGTTCCGCAAGTTGACGCTTTCGTTTATCGACCTCACTGGCTCCCTCGCGAAACCCCAGGGTCGTACCCTGCAAAATCAGTCCTGCGACCCACTCGGGTTCTTTCACCGCAGCCCGCGCCACCACCCAACTGCCCAGCGAAACTCCCAGCAGGCAGGCCGGTTTGCCGACTGCCCGGGCGATCTCGAGGGTGTCGTTGACCCATCCGTCCAGATTCGCCTCACGACGCGCCTGGTCGCCCACACCTCGCGGATCCCAAGTCACCACCGTGTGCTCACCAGCCAGCAGCGGCCCCAGCCGATGAAACAGGAACCGGCCCAAGCCCAGACTCGGATGACACAGAATGGCCGTCCCGCCAGCCCCCGCGACATAATATTTCACACCTGACGCCGTTCTCATCGCGCCTCCCGAAATCGATCAATATACTGCAGAGCGTCCGGATTTTCCACCGACGACAAATCCCCCGGCTCCCGGCCAAGATATCTGGCGCGGATTGCCCGTCGCACAATTTTGCCATTACGGGTCTTGGGGAGTTCCGGCACCACGCACACGCGTTCTGGACGCAAGGCACGACCAAGCTGGCGAGCCACTTCGTCAGCCAAAATCTCCTCTAAACCCGGTTGTTCCGGTGCCACCACAAAACATACCATGCCTTCGCCTTTCACCGCGTGAGGAGTTCCGATGACCGCGGCCTCCACCACTCCGGGATACGATACCAGAGCCGATTCCACTTCAGCCGGGCCCACCCGCTTGCCGGCAATTTTCATCGTATCATCGCTTCGCCCAAGAATATACCAAAAGCCGTCTTTATCGACGTAAGCCCAGTCACCATGAACCCAAACACCCGGAATTTTTCGCCAATAGGCATCAAGATACCGCTCGCGGTCATGCCAAAATCCCCGGCTCATCCCCGGCCACGGCCCGAAAATAGCCAATTCCCCAACCGCCCCGGTCACCGGTTGACCGTCATCGTCCACCACTTTGGCGGCTATTCCCGGGATCGGTCCGTTAAAAGCGCAGGGTTTTTGAGGTTCGCTGGCAAAAGCACTCACAATTCCGCCTGAAATCTCGGTTCCCCCGCTATAATTGATAATAGGGCAGCGTCCTCCCCCTACTTCCTGGAAAACCATTGCCAGGGCCCCGGGTTCCAGGTCTCGCCCGAGGACCCCAAGATGCGCAGCGAGGTGCGCTTGGATGTCGCCAGCGGCTCCGCGCCATGCGCCATCAAACTTCGCACGGCGGTCGGGGAAATGCCAAAGAGGGTGACCCGGTGCCGGTCGATGATCTCCCAAAGCCGCGACGGGGACGGAAAATCCGGGGTGCCGTCGTACATCACAATGGTGGCCCCCGTAATCAATCCGCCATAGACCATCCATGGGCCCATCATCCAGCCCATGTCGGTATACCAAAAGAAGACGTCGTCCTGACGCAGATCGAACGCGTGCCACAGATCCTGGGTCGCTTTCAGCGGAAATCCGGTGTGCGTGTGCACGGTGCCCTTGGGCCGTCCGGTCGTGCCCGAGGTGTAAATCAGCAGCAAGGGGGTTTCCGTTGCCAGAAGACGGGTGGGATAGGGCTCTGGTCCCGCCTCGGCGAGCAGATCCTCCCACCGGATGTCGCGCTCGGGCGCCCAGTTCGACTGCTCCCCGACGCGCGACACCACCACCACCCGGCGGACCGATGGCACCCCCCGCACCGCCTCATCCGCGACCGCCTTCATATCAATTCGACGGCCCCGGCGGGTAAACCCATCGGCCGTAATGAGCACCGCGGCGCCCGCGTCAGCCAGTCTCGCCGCCATCGCTTCGGCCCCGTATCCCGAAAACACCGGGAGGAATACGGCGCCCACTTTCGCCAGCGCCAACAGCGCAATCACCGTCTCACCCAGCATCGGCAGATAGACGCCCACCACGTCGCCGACGCCTACTCCCAGCCGCTCGAGACCCCAGGCCAATCGGTCGACCGCCTCCCGCAGCCCGCCATAGGTCCATCGCTGAACCGTGCCATCCTCTCCCTCGTACACCACCGCCGTCTTGTTCGCCAGCTCCCCGGCGGCATGCCGGTCGAGCGCGGCCAAGGCGACGTTGGTCTCCCCGCCCACAAACCATTTGGCCCATTGCCAACCCGCGCTGACGTCCAGCACCTGCCGGTACGGCGTCGGAAACGGCCAGCCAATATCATCCATCACCGCCCGCCAGAACCACTCGGGATCCAATGCCGCCCGCTCCCGCAGCGCATCCAGACCGGTCAAGCCGTGACGCCGGCAAAACACGCCGAGCCGGCTGTCGGCTACGGCTGTCGGATCAGGGGTATACACCACCGGCTGCTCTTCAAAAAATTCCGGCATACGCCCGCCTCCCTAGCTTCCTGCCCAGGCCAGCGCCTGCGCATAGTCCTCTTCGGTATCAATGTCAAACCCGGGGTCCGGCCGCTCGCCCACCTCTATCACCACGTTTAAGACATCATCCCGGGCAGTCGCCATCCGGCCGATCCCGACGTCCCCGGTCAACGCCAGAATGTCCGGGAACACGTCAGGATGCAAGACCACGGGATGGCCCGGGCGGTCGTGATACCAGGGACGCACGATCCGCACTGCCGGCGGACGAGCCGCATACGCCCGCACCATCCGGCGGATATCATCCACCGTCACGAACGGCTGATCGACCAAGCAAATCATGGCCGCCTGGCCCGGCGCCGTCTTCATTAACCAACCGACAGCCGTTGCCAATGACGTGGACAACCCCTGTTCAGGATGGGTATTCACCACCGTGCGGATCGGCCCGACGGGCCCGACCAGATCCGCGCCAACGACCGCCAGGCTATCGATGCCCGCTTTGCGGAGAATGCCTGCGGCATGCGAAAGCAACGTGCCGCCAGCCCACGGCAAGAGCGCTTTGGGGCGTCCCATCCGGCGGCCCAGCCCAGCCGCCAGCACGACCCCGGTCACCCGGTCAGACGGCGTGTATCCGGGGTCGGCCACGCAAGTGCCCTCCTTGACGTCCCTGGCGGACAGACAGGAGTTCGCTGACGATGCTGATGGCCACTTCGTCCACCGTCTCCGCGCCCAGATTTAATCCCACCGGGGCGTAAAACGGCAGCCGCGCCTGCTCGACAGCGGTTTCCGCCAACATCTCCTCGGTCCGGGACAGCGGTCCCAGCACGCCCAGGTAAAGGGGCCGGGAACGGGCGGCTAACAGCAGCGCCTCTTCGTCTCGCCGCTGATGATGGTTCATAATCACCCAATAGGCTCCGGCCACCGATTCCGGGTCCGTATCCTGGGCGGACTGCACTGCGTGGCGGACGCCAGGGAACCTGGTCGGGTTGTTAAAGTGGGGGCGGGGATCGAGCACGGTCACGTCGAACCCGGCTTGCAGGGCCAATCTCGCCACCGGCTCGGCATCGTGGCCAGCCCCCGCCAGCACCAAACGGGCCGGAGGCGACATGACGTCCAGCATCCGGCCATCCTCCCAGATGGTGGCTGAACCCTGCCGCCAGATGGTGTCGTCAACGTGCACCGGCTGCTCCTCGCGGCTGAGCGAGCGGCCGTCCGGCCACACCAAGAACCGGTTGCCGAGAGGCAAATCCGCCCCCAGCGCCACCGGCTGGTCTGCCGCCAAGGCCTCCGCCAGGGCATTCCAAAATGGTTCGCGGGGGTCGACCGGCTCAATCCAGATCACGATGGTGCCCTTGCAGCCAATGCCCAGTCCCCACATGGCGTCTTCCGTCAAGTCATAATGGTGAAGGGAGGCGCGCCCGGTTTTCATGTCCTCCTCGGCATACGCATACAAATCGCCTTCCAAACAGCCGCCGCTGAGCGTGCCGCTCATGGTGCCGTCGTCGGCCATCATCATCTTGGCCCCCGGGCGCCGGTAGGCGGAGCCCCTCACATGAATCAATGTCAGCAACGCCACCCGCCGGCCTTGGTTGTGAGCCTCGGCCAAGGCCTGCCATACCCGTTGCGCCTCGCGTATCGACGACATCCCGTTCCTCCCGTTATGGCTGTTGTCTGGCTTCCTTGGCCACCGCTCCAAAAAACTGTCCCATGATAAATGAGGCCACCCCGGACAGCATCCGCTGACCCACCCCGGCCACGGTGCCGCCCACTTTGGCCTGGCCCACGTAGCGCAAATCGGTCCCCTCGTCGGTTGGCGACAGCGTAACCGCCATGTCCACCGCCACAAATCCGCCCGGGCCTTGCCCTTCCATACGCAACCGATAAGACTGGCCCAAAACGGCGTCCTCGATGGTCATCCACCCTTCATACCGTCCGCGGATGGCCGCCACCCCCATTTCCATTTCCGCATCGTAGCGGCCATCTCCGGTCGGGGTCATGCGCTTTAGCCCGGGCATGGTCCGCACCAACACCTCCGGGTCCGTCAACAGCCCATAGACTCGATCCGGGGTGCTCGGAATCGTCTTGTGACCTTCAAGTTGCACGCTCCCGCCTCCTTTTCGCTCACTGCTATTATGACGCGCGCCACGCCGGTTGGCTACCGTCTGGGCAGGGTGGCGGCGCGCCAGGCGGCTTCCAGTTGGGCCCAGTTGGCCGTCACCCGCACCCCATCGGCCGCCCCCGCCAAGACCCGTGGCCCGCTCGCCGCGGGCACGTAGCCCGGGCGGTCGCCGAGCGGGTTCCACCATATCAGGCCGTGGGCCCGACGTCGCAGGCGGTTCACATACCAGGCCAATTGTTCCCGGGAGGGCGACGCGTCAAAGCCGTCGGTCAGTAAAATCAGGTCTGCCCCGGGACGCATCAGCCGTCCGGCCCAGTCGCGCTGAAACGTGTGCAACGCCTCGGTCAGGCGAGTTCCTCCGGCATAGTCCGGAGTCCGCGCCGAAACCTCGGCTAATGCCCGATCGGCATGATAGTGGCGAAGAGCCGGCGTAATTCTGGTCAGCCGGGTGCTAAAGACCAGTACTTCTGCGGGATAGCGCTGGCGCAAGATGGTGTGAAAGAATTGCAGGGCCATGCGGGCATAGGGCGCCATGGAACCGCTGATGTCGATCAAGACGACCGCCGGGCGCTGCCGGGTGGCGCGACGCGATCGCCAGATGCGAAGGGGCTCGCCCGCTATCATGCCGCGGCGCAGGGTTGCCGTCAGGCTCCATCTTTTGCCCCGGGCGGCCGCTTGCCACCGCAGGCTGGGATAAAGCCGCGGCGTGAGGGAGTGTTCTAACCGGCCCAAAGCCCGCGCTTCTTCGTCGGTCAGCTTGGCAAAATCGGTGTGGCGCAGACGCTCCGCCCCACTGGCCCCGGCCGTGGTGGTGACCGGCACGGCCCGCTCGGAATCGGCCGCGCCGGACTCGGCTCCCGACCAGAGAACTTGCGGCGTCTGGCCCGGTTCGCGCTGCCGCGCCACATTGGCCAAGAAGGTCTGGCGCGCCATACGGGCGTCGGGAGTCCCTTTCAGCATGAGGAAAAACTGGTCGAAAGCGAGTTCGAAGATCCAGGCTTGCTCGGCGGAACGGACCAGCACGGCCGCCAGCACGTCATGCCAGACATGGTGGTCCGGCTGGTCGAACAACGCCGCCGCTTTAAGCGCCAACGCCACCTCGGCGGTTCCGGCCTGAAAGCCGAGTCTTCGCAGCCCGCGCACAAACGCCAACACGTTGGCCGCCGCCGGCTCCATCGATTCCGCCCCCTAGTTCGGTATATCGTCCGGTCCCATTTCGGCGACTGCGGACAGTGCACCGATTTCCGCCAGAATATTGGAGATGGTCATCGCTCCGTGCGGCACCGGGGCGGTCAACGCCTCCAAGTCATCATACGACTTGATTAAACAACCCATCGTCTCTTCCACCGCCGCCGGGGTCAAAATCCGCGTGCCTAGCACGTGCAAAGCTTCCGCCCAACTAATCGTCTCCGCCAGCCCGGGCCGCTTTTGCAGCGGTTCCGCCCGCAAGCGGTGGACAAACGCCACCACTTGCGCGGTTACTTGCGCGGGCAGGCCCGGCACCATGGCATGCACAATCCGGTACTCTTTTTCGAAGACGGGAAACCCCAGCCATTGGTAGAGACATCGGCGTTTCAGCGCATCGTGCAGCTCTCGCGTGCGGTTTGAGGTCAATATCACCACCGGGCGCTCCGTGGCGGTCAGGGTGCCGATTTCGGGCACGGTCACTTGAAACTCGCCCAACAGCTCCAACAAAAAGGCCTCGAATTCCTCATCGCTCCGATCCACCTCGTCAATCAACAGGACCGGCGCGGCACCGCTGGGTTGCACCGCCTCCAGCAGCGGACGCTTGACCAAAAAATCCGGCGAGTAAATTTCCCGGCGCACAGTCTTGCGCCAATCGTCATGAAGTGGTCCCTCCCGCTGGGGGCTGCCTTCGCTTAAGCGGATGTGCAGGATTTGGGCGGCATAGTTCCAGTCATACAGGGCGCTTTGCCGGTCAATCCCCTCGTAGCACTGCAAACGGACCAGCGGACGGTTTAGTGATCGCGCCAGGGCTTTGGCCAGTTCGGTTTTCCCCACTCCGGGTTCACCTTCCAAAAGGAGCGGACGTTCCAACGCAACCGCCAGGAAAACGGCGGTGGCCAAGGGACGGCCCGCCACATAACCCACCGCGGCCAGCGCGTCTTCGACCCCCCGCACGTCGGCAAATGGGTTCTTCATGCGATCCCCCGTTCTCTATTTTCCCCGGTGCCGATCCCCCGGATCAAAATGGCAAGGCCCCGGCTGCCCGGGGCCTTGCCCGTTAATCAACCAGTGCACTAATCGCCCGCTCGACGTAGACTCGGCAGAGTTGACGCCGATATTCCGCGGACATAAGGGCATCGCCGGCAAATTCGCCGGCTGCTGCGGCCGCTTTGGCCGCCTCCGCAATCCGCGCGGGCGTTAAACGGTCGCCGATGAGAACCGTTTCCGCGTCCGTCGCGCGAAACGGCACCACCCCGGCACCGGTGACAGCCACCCGGGCTGCCGTCACCGCTCCGGCGGGTTCCAGGGTCACCGCCACCGCCACCCCCGCCAGCGCATAACCCGAGGCGGGATGCGGATGCTTCAGGTAGACCGACCGCGATCCCGCCGCCGGAATCGGCACCCGCACCCGCACCAATACCTCGTCGGGCGCCAACCCGGTCACCAGCGGTGCCACCATCATCTCCTCCACCGCCAGGCTCCGCTCCCCGGCCGGGCCCGCGATATCGACGGTGGCGGCAAGCGCCATGAGGGCCGCCGGCAGGTCCGCCGAGGGGTCGGCGTGCGATAGGCTCCCGCCGATGGTTCCCCGGTTTCTCACTTGGAGGTCGCCAATTTTCCCGGCCGCTTCCGCCAATGCCGGCAACTTCTGACGGACATCAGGGTGCCCGGCCAGGTCCCGATGGACCGTTCCCGCACCGATGACGATGGCACCGGATTGCTCCCGAATTCCTATCAATTCGCTCACCCGGGCAATGTCAATCAAGCGCCGCGGCGCGGCCAACCGCATCTTCATCAGGGGCAGCAGACTGTGCCCCCCCGCCACCAATTTGCTGCCTTGCGGGTCTTCGGCGAGCCAGCGCAGGGCATCGTCCAATGACTCGGCCCGACGATAGGAAAAGCTTGCTGGAATCATTCCCGTCCCCCCTCTTTTACTGCTCGTCTTGGACTTGCTGCATCGCTCTCCACACTTTTTCCGGCGTCAGCGGCATGTCCAGATGCTGAATTCCAAATCCCGACAGCGCATCCATTACCGCATTGACCACGGCAGGTGTGGATGCGATGGTCCCGGTCTCGCCGACTCCTTTGACCCCGATCGGGTTATGGGGCGAGGGGGTGACGGTGTGGGCCGTCTCGATCTGGGGAAAAAATCTGGCGCGCGGCATGGTGTAATCCATGAAGGAACCCGTTACCAGTTGCCCGTCATCATCATAGACGGCCCCCTCGTACAACGCTTGCCCGATCCCTTGCACGATTCCGCCGTGAACTTGCCCCTCGACAATCATGGGGTTAACCACCGGTCCGCAGTCATCCACCGCCACGTATTTGGTCACCCGCACCTCGCCGGTATCCGCATCGACACTAACCTGGGCGATGTGGGTGCCGAACGGGTAGGTGAAATTGGTGGGGTCATAATAGGCGCTGGCTTCCAGCGAGGGTTCCACCCCTTGGGGCAGATTCCAGGCCAGATAGGCCTGAATGGTCACCTCGGCAAAGGTTGCCTGCCGATCCAAAACGCCTTCGGGATGAAATACGCCGTCTTCGAAGACCACGTCTTCCGGACTGACTTCCAACATATGGGCCGCAATCCGGCGCGCTTTTTCAATCACCCGGTCCACCGCGGTGGAAATCGCCGCCCCGCCGACGACCATGGTGCGAGACCCATAGGTCCCCCACCCCATGGCAACGCGGGCGGTGTCCCCATGCACGATGTCGACATCGTCGATGGGAATACCCAGCTGATCGGCCACCAATTGCGAAAAAGTGGTCTCCTCGCCCTGGCCATGGGGCGACGCGCCTGTAAACACCTGCACTTTGCCGGAGGGATGGACGCGAACCGTCGCGCTTTCCCAAAGCCCCCCCTGAAATCCCACGGCGCCCGCCACCTGCGAGGGCCCGAGACCACACATTTCCACGTAGGTGCTAAAGCCGATGCCGACGTATTGGCCTTGGGCGCGCAATGCCGCCTGCTCCTGCCGGAAAGCCGGATAGTCCACCATCGTCAGCGCCTGATCGAGCGCCGCATGGTAATTGCCGCTGTCATATGCCAATCCGAAAGGATTGGTGTAGGGAAACTCGTCGGCCCGCAACAGGTTGCGGCGGCGGACCTCCAATGGATCCTGGCCTATCGTCTGGGCAAAGAGATCTACCATTCGCTCGATGATATAGGTCGCCTCCGGACGGCCGGCCCCGCGGTAGGCATCTGTGGGGGTGGTGTTGGTAAAGACCCCGAAAACCTCCGAGGAGGCCACCGGCATGCGGTAGGCGCCATTGACAATGAGGCCAAACAGAATGGTGGGGACTCCCGGTCCGGCGGTGGAAAGATAGGCTCCCATGTTAGCATACGATTTGACGCGGATCCCCTGCAGCACGCCATCGCGGGACCCGGCCAGCTCCACCTCTTCATAATGGTCGCGGCCATGGGTCGTCGCCATAAAATGTTCGCGGCGGTCTTCGGTCCATTTTACGGGACGGTTGAGGTCGCGCGCGGCATAGGCCACCAGCACCTCATCGGGATAACAGGCAATCTTACTGCCAAATCCCCCCCCCACATCGACCGCGATGACCCGCAGGCGATGTTCCGGAATCCCTAGAATGCCCGACAGCAACAGCCGATGGATATGAGGGTTTTGGGTGGTCAGCCACACCGTCAGTTCATCGGTGGCGGAGAGGTATTGAGCCGTAGCCGCACGCGGTTCCATGGGATTGGGAATGAGCCGCTGCTGGCGAAACTCCTGGCGCACCACCACTTCCGCCTGAGCGAACACCTCGTCGGTATCATTACCCACCGTCCAGTGGAGCGCGACATTGCCCGGCGCATCGGCATGCAGCTGCGGAGCTCCCTCGGCCATCGCCTCCCGCTGGTCGGTGACCGCGGGCAGCGTCTGATACTCGACCACAATCCGATCGAGGGCGTCACGCGCGATATAGGGGTCATCGGCCACCACCATGGCCACCCCGTCTCCCACGTAGCGCACCGTCTCCACCGCCAGCACTGCGTGCGGCACTTGTTTCAGATCGGAGGCCGGCGGAATCCAGGCGGTCGGCACCGTGCCCACCCGGCCCGCCAAATCCTGCCCGGTGTACACCTTGACGACTCCGGGCATCGCTTGCGCCGCAGTCGTGTCAATCGAAAGAATTCGGGCATGGGCATGCGGACTGCGCAATATTTCCGCATACGCCTGCCCCGGCAGCCGAACATCATCGGTAAAATTTCCATGACCGGTAATCAACCGGGCATCTTCGCGACGCTTGACGGGCGTCCCAACCAATTTCGACATCCGATTCCCGCCTCCCTTGCTGGCTGATGATGGACTACTCGTTGGCAGCCGCTGCCGACGGGCCGGCTTCGCCCGCCATCACGGCGGCGGCTTCGGCCACTGCCCGCACGATGGTTTCGTAGCCGGTGCACCGGCAAATCACCCCGTCCAGGCCTTCCCGGATCTCCTCGCTGGTGGGTGTCGGGTTTTGCTGCAGCAAGCCCACTGCGGTCATCATCACGCCGGGCGTGCAAAACCCGCACTGCAGGCCGTGCTTGTCCCAAAACGCCTGTTGCACCGGGTGCAGGCCGCCGCGCTGTCCTAATCCCTCCACGGTGGTAACGGCCTGGTGGTCGGCTTGCACCGCCAAAACGGTGCAGGATTTCACCGCCTGCCCGTCCAGCAACACCGTGCAGGCCCCGCATTGGGAGGTATCACAGCCAATATGCGTACCGGTCAATCCGAGATGGTCCCGCAGGAAATGGGCTAACAACAGTCGTGGTTCAACTTGTTCAACCCGAGTCCGACCGTTAACAGTCATCGTTACTTGTACGGTGTCCTGGTTATTCACAGTGGTTCCCGCCTCCTTGAGGTCAACTTCGAAAAATCCAGGGGAGGTCACACGAATCAATTGCGCCAATTTTCCAAATCAAGTTGCGTATCTCATGGTAGCACACGCCAATCTGTAGCGACAACGCTAAAATGAAACCGATCGCGGCGAAGTTTCTTGCCAGCGGCCGAAAAATGGCATACTACCAGAATGCGGAGTTCTTTTTTCGACAAATCAGGGGGGTGTGGCCATGTGGCCGATTGAGCGCGCAGTCGAAGAACGCTTGGAACGATTCCTGGAGCCTCGCGCCGAACGGTGGCTGCACACGTTTTTCGCTTCGCCCGCCGGCCGGCAGGTGCTAGCGGACATCATGGCCGAATTCATGGTAGCGTGGATGGCCCCGAGCGCCGGCGACGAAGGTATTTTACAGGACACGGTGCTGCGTTTGGTGCAACGCCTGGCCGATAATCCCGCCTTTCGACAACGCCTGGTGCAAACCTTGAATCCCCATTGGCAAAATGCGGAGGAACCCCGCTAGGCGCGACGCGTCCGGTGTTTGCCGTAGCGCCGGAACAGGTCCTCGCGGGAAATTAGCACCAGCACGGGGCGGAGATGAAAAAATCTTCGTAACGTGCTCCATCCCGCGTGATGATAAATGGCCATTACCAGTGTAAGGTACATCCACATCGACAGTTTTTTCCAGCCACGCACCGTAAATCGGCGAAATCCCGCCCGTTCCAAGGCGATTTGGGCGTCAAGCAACGTCACGCCGCCTACCGCCGCCAGATCCCGATAGCGGGGATCCCGCTCAATGCAATCCGCCAGGTCGGAAAGCGCCCGCACCACCAACCGAAAAGCGCGAAGACCCCCGGCGGGGCCGCCGCTAAGACGCGACAGCGCCAGATTCTCGAAGTGAATTTCGCCCATCGCGTTGCCGGCGGTCAGGATGCGGTCGCCCAAATCCCGGTCGGGGCCATGGTAGGTGGTAATCCCGAGGCGAAGAATCGGCGCACCTCCCGCCGACGCCGGTACGGCTTCGACGTCCCAGGCGCGGGTAAAACGAATTTCCCACCACGTCCAGACCTGGCGCCCAAAAGACCGGGCGCGCGCCAGCTCCCGCACCGCTCCCGGCTCTATCCCGAGGCTGCGCAAGCCCCGCACGATCGGACCCACGGCCGCCACCGTTCGCCGGCGGTCGCCCCCGGCGTCATGCAGTACCACCGTAACCCCCGGTTGCGACCATTGCACTACCCGTCGGGCAATCTCCTCCGGGGTGCGGTCGGCCCGCCAGTCATCCGGCGCCACCTGCCAAAAAACCGGGGTCAAGCGAAGGCGCCGGATGGCCAGCCAAGTCCCCAGGTTCACGTGCCCCCAGGGTGGACGGTAGAGCGTCGGGCGCACTCCCGTCAGGGCTTCGACCTCGCGCACGCCCGCCACCACGTCGTGAAAGGCGGTCCACGGCATCATCCGGTAAGCCGACACATGCCGCCGCCCATGGAGTCCAATCTCATGGCCCTCGTTCAGCATCCTGCGCAGCAATTCCGGCGCCCGGCGAGCCCCCGCGCAGACCACAAAGAACGTCGCCTGCACCGCGTTCTCCCGCAAGGCATCGAGCACATCGGGCGTGTCCGGCCCGGGACCGTCGTCAAACGTCAGCGCCAGCCGGCGCGTCTCCTGCGCCCCGAAGAACGCGGTCAACTGCAGGTGGTGCAGCAACCAGTCGGGAATCGCGTAGACCACCAGCCAGACCAAAACCCCTGCCGCTAGCCACTGCACCTCGCCACCCCCCGTCACCCATCCCGATATTGACGAAACGGAAAGCGCCAATACCACATTCCCATCATGAGCAGCACCATCGCCACCCCCAAATCGGCGCCGCCACCCCCCATCCCAACAGCCGCGTCCCCACGATGGGGCCCCAACGCCAGGCCGCATCCCTCCCCAGTCATCGATCACCGGCAAGAGCGATGGCCTCCCATTGCGCCGAGCTTACGCCGGCGCATGCGTCTGCCGTCGGTCAAGCGCCTGACCGACGGCTTGGGCAATCACCAGGGCGGCATCCGGATGGCCAAGCTGCCGAGCTTCTCGGGCCATCGCCCAAAGTTCCCAGGGATCCCCCAGCAGACGGTCAATCTCATCGGTCACGTCCTGTTGGGATTTGGCTCGACGACCCGCCCCGTGGCGGACCAGATAGTCCGCGTTAGCATCTTCCTGTCCGGGAATCGGGCGATAGATCACCATGGGCAATCCCCGGCAGAGCGCCTCCGTGGTGGTCAGTCCCCCCGCCTTGCTCACCAACAGGTTGGCGATGGCCATCAATTCATGCACATTGTCCACATAACCCATGACCACCATGGGATGCTTCGCCTGACGGCGATAGGTTTCGGCCAAAG
Organism: Bacillota bacterium; assembly: GCA_021797825.1. Lineage (GTDB taxonomy): Bacteria > Bacillota > Sulfobacillia > Sulfobacillales > Sulfobacillaceae > JAJZZA01. Next base: position 3,881 of record JAJZZA010000025.1, on the reverse strand, counting down.
CCCGACGATTCTCCTCGCGGCCCGCCACCACAATCGTGGTGTGGGGATGGGGCACCTGGTCCATGGCCTCCAGCACGTTGCCATATTCCCGCAGCGGCATATAAGAGCCTCCCATGAACAACAGCACGGGACCCTCCCCGATTCCCAACCCGTGTCTTACCGCCGCGGCATCCACGGGTTGGCGAAACCGCTCATCGACCGGTATCCCCGACACCACCACCCTATCCGCCTCGACGCCGCGCGCCAGAAGTTCGTCGCGCATGTCGTCACCGCCCACGAAATAACCATCCACCCCCGGATGGATCCACTGGGAGTGCACGCTGTAATCGGTCATCACCACATAATTCAGAACATCCAAACACCCCTTGCGTTTGAGGGTGGAGACGACGCCAGCCGCGGTGGGATAGGTGGAAATAATCACCTGTGGGGGATCGGAACGGATGGCTTCGTAGAAATGGTCCATGCCAATGCTGTTCAAATAGTGCTGCGCCCGTGAATCCGGACTGATTTTCTGGGTGGAACGATAAAACCACCGCCATCCTGCCGGAACAAAGCGCACGCTCATCATGTAGAGCCACCGCAGCGTGTTGTCCAGACGCGGATTGACAAATTTGTAGTAGTCTAATATCGCGAGTTTCACTTTGGGGTTCTGCAGCACAATGTCCATCCCGATAGCCTTTGCCGCCCGCAGATGGCCGTCTCCGTACCGCGCCGCCAACACCATCACATCGGGTCGTGCGGCTAGTGCGGTTTCGTGGTCGTTAGGCAGCAAGTCTATCCATTCTGCCAACCGGCCAACGCTTTGGTCCGCCGGTGAGGGGAAATCGTCCACGACCTCACCTCCATCCCGTCCCAACATGCCTTCCCCACCTTACCATGATCGTCGGGAAACTGACTAGGGGACTCCCTTGGGTCCACTCTATGCCGTCCCCTCCCCCCTTAGACATGCCAAAGATGTTCTAAGCCGTGAGTTCGGGTAAACTCAAAGGGACAAGACTTGGCCAAGTCGCGGGAAGCAGGTGCGATAATGCAAACCGTGTTGGATTCGCATCCGGTTCGTTGGATCATCCAAGGTTCCGAATTCATCGCCCAGGCCTTCCGGTTAAGCAACATCCAGCAGGTGCCGGACTTGGTTGCCGACATCAAGCGCCGCCATCCCGGGGCAACCCACTATGTCCACGCCTACCGGCTGCAAGCCGGCCAAGAAAGATTCTTTGACGATGGGGAACCACCCGGAACGGCGGGACTGCCCGTCCTCAGAACACTGATCCAACGAGCCGCCATCCAATCCGCGATTGTTGTGGTGCGATATTTTGGCGGCACCAAACTGGGCCGCGGCGGATTGGTGCGGGCGTATCGCAGTGCCGCCCAGCTCGCAGCCGACTCTGCCGACTGGGGCCAGCTTGTGCCCTGTTGGAATATAACCGTGGAGATGCCCTATGCGGCGCTGAACCGAGTGTCTCCGATTCTTCGCCAAGCCGTCCGCAACCTGAACTTGGCATGCCAGAGCCGGGTGACGGCATCGTTCACGGTTCCCTGTGCCGACTGGCCACATCTCTTGCAAAAGATGAACAGCCTCTCTGGCGGCCGCGTGGTCGTCCGCCGGCAAGAGGCCCTGGTGGACATCCTGCCGAATCCCCCGTAGGAGCATCCGCCGCGCCCCCCCGTAGCGGCGCCCGTCTTGTGCCGGACGGAAGGCGAAAACCCTGCCCAACTTGCCGCTCGGCGACGAAAGGACATTCGCGCCGCCCTCGCGAATCCCTTCAGACTACTGCTAGGGGGGATTTTTGTTGCGCAGCGCAATCATTTCCGGATATCTGCCCGCGGCCATGGCATTTGGCGTCGCGGCGTCGACCATGCATCTGCCGTGGCCGTTTGTCGCTTTGCTGTCGGCTTTTGTCTATTCGGGGGCTTTGCAGTCGGCCGCCATTGGCCTATTGGCGACCGGCGCCAATCCCGCCATGGTGATCACCGTAGGAATATTAATCAATCTTCGGCACATGCTGTATGGCCCCCACCTCGAAGCCATCCGCAGTGACTGGGCTCGCCGGCACCGGTTTGGGGTGGGCGCGTTGTTGACCGACGAGGTCTACGCGGCGGCGGTTCATCAACCCACCGGCTCCCTACGGAATTGGAGTCGGCTCGCCGTCGCTGCCTACGGTACGTGGCAAGCCGGGACCTGGCTGGGTATCGGGGCCATCCAGGCATTGCCCCACCAATGGCTTCGTCCTCTGCTGTACGCCCTGCCCGCCCTGTTCGCCGGGCTCTCGGCAACCGCTGCAAAAAAATCGTCGGGATGGGTCGCGGCGGGATTCGCCGCCTCGCTGGCCGTGGCTCTGCGCCTGCTGCATGGAGCCACCGCATTGATGATGGTGCCGATTATCGTCGGAACCACCGCGGGATACTGGAGCACCCGCGCCGGAAGCGTGTCATGACCGGCCAGCTGTGGTTTCTGCTGTTGGGGCTGACCTTCATCAGTTACGGCCAGCGCGTATTGCCCTGGGTGGCGGCGAGCCGCTTCCGGATGTCATCGGCTCTGGTCTCCTGGCTGAACCACGTCGCCCCGGCCGCCTTTGCCACCCTCATGGTCGCCGACCTGCCCCATCTGGCCGGCATTGATCTGGGAGTGGTGGCGGCCGCCCTGACAGCCGGCTTGGCGACGCGCAATTTGGGCGTGGCCGTATTGTCTGGCGTGGTGGTGGGGGCCCTGGGAGGACGCTAGCCGCGCGGCCGAAGGATGGAACCGGGTCCCGGCCACCGCCATTTTCCGCTTCTACCAGGACCGCCGCGCCCGCGCCAGATCGCTGTTGAGGCTGGGGGCGGGCATTCTGGCCAGACCCACGACGGTCCGGTTATACTGGGCGCCGGGACAACCCGCCTGGTTCTTGCCGACGGGATATCCGCTTGGCTTCGGTGCCTAATGCCGGCGAACGACCGGGAAGTTTCTCCGCTGCCGCCCCGACCATCAGGCAGAACCCACGTGGCAAGCGGCGTTTCTGCTGGCTCTCATTTTTAGTTGGCATTTGGCGGAAAGCATCTCCCTAAACCGGGGAACCGACATCGAAGGAACGCCTGGCGCCCAGAGAGCCGCGGTTTGCGTCCACGGTCCGATGTTGCCGGGGGGAGCGGGCCTGCAGGGGTTCACGACCGCATTTCTGCTCCCGGCGGTCCTCACCGCACGCTGGGCACGGACCCCAGGGTTTGGCGCAATGCCCCCGGTCCGCCGCCCCGAGGCCTGTTCGGGACACCAAGAGCCCCGTCCTGGGCGACGTGCCGGCTCCAGCTGGCCCGGCTCAAGGCGGGATCCGCTCCGCCTCCGCAGGGATCAATAATTCCTGGTGACCCAGCCGGCCGGGGACACGGCCAGGCTCCGCTAGCCTCTGGCGTCCACCAGCGCGCGGCATGCCGCCCGCACGTCGGGCGCCCCGGACACCGCCGAGATGACGGCCAGCCCATCCGCGCCGGCATTGGTGGGGCCGATTCCTCCGATGGCCACCACCGGAGCCGCCAATTGGGCTTGGCGGCACAGTGGGAGGTAGCCCACACCGTCTGGCCCACCGACGCGGCGGCGGCCACGGCGTGGGCCGAAGACGCCCGGCATCGCTTACGCCATGAGGGCGGTCCTGGCCTCCCTTTGGGAAGGTATGCCACCCTTAACGCCAGCGGCGCAAGCGATCGTGACCCGAGAACAAGCCTATTTTATGTATCACGCCGATCGCATCGACTACCCGCGGTACCGGGCGACGGGCTTGCCCATCGGATTCGGCCGCGTGGAAAGTGCCTCTGAACCTCCCCACGGATAAATCCGGGGGGTTCTAAAAACCTATACCTTCACACTCTCAGCGGCTCTCACTCCCGCTTGCGCGGGAGTTACATCATCC
>JAJZZA010000101.1 GCA_021797825.1 Bacillota bacterium | reverse complement strand
TGGTTCCCGTCGCGCCCAGTTCACCGGAATGTGCCGCGTGCCCATTCACTTCCCCGGACAATCGGTTGCGTCAAGCCGAATTCGTCGGTCAACGCTGTGGACAGCGCGATGACGCCGACCACAATACGGCCGGCGTGAGCGCGAAGCGTGGCATCACCCAACTGCTTTCGGGCGATCCGCCGACCAAATCGCCCAAACGCCCGCGGATTTTTCGGAAGCCAGGGCCGGAACGGTCCGCAGTCACACCTGGGGAGGATCGGATAAGACGCGGGACGCCAGAGGCTCTCGCGCCATGGCCGATGAGCCAGGAACCTCCGGGAGCGATCCGCGAAACCCCCGCCTTGGCGTAGACAGGCGGGGGATAGTTCATTGCGTCCTCATCCCAAAATCACGTGAGCATGGCCCGCGGCTAGCGGCGGTACGCCATCGGCTGGCCGTCCCCGTCACTCTCGGTTGGGCGCAGGAAGACGTTGACGGCGACGACTGGGACGCGTTGTATCAAACAACCGCCTAGCGCCTACATCCGAACGCGAAGCGGCCCCCTGATCGGTAAAGGGCCCGTCCTGGGCAACCGGGCCGCGCGTGATGTTGATAAGGCCATGATGGCGCCGCAATCGGTTCTCTAACGCCTCTACGGCATCGTCGTCCACATCCACGGCCACCGCTACCTGGAGCGTGGTTCCGGCACGGTGGGCTTGCAGGTGCACCACCGAAACGTTTCCCAACCCCACCGCTACCCGTTGCAATGCCCCCGGCGCATCCTCTATCACGAGTACCAGCACGTGCACCTTCGGCACCCTCCCGCCCCCTCCATCGGCTCTGACCGGTTAGACCTTCGGCGTTTCCAATCGCAATACGATGGGATGGGCATCATCCAAAGTCCCCAGTCCCCGATCGAGTTGCCTGAGAATGGCGGCGGCGACCTCATCGCTGGGCGCCCGCTGGCGAAGCCAGGTTCGCAGTGCCCCCAGCGACCGGAGAAGGCGGGCTTCACCATACTCGGCTGTCTTTACCGGCATTATGACGCTAAAGGCCTCCTGCCCAGGCCGTTCAACAGTGACCAACGCCCCGTACATGTTACCACCTCCTTGCACTGGACAGTGTTTTACGCCATTTTACACCTCCGGTCGCCCAGGCGGGCGTTCTAACCCGCCACGCGATGACACTTGGCGGTTCGCCAAATCGCAACCAATTATGGCCGCGCTACCAGGTCCGGTAGCCAGCGAGAGGGTCCAGCGATCCCCCCCAAGCACCTGCTTTGGCGCCACCACCGATACCACCCGACCAAACAAGTCGGTAACGTCTTGGGCCGGGCGGTGCCACTCGGCAGCGGTTGGCGCATTGCGGCCGGCTTAGGCCCGCGGGTGTTCGAAACTGGTACTACGCGGGCCAGAAAAGGCGCCGCCGGCGGCGCCCGGTCAGGACTTGGCCGCAGGCGAACCCGGGTCCTGACCCCGCTTTGGGCGGGAACCGTCTTCCTCCGGGAAAGGACTTGATGGCATTCCCCAGGCGGGCAATACCCCGGCCAGCAGGCACGCCGCCGCGACATCAATTGCGAGCGACGTGCCTCGCCACTGCGCCACCGCACCCACCGCCCAGGCACCAAAGGCACCCACCGTATTGCCCAGACCCATGGTCAAACCCGACGCCATTCCCAGCCTGGTGGGAAACAACGACTGGCCATAGACCAGCATCACCGCCCCCGCTCCATTGACGGCAAAACCCCAAACCGCCACCGCAGTCCAAAAGGTCCACCCGGTGCCGGTGGTGGCCAGGCCTCCCACGACCGCCGCCCCACTGGCGCCGACCAGAGAGCCCAACAAGACGGGACGCGCCCCCCACGCGTCTGAGACGACTCCTCCCAGCAAATTGCCCACCATCCCAGTCGCATAGACCAACGCCAACACGGCACCGGTCTCGGCGGGACTGCCGCCCCGTTGATGCCAGACGATTGGCAGCAGCATCAAGAGGCTGGCCGACCCAAGACTGCGCAACACCATCAGCGCCAAAAATCCCCTGCCCCGGCGCCAAGCGCCGGTCCACTCGATCGGGTGCGGTGAGCGTGGTCGGGGAGCGGGACGCGGGATGGCGCGAGCAGAAACATACAGGGCAAAGGCCGCCAGCAACCCGGGCAACGCAAGGCTTTGCACGCCCAACCATCCCCACCCGCGCCACAATGCCACGACGGCCAGCGGTGCCAGAATATGGCCAATCATCCCGCTGACCATCCAGCCACCCATGGACCGACCCTGATGCGTCGCCTGGTTTTGGCTGACCAGCGCGGCCATATGGGGATGAAAGGCGGCATTACCCAGTCCCCCCAACATCAGCACAACCGCAAACACCCAATACGATGAAGCCCACGCCAGTCCCAATGCATTGCCTAAGCTCCCGACGAGAAGACCCCCGACCACAAACCAGGGACCTCCGCGGCGGTCGGCCCACGCTCCCAGCCAGGGTTGAAGGGCCTGCGTCGTCACGGCCAAGAGCCCTGCCAAGAGACCCGCCCGACCCGCGCCAAAATGCCACCGGGTCATTAACACAGGCAGTAATGCTAGATATAGGGTCGGATACCCGTCGTTGACGGCGTGCGCGGCCGCCCAGACCGCCGACCGTGCGCAGACAACTTGCGAAGCTTTCGCGGTCATCGCCATAACTCGAGTATCCGCCCCTCGCTATCACTAAGAGCCCGGTCGTACCGCACTGCCAAGAATCCGGCATCCTGCAGGGGACGCGTCAGCCGGTAGCGATCTTCCAAGGCTTCGGCTTGGGCCGCATTGACAAATTCCTCGGGACCCACATAAAGTCCTCCCCGGACGCATGCGGGACGCCAGCCCATCACGGCAATCAATTCTCCAAGAGTCCAGAAATGGGCGCCATAATAAACCGAATCCGGATCTGCCCGGGCCCGTTCTTGATAGTAGCGGGCCCAGGCTCCAGTACCCTGAATCAAACCCAATACCAGGCGTCCACCGGGTTTAATGACGCGCAACGCTTCGGTTAGGGCCGCCTCGGCCTGACGCACAAACTCGAGCGTCACCTGCATCAGCCCGGCATCAAAGGATGCGCTGCTGCAGGACAACCGCGCAAGGTCGCCACGCACCCACTCCACGCCACCGCGGGCAACGGTTTTGCGGCGGGCTTGGGCCAACATCGGCTCCGACTCATCCACCCCCACCACCTCGCACCCTGCCTCGGCCATCCACACCGCATTGGTTCCGGTGCCGCAGCCCAAGTCCACGATGCGCTCACCCGGACAGGGATTCAACAATTCTTTCAAGATTTTCTGTTCGACGATCTCAATGAACGTTCCCACCGGCGTGGCACAAGCCGCGTCATAACGGTGCGCGACGGAATCAAAAGAACCCACTGGCCGTAACCCTCCCCCCTGTCCCGCGCGAAACCGCGGTCTACCCGACGCCCATCTGGACCTTCTAATGGATCACTCCGGGGTCCGCTGCCCGTCATCACGCTCCCCGGTTCGGCTCGGCCGTACCGGTAAGTCCGCAATCGGATCGGCGCCCTCAGGACAAAAAATGGCGCCCATCAGGACATGCCTGCCGTACTCCTCCAGGGACCGGGCCGCACTCGTCTGGCGCCGGTGTCCAGCCCGCGCTACCCACCGTCAGCGGGGGCCCTGGCCCGAGCGGCCACTCTTATCCAGTACCTGGTTGGAAACCTGGTCCACTGTTTGACAGCGCTATTCTATCGTTCTATAGATTAATATTACTAAGCATATCGTCCCCTCTATCCACGGTCAAGGGCTCGCAAAGCCCATCGGAATTCATGCACCGACCGCACCAACACTTTAGTTTAACCGCAACCGGTTAGCCAATGCGCCCCCCCAAGCGCTGACCTGTCTTCCGGACGCCGGGCAAAACTCCCGGCCACCCTTCTCGCCCTGGCAACCAGCGAGCGATTCAGAGCAGGCCTCGCCGCGGACTGCCAAAGCTAGCCAAACCTCACCGCCAGGCCTTAGACGGGCGCCGCCCGGTTGGCAACGCGGCCGGATTTCTGTACGATGGGGGCATCACACAGTTTGGTCGGGTGGCGATTTAGCCCCCACAGGCAGGAGGCTTTCCGCGATTGGCCAGCGATACCGTTAACGACCCGCGCCAGTTGATCGAAACAATCCGCAGCCGTGCCGCCGACATGCCATCCCCCGACCCGGGCGCGGTCGCGCTTTGCCGCCAGCGATGGGCCAATCTGGCCATGCCGCCCGGAGGCTTGGGACTATGGCAGGAACAAATTACGCGCATGGCCGGCATGACCGGTCATACCGTTCCAGCCGTTCGGCAGCCGGCGATGTTGCTGTTTGCCGCCGACCACGGGGTTACCGCCCAGGGCGTCACGGCTTATGCCACCGAAGTGACGGAGCAGGTGGCCGCCGCAGCCGCCATGGGATTTTCGCTGAGCGGCACTCTGGCCCGACACCAAGGCGTGTTGCTGCGGGTGGTCGACGTGGGGGTGGCCCGCCCGGTTCGTCACCCCGAGGTCGCCGTCAATCCCATCGCCCGGGGCACCCGCGACCTGGCCATGGAGCCGGCCATGGACCTGGAACAGGCGGTGCGCGCCGTGTACGCGGGACTTTGTCAGGTCGACCGCTTGCCTCCCGGCATAGACCTGTTAGTCCTAGGCGAGGTCGGAATGGGCAACACCACGGCGGCCGCCGCAATCGCCTCGGCTCTGCTGCCACTCGATCCCGATGCCGCTGCGGGGTTTGGCACCGGCGTGTCCGAAGCCGGACGCGCCCGCAAGGTTCGCGCCATCACCAGCGCGCGTGAGCGCCTGGCTTTGTCCGCGCCGTCTGCCTGGACGACGCTGGCGGAACTCGGAGGCTTTGAGATTGGTGCTCTGGCCGGCGCCATCATTGCGGCCGCCCAACGCCGGTTGCCGGTCTTGCTCGACGGCCTGGTGACTGGCGCGGCCGCCCTCTGGGCGTCGCAGTTGAACCCATTGGTAGCCGACTACCTGGTGGCCGGGATGGTTTCGCCGGAACCCGCCCACCAGCCGATTTTGCACACCTTGGGATTGACTCCGTTATCCGCTTGGGGCGTACGGACGGGCGAGGGCGCCGGGGCCCTGATGGTCCTGCCGGCACTCCGCGCGGCGCTGACCGCCTTCGCCGAAAGCGCCACGTTTGCCGACGCCCGCGTCACCAACCCCCATCCGCTAGAGGTCTCCACGACCACCCCGCCTTTACTCGCCGGCCGTCCCACTTCACCCGACTTTTCACCCGACGAAACGCGGGCGGTCTATAAAGCGATTGCGACTCGCCGGGACATCCGCATCTACCTGCCGGACCCTGTGCCCGAAACTGTGCTTGCCCGCATCCTGCATGCCGGCCACTTAGCCCCCTCGGTCGGTTTCATGCAGCCCTGGGATTTCCTGGTCATTGACGACGATTCCCTCCATGCAGCGCTGGCAGCAATTGTCGAATGCGAACGTGTCCGCGCGGCAGCCTCCTTTCGGAACCTTCGCCGCGACCACTATCTCCGGTTGAAAGTCGAGGGTCTGCGGGATGCGCCCATCACCATTTGCGTCACCAATAATCCGCGCCGTGGAGGCCCAGCCGTGCTGGGACGCAACACTATACCGGAAACCGACCTGATGTCGACCGCATGCGCCATCCAAAATATGTGGCTGGCGGCCAGGGCAGAGAGCATCGGCCTCGGCTGGGTGAGCATCTATCCGAAGTCAGAGGTGCGCGAACTCCTGGCTATGCCGGAGCATGTCGATCCGGTTGCCCTGCTAACCTTGGGCTACACTCCCCACTTCCCCCCCGGCCCCGTGCTCGAGCAAGCCGGATGGCGCGGGCGCCGCCCGGAGCCACACGCCATTCATCGTAACCGCTGGCAACCCCGGATGGACGCGGATTCCTGAACCTCCCCGCGGCTTGCAGCCCTAATCTTTACCCGGGCGGAATATCCTGCCAGAGTGGGGCGAACGGCGACGGCCCATAGGAACCTGTCATGCGGGTTAATGGATCGGGGAGCGCTTTCTCGGAATCGTCACAACTTGGGGCACCCGTGTTTCAGGGCATCCCCAAGCCCCGTCGCGGCACGCGACGGGTGAGGCCCGAGCAGCACCTTACGACGGGTTCCGGGACACCTCGTCCCACCAACAGCGCCACGGCAATTGGCGATATCCCCGCCACCAGGTTTTCACCCCGGGCTCGCCGTCGCGGTTCCGGCCCAGAAACCCGCCGAGTTTGGCCATGGCCCGGACCGCATCGCGGAGCGTCAAGGGTGGCCCGGCCGCCCGGATCGGCTTTTGGGTGGTGGCGAGACGTTCCAAGACGGCGATTTCGGCGGGCGAGACGGCCACCGTCGGCGACTGATCGGGATCGATCCGCGCCGGGTAGGTCATCCCCAAGAGCCGCCAGGAGAGAATGGAATACCGCGTGATCGCCCGTTCCAGCCGCTCACGGCTTTTTAATGGGAGGTCTTCGACGTGGCTTCCGCCGGTTTGCAACGTGAAATGCCAGCGTGCAATGCGCCAGCGGTAGCTATATCCGGTCACGATGCGCGCGGCATCGGCGGCCGTGACCACGGCCCAGGTGGTTAAGAGCAGCCACTCAATCGGTGCGATCCCGTTGGGGGGGGGGCGCGAGTTCTCGCGCCCAGATCCCCGTCAGGGGCGGGACCGCGGGCGTGGTGGCGGAACGCTGGGCCGGCCGCGCCATCTGCACTACGGTCGTCCGTCAGGCGAACGTCGCCGTGCGTGCGCGCTGTCCCGGCTTGGCCGGCACCGTGATCGGCATGGTTCCCAGCAGGGGCGCGGCTTCGGCTGCGGCCCAGCGATGCGGTGCCGGGGGATCGGCGGGTTTGCGGTCCCACGCCGCGCGGACCAATAGCTCCTGCTGGGGACTGCGCGGGGCGATGAACCGATCATCAATATCCGCTTCGCGGTCCCCCCTGAGCACGGTTGGCGTGCCGTCCGGCACGCGGTCAGCAATCTGTTGCGGGATCTGGATCCGGCGATAGCTTGCTTTCTCTTCAATCGGTCACGGCTTGCGGCGCGCGCGCTGACCCCGGGTTGCGGGATCGCGCGCCCCCGCGATGTGGGCGACCAGGCCCAGCGGCACCCCGCCCGTCGTCAGCGCCCACGCGCTGGGGAGCAAGAACCCGAGCTCCGGGCCGGATCCAATCGGTCCCCGGCCGGTCGTGGCAGCGTGACGGGTAAAGTTCAAATAGGTCGTAGGGCTGCTGCAACCAACAGAGGGTAACGCCCAGTGGAGGGATGGTAACCCATCCTGTTTTCCCATGATTAGGCGACAGCCAAAAGAGGCAGCGATCTCTATTTGGCCGATTGTTGACGGCCAAGCCACGCATCAAGGTCTGCGAAAACAGCGTCCGCTTCCTCCACGGAGGCCCAGGGGGCAATGCCATGCGTTTGAAACCATTCAATGCAAGCCCCGCGTGTAAGGCCGACCATCTCCGCGACTTCGCTCACCGAGAGGGGGCGTGTGGCGTAAAGGGTGGCGGCAGCCCGCGACCGAAGGGCTTCTAATCCGCCTTCGATGAGCACGCCCATGGTGTCCTGCTCGGACATCCCGGCTAAATCCCGAAGGCAGGCAATCAATTGCGATTGCTCCGGGCTGAAGACAATGCCGTCTATGGCCATGATATGGTGCCTCCTTTGGCTCGAATGCGCTGGGCAGCCCATTGCAAGAAGTGGGAACTCGTTGCCTGCGGCTGGGCTAATTGCTGAAACATCCGTTCCGCCTCAGCCACTGTTAGGATACCCCGATAAAGCAGGTTAATTTACACCTGAACCACGCTAATCGCTTGAACGCCTAATCGGGTGGCATGGCGATGGGGCCGATAGTCGTCCAGCAGCGCCGGAATGTGTAACTCTAAAGCTAATGATACTACGGACCGTTCGCCTTTGCTCAACGTGGGAATTAATGTCTGCGGGTCGCAAAGGATCACATGACCGGCTGGCAATTGAGAGTGGAATAACTGTTGTTGCAGCCGATTTTTGGCCTGATGAAACAGTTCGGCATGTACAAGGTTAGGCACTGCGATTACGGGCCAGTCAGCCCATAAAATAACGTTCGAGGCCGACCGTGCATACCAGACTCCAAAACGAGGTGTCCATTACAGCAACCGGAGTGCTTGCCAATTACGACGACCCCTTTCGATTCATTAGCCGTCGCCACCAAGATTGTTGACGTTCAGCCAGCATCATCCGCATTTGGCCACCAATGCTTAGTCCCGGGCCTCTATATACGTCACGTCAATGCCCCACACATGATTCGGGTACGCGGGCGCCACCCCCTTGAGGAGATACGGATAGACCTTGTGCATGGGATGCGGGGTGCTCGTATGCGGCCCGGGGGCCACCCCCCCAATGCCCATCTCCCGCATATACCGTTGCACCCGCTTGCGATTGATGGCATGGCCTTCCCGTTGCAACTGGGCCGTCATGCGCTGCGATCCATAGAAGGGCCGGTCCGTATAAATTTCGTCGATACGGTGTTTCAAGGCCACTGCAACCGGGTCCGGCCCGACGGGCCGGTAATAGAGGCTGGACCGATTCAGACTCAGCCGAGCCGTTTGTGTGGTCAAGGGGAGTGCTTCGGCTCCCCAATCCAGTAGGGCCCGGCGCTCACCGGCTGACAGGGTCGCGGCCAGATTTTTTTTGAGCCACTCGACCTGCGTGGTGAGCTTGCCGATTTCGGCATAGAGCTCGGTCAGCTGCTGGTCGTGGGCGTCGGCTTGTTGCTTGAGCGCCTGAGATTCCGTAAACAGATGCGGAAAGTTCTCGAGTGCTTGGCGCTTCCAGCGGTGAAGTTGGCCGGGGTGAATTTGATGCTCGGCGGCGATTTGAGTCACCGTTTTTTCTTCCTTGAGCATCTCCAGTACCACTTGGGCCTTGAACGTCGCGGTATGATGTTTTTGCTTCGACATGACGTGTCCAGTGTAACACTTGAGCCCCCTAAATTTTGTCTAGATTCTGGGGACCACTATAGTCCATTGCGGTCCCGTTGTTCCGCAACGTCTCCGCAATCACGCGAAAAACTTCAAGCGCTTCGGGACCACAGCGGCGTTGGCGCCCTTCCCCCACGATGGGCAAGAACGCCTCAAACCGATTGCGGTAATGCCGGACGGTGCTTTCCGGCAAATCCAGTTGCTGGGTGGGCAATGTCCGCGTTGGTCAAGTAATCGGCCGTGGCCTGTCCTCCCTGTCCCGGACAATTCGCGACATCCGCCGAAACTTCTGTTGCGTCTGGTTGCGGTTGCCTGCGACTTCTCACTCGCGGGCGGTGAAAGTCGGGAACTGGTTGCAAATGATGTCGACAGTGGCAAGCGAGCAACACACCGGCTAAGACCGGCGGTCACGACCAACCGGTCGGGGGGCGTTCACCCCCGGAGTTGAAAGATTCGTACGCAAATGGGGCAAAAACCACCGCAATCTGACGTTTGCTGCCCCTGCGGGATGCGGGTCCGTTGCGTTTCATCCGTGATCGGTTAACCCTATAAAGGCAATTAATCGTTGGGCAAGAGGGTGGTCCAGGGGTCTAAGAAGCCTTGGCGATGCCCGTGGGGATCGGTGCCTTCTTGGAGCATGAGGTGAACGATCTCCTCAAGCGGGTCGCGGAGTCCCTCCGCGGCCAGCACGCGGTGGCGTAACGGTCCGGCCAGCGCCACCAAGACCTCCGCCCAGCGGAGCGGGGTGAGCCGCCGAGCCCGCTCGGGGGGCACGAACCCGCGGACATGGTGCCCGATCCGGTGACGGACAACCAGCATGAGGAGGGCTGTCAGCACGAGGGCTTCGATAATGATCGGAAGTTTATGCGGATGAAGATACTTGTTGGACAGGAGGCCCCGAATGAGAGAAAAATGAAATCGCAACAACTCCTGTTTTTCTAAAAACGTCCCGCCAATGCCCCAAGCGTGTCGTCTGCTGGATCTTTTTTTGCCGCAAACATGCAGGAACCCCTTCGTACGAAAGGGATTCCGGGGACGTATTATACCACTTCGAGACTTGTGTTACTCATTTCTCCAAATTTGTGGTCATGCCGCAACTCGCCGCTTGAGGGCTACTAGCATGGCCCAGGGATTGCGATCCCATAGGGCGTCCCATCGCCCCGAATGGTGGATGGCCCGGAGCGTCGCAATGGCCTGGGCTCGCCGTTCCTGCCAACGCATCCCGCTCCCACTTTCGCGTTGCTTCAAGACGGTCTTACCAAAATCGGGCGTAAAGCCCCGGCGTTCACGCCTGGGGACCGTTCGTACCCGAAAGGGTATATCAGCCCGTTGGCCCGTGAGAGCCAAAAGTTTTTAAGGGTTTTGCATTAGACATCCTTGCG
>JAJZZA010000024.1 GCA_021797825.1 Bacillota bacterium | reverse complement strand
GGGCGTTGCCAGGGGCGGCGGATCAGATTGATTTCATTGCCTTGACCCGGCTCCGCTGTCGCGCGTGCCACACCGTCGAGACCCTCTTCCCGCCCGGGATTCTCCCGTACGAATTGGCGGCTCTATTTTTTAGAGGCGGCGGTGACCGCGGTGGCAGTCGCCGGGCATTCCTTCCCGCACACCGCTGACCGCTGGCATGGGAGCTTGCCCGGGATTCGGGCGCATGCCCGCCCCGGGCTGGCAGCCAGTGTGGAATTGCGCACACATTGGTCCCCCAAGGGGGCCCCGCCATCGGCGTGTGGCGGAGTTGGGCGATGGCCAGGGGGCGCCGCCTGCCGGCGCCGTCGTGGCCGATGGAGCTTGGCTTAGTGTGGCGTGGCACCGGCTGGCGCTTCGGTGGCGCGAGGCCGGACGCGCTAGTCTCCCGTCCGGCGAGATCGTCAGGCGCCCTGGGGCCCCGGAGGTACTCCCCGCCGCTCCCATTCCGCGGTGCACCCATTTGGGCCGCCGGATTCGCCCGCGGCCCCCACCCGGATTGAGCGGGCTCCAACGGCCGTCCTGCCTCCTCCTCCTAGGAGGTGAGGACAGTTCCATGACGGAAGAAGAAGGCGCAGTCTGGGCGTTGTACCGCTACGAGATGATTAGTCCCTGTCTCGATCCTGCAACCGCGCCACAGACACAGACACGGGCTGCGTATCTCGCGCACTTGCGGGAGCACCCGACCACGGGGTCATACGCGCCCACCCCAGCGACGTTCAGCCTATATCACCGGATTCCAGAACAAGCCATCCTGCCATCAGAACGGTGGACGTTGCCCAAGAAACTGATTCCTTTGGATCGGCTTTGGGATAACACTACCTCTGTTAAATTTCTGCCTACGCCATAAATGGACCTTCGCGCCGCCTTGTGGTCCATCCATCTCAACCCGCATGCGCTTAATGAACGAGGGGAGTCTGGGGTAGGGTGGCGAGCCACTGCAGGGCCAATGAAGCGGAATGATAGTCTGTCAGGGCCAAGTGCTCCGCGCCGTGGGACCAAAGCATAATGGTATGTTGCCCGTCCCCGGCCGCCACCATATAAAAGACCCCATGGCCTGTTAGGGTCCCCAATCCGTTAAGCGTCCGGATTACCGCGCTGGCCTCTGACACCGCTGCTTGATCGGGCTTAAGCGCGTATAAGTTGCTAATTTCAAATTGCCACCCGGCTTGCTGCCAAATCACGGCGGGCAACTCTGATGGCGCGGTGTACACCGTGCCTTGCACGCTTGGGAAAAGGGTAATTTGATGAGCCGACGCATGATGCATCCAGGCAGACACCATGGAACTGGGAGGCGCGGGAACATCTTGCACCTGATCGAAACCGAGGGTGTCGTTCTTCCACTGGCTTTGCACGCTCGCGGTGGGCGTGCCATACGAGGCCGCATAAGAACCGATAAGACTTCCCAAGGGAACGTGGTTAGGGAGAATGACCGTGGCATTCAGCGGTTCGGGCCGGCTCGTTCCCACAAAGTTAACCACCGCACCGACAGGGGCGTTTGAACGCTCTGCGGATACCCCGTAGTATATGGGCAGCTTGCCAACGCCACGGGGGCCAGGAACCGGTGGTACGGGGGGCAACGAGGGGGACGCGATGGTCGCTTTAAGAAAGTGGCTGAGGGCCGCCTCGACTTGACCGGCCGACGTCAACCCGGTCGTTGGGGTTGAGGATGATGTCGGTGAAGGCGTGGCTGAGGCACTGGGTGACGGAACCTGTGTCGTAGTCCCGCCACTCGAATGGATAGTTCCGGTAATGGTGGTGGTACGGCCGTTATTCGTAGGCGTCGCCGGGGGTTGACTGCTGATCCCACACCCCGCGAGCCCGAGCATGCCGAGAGCTGCACCCGCAACGATTAAAAGGTGTTGTCTCATCATTACTGATTATTCCTTAGTTTGGCAAACTGTACGACCCGTCCTCTTGAATAACGACGGATGGAGAGAGTCGGTTACCCGAACGGAACAAAAGAAGGGTATGATCCCTTTCAATCCCGCCGACCGGGCTAAATAAACGGCCGCGCCCCCCGACGAAACTAACTAACTTTTAGCCGTGGCTGACACCCACTGTCTCGAAGCTCTTTGGTATCGGTTAACACGGACGGGCTGCCGACGGGGCGAGGTGTTGGGATTGCGCTGGGACGATCTCCATGAAGATCAGAAGACATTATGTATATTCGACGGGCTTTGACTTCGGACGACCGAACACCGCACAAGGGTGCCATACATTAGCCGCGACCCCGTATTTGTTGGAGTTGCTAAGTCACATCAGCACCAGCAAAAAGTTGAGCGCATGGCTGAGGGATCCGCATGGAAAAATTAAACCCGCAATCGCTTGCGGTGTCTCAAAAAAAGTGGCTGGGGAGGCAGGACTCGAACCTGCGCATGCGGGATCCAAAGTCCCGTGCCTTACCAACTTGGCGACTCCCCAAAAACCATTATGGTGGAGCTTAGCGGGATCGAACCGCTGACCTCCTGCGTGCAAAGCAGGCGCTCTCCCAGCTGAGCTAAAGCCCCAAATTTGGAGCGGGTGATGGGAATCGAACCCACGTAATCAGCTTGGAAGGCTGAGGCTTTACCATTAAGCTACACCCGCACACTGCCATCATATCACGCTGAACCTGCTTATGCCACCGCCGCCTTAAAAACGTCCCCGCCCCTGAGGGCGGGGACTTAAACTGGCAGGCCAGGAGGGATTCGAACCCCCAACAGGCGGATTTGGAGTCCGCTGCTCTACCAATTGGAGCTACTGGCCTATGTCAATGGTGGGCCATGAAGGACTCGAACCTTCGACACTCCGCTTAAAAGGCGGATGCTCTAACCAACTGAGCTAATGGCCCGGGATGGTGACCCCACCGGGATTCGAACCCGGGTTACCACCTTGAAAGGGTGATGTCCTAGGCCACTAGACCATGGGGTCGACTGGTGGAGATGAGGGGAGTCGAACCCCTGACCTCTTGAATGCCATTCAAGCGCTCTCCCAACTGAGCTACATCCCCGAACCATACCGTGCCGCCCTCGCGCGACACTCAATTAGTATAGCCACCCTGCCCACTTTGGTCAAGTGATGTTTGTTCATTTGCCACCCGCCACACGAACTCATCGGGGCGCCAATATTATAACGTGGCCACAATCTTCTGTCTAGTCGGTCAGCGCCATGTGCAATCCGCAATCAGAGATCACGAACTAATGATCATGCCGACGTACGGTTTGTTAGCTCTCAACGATCCCACCAATGTATGGACGCTGATTGCCAAATTCAGCACCGCACGATCATTTTAAGGGAGGACACGCGATCCGACGTGGAAACCGTCGGCCGGATGGTTGGCCAACCCCAACCACCCGATTGGCAGTAATATCCCCTATTACGGTCACGCAGTAGGTCTACGGCTGGTTGCTTGCTGGGGCGTGATCCAAAATCGCTTGCCGTTCCCGCCTGAAGCCGGCACATTCGAAAAGTGGCGGGATCTTGAGCGCCTGAGGTTGTCTACCGCATCCCAAACCACGCGAGGCGCTCTTGGAAACAATTTGAATGTTCCCGGCCGCCGGGTCAGACCTGAGCAGCGAGCCCGGATCAAAACCGAAGAAAGTTCATACGCCACGATTGATGCTGGGTGCCGATGACAGCAGCCGCGAAACGCCGTGTTTGTCCTCGGTGGCCACGCACCCGCGTGGCCTTTTAGAAGGCGGATTGGGAAAAACTCGCCACCCTCCGCCAGCCTCCCCCTGCTCGTTGGCACCTCTCCGTCCCCAGTCCGGGGGAACACGCGACACTCCATTAAGAGGCCACCACCCGATTCTTGCCATGTTGTTTGGCCTGGTACATCGCGTAATCCGCCTGGGCAAAGAGATATTCCGCCGTGGTTCCCGGTGTATATTCGGCCGCTCCCACGCTAATGGTGGTCATCAGGGTCAGGTTCCCGTCCCAAGAAAAGGCCTGATCCATGGTCAGGCGAATCCGCTCACCCACCGCCAACGCGTCGTCGATACGCGATGCCGGCAGAATGACCACAAATTCGTCCCCGGCATACCGGCAAGCCGTATCCCCTTCGCGAATGGAACTTCGGATGGTATCCGCCAGCAGCTGCAAATGGGCATCACCCGCCATGTGTCCGTAATGGTCGTTGATTACCTTTAGGCTGTCGGAATCAATCAATAGCAATGACAGGGGTTGTTGCAAGCGATCGGCGCGTTCACAATGTTCTTGCAAGGTGACGTTGAAATGGCGTGAATTGCCGAGGCCGGTCAAAGGATCGGTAAGCGCCACCTCTTGCGTTTGCTGGTAGAGCTGGGCGTTGCGCAAGGCTCCCGACGCTTGCGAGGCAATGGCCGACAAAAACTCCAGGTGTTCCGGATTGTACTCAACACGATAGGATTGTGCCGACATGGCGCCGATCACCCGGCCCTCATGAATCAACGGGACTATCATCACACCGCGCGGCGTTTTCATCGATCCCCCCAACTGCGCGGTGGCGGGAGCGCCCACGCAAATCCGCGGCTCACCGGTCTTCAGCACATCGGCGGTAATACCGCCCGGCTCAAGCGCAATGACCTCTTGCGGATAGCTTTTCCCATCATCGTAGACGTATCGCATCAACGCATGAGTTGGGTTATGGGCCAAGGCCAGGGCCACATAAAACCCATCGATCTCCAAAATCTCGGCCACCGCTTGATGCAAATCCCGCAGCAGCGTGCTCATGTCAAGGCTGCGATTCAACAACCGGCCGACTTGCTCAAACAATTTCAAGAGGTTGCCGCGGTGTGCCGCCATATCTCGGGTTCGGTGAAACCGGACTTGTGCCACCATCATACCCGCCAGTACCTCGATGGACAGGGTGTGTTCCTCAAGAGTCGCCCGGGATGGCGCGCAAAATATGACAACCCCCACGTCGGTGCCATCCTCCCGCAAGGGGCAGATGGCCGCATATCGGATAGCGCACCGCTGGGGCGCGGGTATCTCGTCGCTTAGCTCAACAATTGCCATGTGTTTGGGGATTGTCATCCCGGAAATCCATGGGATAACCCAGGCTGGGTCGACCACACCTGGAGCATTTTCCGCAAAGGCCGCCGGTTGCCAGTGGCCGTCCTCCGCCAGCAAGGCCACATATCCAGCCACGACATGGGTCATCTGCAGCCCCTGGTAAACCATGGCATTAAGTACTACATCCAGCTTTTGCTCGTGGATAATGGATTCTTGCAGCACTTTCATTTGGGCTAAGCGCTCGAATTTTTTCCGATGATCACGGGCTCGGCGGCTATTTAATCGAATGACCTCGCCGAGCAAACCGGAGGTGATGAAAAAGATGGCGAAAAATCCTGACCGGAACCACACCTCCGAATCCGTCCATTGCCCCGAGGACCAGCCGTATAAGATAAACACCAGGACCGCCCCGCCCGCCGCCCATAACACGGTGCCATATGCGGTCAAGAACAACGCCTCGCCGCCATAAAAAAGATACCAGGCGCTGGCCAATCCGCCGGTAATCCGCACCGCCAGCGTAATCAGGACAAAATCCACCGGAATCATGACTTGATTCCACAATGCAAGCCGATGGCGGTCCCGCACCAACGCCATCCCGATTGTCATCACCAGGGCAAAACCGAGCCAGACGACGGCCGTCCACGGCTCCGACAGGGACAACAAGCCTGCCATCGCCCAAAGAGTCAGTCGCAACCCGAAGACTATGCGATGAAAACCCAATCGGCTGAGGAACCGGTCCAACTCCACCCCACCGACACTCCCTCTAGTTATCCGATCCCTATTTCCAATTCGCGAAACAAAAAGGAAATCCTTCTCTCTACATCGAAAAGGATTGATCTCGCCGCCATTTATTTACGGGCTGGCAAACCCCGCACATCGTCGTATCCGCGAACGGGCATCCGCGCCTTGGGAACCGGACCGATGTCGTTGACCAACAAATCCGGCCCCGTCTCACGCGCCTCGGCGGTGACGGTTTCGCCAATCACCCAAAGAAAGTCCCCTAGGTCGATGATCTGATCGAGCCAACATTCGAATACCGTGACGGCGTGGGTCAGCAGTGGAACTCCCGTTTTAAGACCCCAGAATATCTCTTCGGATCCCATGCGTTCCGGCGTGTACGCCCCTTGAATGAAACGCACCAACAGCTCTTTTTGGTTTTCCGCCACCAGCGAAAGACCAATCCGTCCGCCCCGGGCCACGATTTCCGCCCCTTCCATCTCCTTGGCCATAGCTATCCCCAGGCGGGGCGGACGATGCGAAACCGGGCTGACCCAGCATCCGGTGTGCATGTGGCTGCGCCTGCCGTCCGAGGTTGAGATGATATAGGTTCCCCGCCGACGGTGATCGTAAACGGGTTCTGTCCAGTCCAAGCGAGAGCCGGTATCCATGTGCGTTTTGCCTCCCGGTGATGAAATTGAACGGGGTTCCGGTGCAAACCCCTGCCGGTTCAGTATACCCTGGGTTGCCGTTTGATGGTGGTTCCAGATCGGTCACTCCGTGGCAATTCACAGGGGAACCCACGGCGCCAGCGCCGTCACCGCCACCCCTTGCGGCTCGGTCCGGCCGCTAATCGCAACCATCCGGGGAACCCTGTCGCCTCCATACCTTTTTCGGCCGGGACCGAAAATATGGTGCCCATATTTCTGGTACCCCGCAGAAGACAATCTCGCCTCGAGTATCCCGGTTTCATCCAGCAACGAAAAAAAGACGACCAATTGTCCGCTCCGGGTTGGCGGCCGATGCGGCCGGATCAATATCCCCACCGTGCGCACAACCTGACCGGCCGGCATTGCGCGAATCGTCGCGATGGACCGGAATCCGGCCTGCTCAAGCTGCGGGCGCCAGAGAGCCATCCACTGTTCGCGCACCCCAAACCCCAAATGCCGGTATTCGGCCGCAACTTGTTGCATACGGGACCAAGCCTGGCCCGTGCTGCGTCCGGCAATTCCCAGCCGGTTATGCCTGGTCAGGCCGTCGAGCCAGGCATCGCGATCCGGGTCCTGGGCATCAAAGGCGCCAATTTCGACGAAAGCCCGCAACGCTCCCAGCGACAGGTTTACCATATTGCCAACGTCCTGAGGAGTCCGATATCCTTGCGGAGGTCGCCCGCGAAAGACTCTGGCCGCCATTTCCGCTCCCATCCCGCGCACAAACTGAAATCCCATCCGAATTCCGTCGTCCCCTTCCGGAATCGCCTCGGCATGACTGGTGTTAATATCGACCGGCAACACACAAATCCCCCGGCGGCGGGCTTCGACCAACAATACATCGATGGGGTAATACCCCAACGGTTCCGCATTCAAGAGACCCAAAAGATACTCGCGAGGATGGTGCTCCAAAAGATATGCGGTACGATATGCGGTTTCGGCAAACGCGGCCGCATGCGCCTCGTTAAATCCATAGCTGGCATATCCCGCAATTTGCTGAAACACTGCCTGCGCGACATTCTGCTCGACTCCTCGCGCCATCGCTTTGGCCCGAAACGCCTCTCCAATGGCAGTCATTTCCCCGGGCGAACGGGCATGGGTCATGACCCGGCGGAGCTGATCCGCCTCCCCAGGGGTAAATCCCGCCAGGATACTGGCAATCGCAATGACTTGTTCTTGAAACAACACCACTCCATACGTTTTGGACAACACGGGCTCCAAATCGGGGTGTAAATAGGATACCGGTTCCTCTCCCCGGCGACGGGCGATAAACGGTTCTACCATGTTGCCTTTGATCGGTCCCGGACGGATAAGGGCTAAACTGGCCACAATATCCTCCCAACGATCGGGCTGCAGCCGAATCGCCAGCGATCGCTGCGCGGGGCTTTCCAGCTGAAAGACGCCAATGCCTTCGCCCCGCTGCAACCGGTGATAGGTGGCCGCGTCCTCCAACGGAAGATCGTCATAGGAGAACGCGGGATTCTGCCGGCGAATCGCGCCGCTCGCCACATCCACCGCAGTAAATGTCCTTAGTGACAGCAGATCCAGTTTCAACAGGCCCAGAGCCTCCACGTCGCGTTTGTCCACCGCAATCACTTCAACCCCCTTGGCCGAGCGTTCCCGCACCCCCACCGCCCCCAACGGATCTGAACTGATGACCACTCCGCCCACGTGCGTGCCCAAGTGCCGTGGCAATCCCTCCAATGCCTGCGCCCATTTCAAGACCAGTTTGAGCCGATCGGACTGAGGGTATTGACGCAGTTCGGGAATATTGTCCCAGCGTGCCAGCACATCGCGAATGGGGGCTTCCGGCAGTGATTTGGCCAATGCGTCCAGTTCTCCGGGCGGAAATCCCATCACTTTGCCAATTTCCCGCACCGCCAGCCGCTGCCGGTAGGTTTGGTAGGTGGCCACCCGAGCCACGTGCGCCGAACCATAGCGTGCGACCACATAGTCCGCCACAGCGTCCCGGTACCGCGCATCAAAATCGATATCGATGTCGGGGACTTCCTGGCGCTCCCGGCTCATAAACCGTTCGAACAGAAGATTCCGGGCATGGGCATCGACATCCGTAATGCCGAGACAATACGCCACGACCGAGTCCGCCGCCGATCCCCGCCCGGCATAACGAATTTTCCTCTCTCGCGCATAGCGGGCCACATCCCACACCACCAGAAAATAATCTGTAAAGCCCATATCCCCAATCACGGCCAATTCCCGCTCAATGCGGGACCACACCTCTTTAATCCGCGCTCCATACCGGTGGCGGGCCCCTTCCCGGACCAAACGGGTCAGGTATTCTTGCGCGGTGGTTCCGTCGGTAATGGCAAACAAAGGCGGGTGGTGGCGGTGGAGTATATCTGGCGTTTGTAGCCGCGCTCCCAATTCCAGAGCATTTTCCCACGCTATCGGCCATCGTCTGAAAGCCTGTCGCATGGCATCTGCGGGTTTCAGATAGTTTTCCGCATTTAAAGCACGTTCCGCGCCAGCCGACTCAATGGGCTGACCCGTACGAATGCAGGTCATCAAGTCATAGAGTCCAAATTGCTCCTTGCTGGCATAATGCACCGCACCGGTTCCCACTAACGGAGTTCCGGTATGCTCACCCAAATCGGCCAGGGCGCGAAAGAGTGATTGGTCTCCTGGCAAGTAGCTGGCGGTCAGTTCAATATACAGATGGTCCTGCGGGAAAATACGGCGCAGTTGTGCTAAAAGTTCCGGCACACGCTGACGATCCCCCGCCAGCCACGAAGATCCCAACATCCCCCGGCGGTCCCCGCTCAATGCGATCAAAGACGGCCCAAACTCCTGCAATCTTTCCCACGTCACCCGCGGCTTCGTCCGCGGAGAGTCAAGATGCGCGGCAGTCAAAAGGCCGGTCAAAGCAGCATAGGCCGTCGAATCCGGAACCAGCAAAACCAAACGTCCGGCATCGGCAACCTCCACCTCGGCTCCGACGATGGCTTTGATCCCCGTCTGTTCCGCCGCCTGTAAAAACGGCACAACCCCGGACAAGCGATGGGAATCGGTCAGCGCCACCGCATCGATACCGGCCGTGACCGCCGCCTCAATCATTTGCCCCGGCAAAGCGGCTCCCTCCAGAAAGGAGAATGCGGAATGCACATGCAAATGGGCGCCGCGCATTTTATTGGAATTCAGCAAATTCTTCCAGAACCCACTGCCACAACCAGGCCAAACGTGAATTGGTCCGGATTCTGAATGGACGTCCGCCTATGCGAACCACAGGTCCAGAAACTGCCACTCTACTAACCGCGCCGGGAAACGGAATGATCTTCCCCATGCCTGACATTCGCTTGCCCCCCTTAATCGTATACGTGATACATCCACCATTGATTACGCTGCGGATCACAAGCCAGTTCATAAATTCCCCGGTCACGTCCCTCCACTCGCCAGAACCACAGTTCCGGTTCGTTTCGCCACCATTCGCCCACATCCCGCCAATAATCGATCACCCGGACAATCACCACTTCCCGACGGTTCCAAAGAAACCGCTCAGGAACCCGGTTGGTGGCCCAAATGCGGGAGAGGGGTTTCATCGGGATCGTCCCGGCATGCGCCAAACATCCCAATGCTGCAGCAGCAATTCGCGACGGGACGAGACAAACCGATGCAGCGCCGAAATATTGGTCATGTCCTGGGAAGAATTGGCCTGCCACCAGACCAGTTGCTCACGGATGGTTTCCAATTTTTCGACGGTCATCACCACCCGTTCCGGCGGAATGCGGGGCGGAACCTGCAACAATGCCATTACCCGGGTCACCACCCCTGTCCGATCGCCTTTCGCCGTTGGCCACTCCCGCTCGCGGCTCTCTATGCCGCCATCGGCCTGCCATTGCAAAATACCCCGTCGAAATCCTTGACCAGAGGATTGCAACCGGGCAAAAACCTCCAAAGCCATGTCGTGCAGAACGCTCGCCACCCCGATTTCCAATCCGTCTTCAAAATGGCGCTCGACCCGGATGCTAGGACGTCCCCCATCCGGTGCTGACGGTTGACGAATACGGGCAAGCAGTCCGGGCACATCCCCAGCCGTGGTCCATCCCCGTTTGTGCCATGAGCGCCGCGTGTCGGCCGGAACATCCCGGACATAACTTAACGGCAACCGAGCCCAAAATGCCTCTTCGCGATGGGGACGCAAAATAGATGCCCTCCAATCGGAGGCCGTCCAGGCCGGCAATCCCAATTCCTCTCCGGAAACGGCCGCCCACTCCGCTAGCAGCGGGTGGCGCGCGATCCCCGCTTCCAGGCGTCCTGCCCATCGTGGCACAACCTCTGCAATCAAACGACGCCAAGTCTCCTCGGTCAGCCGCGGCCATTCCCACCATCCCCACCGCACATCCGTTTGTTGAAAAGCCACCGCCTGTTTTTCAAGCCACCGCACAATATTCTCGGCGGTTTTGGTGTATCGATTCGGTTGCCAGGGCACCCCGACAGCCTGCGGATACCGCCATTTCATCTCCCCCAGACGATAACCCGGCCGAATTCCGGCATCCCATCCCGCAGAATCCACATCAAAGACCCGATCGCCCTGAAAAACCACAAACGGCCCCAAGGGTCTCTCGGCAACATCGGTTGTTAAATGCCCAAGGCGCCAGTACACGACCGCCACCCTAATCCCCCCAGAGCTAGAAAACATTTGTTCGCTTTAGCATTATACCTCTTAAATGACGTCTGCTGCAAGCAAAGAAGACGGCTGGCACATTCCCTGATGCCGGCCGCCTTTTTTGGTTTTTTCTTCTCATCAGCCACTTCGCCCGGATCGCCCGGTCCGCCGGGCCTATGTCACTTTCGAGGCCAGTCCCCCCGGCAACTGCGCCGCCAACATTCGGGCAGCCTCCAACAATTTTGTCATGTCAACCCCGGTATTAATCCCCATCTCCCGCAGACAATAGACCACTTCTTCCGACGCTCCTTGCGCTCCCGGGGTTTCCGTCAACGACGCCCCCGGCACCCCGCCGACGGCGGTATCAAACCGCGTGGCCCCGGCCAGCACCGCCACCACCAAGTTGGCCAACGCCGTGCCCCGCCGATTTTGAAAATGCAGGCCGAGATGGACCATCGGCACCGTCATCCGCACCGTTCTGACCATCTCCGCCACTTGCGCGGGGTTGGCGGCTCCAACCGTGTCACTTAGCGTTACGCGCGCAATGCCCATATTGTCCATCCGGGACGCCAGATCAATGACGACACTGCGAGGCACCCGTCCTTCATAGGAGCAGCCGAACGAAGCGGTAATCAGCGCCGATACCGTCACGGCCTGGTCTCGCGCCAAATCACAGATCTTGCTGAACCCGACCAACGACTCGGCCATCCCCCGGCCGGTCATCCAACGGTTATGACTTTCACTGGCGGACATGAGAAGGGTCAGTTCGTCGGGATCCATGGTCAGGGCCCGCTCCGCCTGCTCTGGATTGGAAACCATGACAGAGTATGTCATCCCCGGTTTCCGTTCAATGCGCGCCATAACCTCCCCTACCGCATCATCTTCGGGCATGCCTCCCACCGGCACCAATGAGCCGGCCTCGATTCGCTCAAATCCCGCCATGGTCAGGGCATCGATCACCGCTACCCGGTCATCCATTGCCAACCGGCGGAAATCACGCGCGCCCACTTCCCGGATCGCCACCTCTTCCGGCAATTCCCAGATATTCATTCCTGCTCCTCCCCGTAGATATTACGTGGTGCACATGTTATACCGGCGTCACCGGATGACGGCGTCGACTAAATTCCCGCTCTCTCCCCGCATACGCGTCAAACCGTCGAATCAGATTCTCGCGCAGGTCTTGCGGTGCGACGATATCATCCACCACCATTTCCGCCGCCAGACGGCCAATATCAATGCCTTCCCGGTACTCGTCCTGCTTTTCGGCAATAAAAGCGCGCCGTTCATCCCCCTCAATTTCTTGAATCTTATTGTAATACACCGCGTTGACGGCCGCTTCCGGTCCCATCACCGCAATCTGGGCCGTGGGCAGCGCCAAACAGGCATCCGCTCCAAAAGCCGGTCCCGCCATGGCATAAAGGCCTGCTCCGTATGCCTTTCGCACCACCACGCTGATTTTCGGAACCGTGGCCTCCGACACCGCCGCAATCATCTTGGCGCCATGACGGATAATTCCGGCGCGCTCCACTTTGGTGCCAATCATGAAGCCGGGAACATCCGCCAAAAACAACAGGGGAATATTAAAGGCGTCGCACAGATTGATAAAACGGGCGGCCTTGTCGGCCGAATCCCCAAACAAGACGCCGCCCTTGACCTTGGATTGATTGGCCACAATCCCTACCACCCGACCGCCGAGACGCGCCAGGCCGACGATGATTTCGGGTGCAAACAAGGGCTTGATAGGAAACCAAGTGCCCGCATCCGACAAGCCCAAAATGACCCGATGCATGTCAAACGGAACATTTTGGTTTTCCGGGATTAGCCGTCCCCAGTCTGGAGCCTCCGCATCACGGCTCGCCATCATCGGCGGCATCCCTTGCCAGTTGTCTGGCATGTATTGAAAATACCGACGTCCCAGCAAAATTGCTTCATCTTCCCCGGACGCCAGCAGATCTCCCAGCCCGCTTACGGTGCAGTGCATGCGGGCTCCCCCCATCTCTTCCAGGGTGACTTTCTCGCCAATCACCATTTCGGCCATGCGCGGCGAGCCAAGATACATGGAGGCATTCCCGTCAACCATGATGACAATGTCGGTAAAGGCTGGAATGTAGGCGCCGCCCGCAGCCGAGGGACCGAACAAGAGACAGATCTGCGGAACCCGCCCCGACAGTTTGACTTGATTGTAAAAGATCCGGCCGGCTCCCCGCCGGCCCGGAAACATTTGGATCTGATCGGTAATCCGTGCCCCGGCGGAATCCACCAAATAAAATATGGGACAATCCAACTCCAGGGCTTTTTCTTGGATGCGCAGAATTTTTTCCACCGTTCGAAATCCCCAGGATCCCGCCTTGACGGTTGGATCGTTGGCCATCACCACCACTGTCCGTCCGTCAATCGTGCCGGTGGCGGTCACCACCCCATCCGCCGCCAAGCCGGGGGATAGGTTGTTCGCCCACAGGCCATCCTCGACATAACCAGGATCCAGCAGCTGCTTAAGCCGCTCCCGCACGGACAGTTTATGTTCCTGTTTCAGTTTGACATGATATTTTGCCGGGCCTCCGGCCAGCATGGTTTCCTTGCGCCGTTGCAGTTCATCCGCCTTCACCCGTGATGCCCCTTTCCCGGTCGGCCTATTCGATAATTACCAACGGATCCCCTTCATTGACAAAATCCCCTTCGGATACCACGACCTCGCGCACCGTGCCGCCCTCTTCCGTCTCGACCGGGATTTCCATTTTCATGGACTCCAAACGCACGACTTCTTGTCCGACCGCCACCATGTCGCCCGGAGCCACCAAAACCTTAAACACCACGCCTGCCAAACTTGCCGTCACAGCCGTCATTACCCTATTCCCTCCCCAGTCCGTATCCGTCGGATGCGTTACGGCAGCCAAAACCATCCCTCCGCCGCGTCCATCGGTTCCACCCTATTATTCTGCCACAAACCGTTCGGCACAATAGGGCCGCGCACCCGAACACGGTGCGGCGGCCCTTTCACGCACAGATCGGGAGACGGTTCGAAGCTCCCGTCTGCCAGCACTGCCCCCACCGGTCCCAAGAGACGGGGATGAAACAGGAGCAGGCGGCGATCTGTCTCCCAGGCATCCCATCCCGGCCACGGCGACGGCGCCCTCCAAGCGGTATGCCCCGTCACCTTCGGCAACCCGTTCAGCCAGCCGATTCGGGCGGGCGCCGCCATCGCATCGCCAATTCGAAAATGGCGGCAGGCGCGCACCGCCGAACCCACCGCGCGGTGGGTATAGGCCCAAAGCCGTCCCGTCCGATCCGGCACCAAACACGCGATGGCATCGGGGAGCACGGTCGGCACGCCTTCTGGAGAAAGGGAGGTTTGCGCCTCCTCCGGCAAGCGAAGCACCCGATCGACCCGAAACACCGCCCCGACCGCCCACCCCGCCGCCCGGTCAGCCCAGGTCCGGGGCAGCGCCCACAAGATCCGCGCTTGGACCATCGCTCGCCATAAAGCCATGCGTTCCGCGCTCGGAGGCCACACCCCGCCCAACCCGTCCTCCTGCCAGCCATAAAGCCGGGTCGATCGGGAGTTCACCGTGCATCAATCCCCAAATGACGCGCAATCACCAACCGTTGAATTTCGGAGGTGCCTTCCCCAATTTCCAAAAGTTTGGCGTCGCGAAGAAATCTTTCGACCGGATAATCTCGCATGTAGCCATTGCCGCCATGAATTTGAATAGCCTGACTCGCCGCGCGCATGGCCGATTCCGAGGAAAACAGTTTGGCAATGGCGGCTTCTTTGCCGAACGCCCGGTTTTGATCTTTTAGCCAGGCGGCCTTAAGCACCATCGTGCGCGCCAGTTCAATCTCCATGGCCATGTCGGCCAGCTTAAACTGAATGGCCTGAAAGTCGTTGATTCGTCGGCCAAATTGCCGGCGTTCGGCCGCATAGGCCAACGCTGCCTCGAGGGCCCCCTGGGCGATCCCAACACCAATCGCGGCAATCGAAATCCGTCCCCCATCCAAAATCTGAAGAAACTGCTGAAATCCCTTGCCCTCTTCGCCCAGCAAATGGCCTGCGGGGATATCCACGTCCTGAAGACGGATTTCACATGTCTCGCTCGACCGCATCCCCATTTTTTTGTAATCGCAACGAATTTCCACCCCGGGCGTGTCCCGGGGGATGATAAAACTGGAAATTCGGCGGTCGGATGCCGCCGTGCGGGCGGTCACGACCAGATAACCGGCATGCCCGGCATTGGTAATGAAAATTTTTGTGCCCGACACTCGGTAGGCGTCGCCGGTGCGCAACGCCAGCGTGCGGGTGCCGCCCGCATCGGAACCCGCTTCCGGTTCGGTTAACCCGAATGATGCCAAGTAGTCTCCGCGAATCGCTCCCGTCAAATACGTTTGTTTTTGCTGCTCGTTACCAAAATAATAAACCGGCGAACAGCCCAGAGAGACGTGGGCCGCAAATCCCAGCCCCAGCGCGGCGTCCACCCGGCTAATCTCCTCCACCGCCAGCGCATAGCTTACCGTGCTGCCGCCGGCCCCACCCCATTGCTCCGCAAACGGAATGCCGAAAAACCCCAGTTCGCCCATTTGCTGCATGATGTCGTACGGAAAGGCCGCGGTTTCGTCCCGCGCGGAGGCCCCGGGCGCAACCACCTCCTCGGCAAAATCCCGCACCGCGTCACGAATCATGGTCTCTTCCCGAGTCAGATCAAAATCCACTGTTGTTTCCCTCCCAATAGCCCCGCCATTGCAGAAAGGGGCTCGGTCTCCTACTATGATAATCGATCGACACGCAATTCTTGGCGGAATTGCATGACCTTTGACTTGTGACCCGCGGGAGGTGTCTCATCACGCGCAATCTAACGATTCCCGGGCTCAAAGCCCGCAAAGGCGGCATCCCGCTGACCTGGATCACAGCCTATGATGTTCTGCAAGCGCAAGTTGCCGAAGCGTCGCAGGTCGACGTGATTTTGGTGGGTGACTCCCTGGGCATGACAACCCTGGGATACTCCACCACCTTACCCGTCACCGTCGACGACATGATTCATCACGCCCGCGCCGTGCGGCGCGGAGCGCCCAACACCATGATGGTGGTCGATTTGCCGTTTATGAGCTACGCCCTGCAGGCCGATGCGGTGCACGCCGCCGGGCGCGTTATGCAGGAGACCGAGGCCGACGCGGTCAAGCTGGAAGGAGGGCGCGAAGTTCTCGCAACCGTCGAACACTTGGTGGCCTTTGGGATTCCGGTCGTCGGCCATTTGGGATTGACTCCCCAAAGCGTCCACGAAATGGGCGGGTACAAGGTTCAAGCCAAAACCGCCGACACCATTCGCATCCTGTTGCAAGAAGCTGGCGCGTTGACCGCGGCGGGGATATGCGCCTTGGTGCTGGAAGGCATTCCTGATCGGGTAGCGGCCGAAGTCACCAACTCCCTGCCCATCCCCACGATTGGCATTGGGGCCGGACCAGGCGTCGATGGACAAGTTCTGGTTTTTCACGACTGCCTTGGGCTCTCGACTGCCTACCCCAAATTTGTGCGACCGTTCGCCCAAGTGCGCACGGCCATGACCAACGGCCTCACCGCCTATCGGGAGGCGGTGCAGCAACGCCACTTCCCGGGTCCGGACCAAAGTTACCAGATTGCGGACGCAGAATGGGAACGGCATCTCGCCGATCGCGGATCCTAAGGCCATGCGGCTGGCCATATTGGGAACTGGCGCACTGGCCCGCTATTATGCCTACCAGCTTCGTTCCGCCCAGCCCATCGTAGTGGGCCGCGCCCTTTCCACCTACCAAGTCCGGGGCGACGGGTTCGAGAGCACCGTCACCCCGCGATTTCTGCCTTGGACCCATAATCCGGGACCGATTGACGTGGTTTTGATCCTCGTCAAATGGCCGGCCATGCCGTTGGTCCGCGAATGGCTCGCCCGCTATGGCGGGAACGCCCTGGTCATCTCCCTGATGAACGGCATGGGCCAGGAAGACATCTTCGCCTCGGTAACCAATCCCGACCGGTTGGCGATGGGGGTGACCACCGCCGCCTGCACCCGCATCGACACCCCTGAGCCTGCGGTCATCGTGCGCCACGTGGGCGAGGAGGTCTTGCCGATCACGGGCCACGCGGCCGAAGGCTCTTTAAAAGAGATGACTTTGGCCCGCAATCTGGGGTGGCGCTGGCTACCGCCAGCACAACTGCAGTCCATGCGCTGGCGAAAACTCCTTTTTAATAGCGTTATCAATCCCTTGTCGGCATTGGCCAACTGCGTCAACCGGGAATTGCCCGCCCTGCCGATATGGCAATTGGCATCTCCTCTCCTCGCCGAAGGTCTTCAGGTGGCCCGCGCAGCCGGGATTCCTCTCGCCGACCATCGCGAGTTGCTGGCCGAGGCGGCGGCGTTGGCGCAAACAACCGGGGATAATCTCTCCTCCATGCTGCAAGACGTCCGCGCGGGACGCCCGACCGAGATTCTGGCGATCAATGGCTACATCGTGCGCATGGGCCGGCAGAACGGTCTCGACACCCCGGTGCAGCACGCATTGGTCCGCCTCATCGAATCCATCACCGGGCAATCCCCCTAACCCGGATGAACATCCGGCGGATTGATAGCGCCCCTCGCCGGCTCCAATTAACGATAAGGCCGCGTTATCGAATAGCTGAAAGTTGCGGGTTAATAATGATGTCAGCTTCTGTTTGTATTCGGGCGACGTGTTCTCCAAGGTGGTCACCATCGCCGTTCAGACAGGTGATCAGCGAGTGTTTTTGCCGACACCAACAGCCACTATCCAGGCTTAGCTCAACATCCTGTTGACACTCAAATTCCCAGTCTTCAAGGCGGCCGCCTACATCATCAATGGTGAGACGCGAGGAGTATAGGTTTGTCTCCTCACGCGAGGGGAGACGACCCGACCACCCCGCGGCAGGCCAACAGAACGTCTTTCGCCAATTTCTCTCTTCGACCGAGATCTAATGGATACAAAGCACAAAGGTCAGATACAAAATTTTCTTGTAATAGGCGTGTTTTGGTATACAATATGGAGTATCCCATTGGACGGTGTTCTTTTCCTAAAAAAGGAGGTGGGAGGAATGAGCGAATCCATCGCATCCCTGGAAACCATGGGTATCGAACCGATTAGTCCTGACAAACGTCGGGGGGCGCCTCGCCAGCAATTTACGTTATGGTGGTCGGCCAATTTGGGTATGCCGCCATTTTTGGTCGGGGTGCTGGGGCCGGTGTTGGGTTTAAGCTTGTTGCAAACGGTATGGGCAGTGGTTTTAGGGAACATCATTGCCTCCCTGTTGCTGGGGATAACCGCGGCAGTTGGGATAGGTTATGGCTTGGCTCAAATGCCCCTGTCGCGGGCCTTGTTTGGCCATAAGGGAAATTATTTTCCTGCGGCGCTTAATGCCCTTTCATCGTTGGGCTGGTATGTGGTCAATACCGCAGTAGGCGGAACAGCCCTGGCGGTGTTGTTGCATGTCAACGTAGCGATTGCGTTTATCATTATGATCATTGCGCAAGGTGCCATTGTCTATTTGGGACACGATATGATTCACCGATTTGAACATTGGATGGCCTATGTTCAAGGTGCGCTTTTTATCGGGTTGACCATCAGCGCTCTTATGGAATGGGGGGCTATCAAGGCAACGGCGGGGGGAAATTACGGATCGTTCTTGATTTTGTTGGCAGCGGTGGCCAGTTATTCATTCAGTTGGTCCACCTATGCCTCCGACTACACTCGGTATTTGCCAACGCACACCTCGCGCCGTCGTGTTTTTTGGCTTACTTTCTGGGGTTCGTGGCTGTCTTGCGTATGGGTTGAAGTGGCGGGAGGCATTGCTGGCGCTCTCGGTTTAGGGAACCTATCGGCGGTCGGGATTGTTCAGCATCTTATGGGCCGGTTCTCAGCATTTGCCGAGCTCGCCATCGTATTTGGCACGATGACCGCTAATGCATTAAACTCCTATACTTCAACCATGTCTCTTCTTACCCTGGATCTTCCTTTTTTACGTCCGTACGCCGGTGCCGCCATAGCGGTTATTGGCGGACTCATCGCATGGTTTTCTAGTAGCCACCTGCTAACATTTTACAGCAACTTTCTGCTCCTGATTTCATATTGGATTGCTCCGTGGATCGGAATTACGTTTGTAGGGGCCTGGATGCATCAACTGAGCACACAATCGGCTATGACAGCGCCTCCAGTCCGGTGGGCTAGTGTTTTCGCTTTTGTTGTTGGCATGTTGGTTATCATTCCGTTCATGGACACCACGTTGTTTGAAGGACCTATTGCGAAGGCGTTGCAAGGCGGGGACATCAGCTATTATTTAGGCCTGATTGTGGCAGCACTCATTTTTTGGGCAATCGAACGGCGGACCGGGGGAACCATGGCCATAGGGCGGGTCGAAGAGTCTTAGATAGATCTTACAGAGGCAGTGCCTTTAACCGAATCGAATAGTCGTACCGTGAGGACGGCTAGGGAGGTTCTTACCGTCCTAAGCGAGACGTGATCTCACGGGATATTTCTCCCCGGGGCAGTGGCGACGGGAGCGGGAATTAACCGAGTTGCTGGGGGTCAGCCGCACGCCGACTCGAGAAGCCTTCCGGAACAAGGCCGCATTGGGATTGCGGAGTCCCGCCAGGGGTTTCGGATTCCCGTCCCGAGAGTCAAGGAAATGACCGATCTCTACGAATTGGGGTCGGAGTTATACTCCTTGCGTCTGACCATGGATGATGCAGGCCACCTTGAAGACTGGGGAATTGAGTGCCAACAGGGTGTTGCGCTAGGCTTGATGGCGGCCGCTGCTATCAACAATCGACGATCGCGTGTCTGCAGGGTCCACACGTCGGATAATCTCGCCCATGGAGGCACCACCAGTCCCCACTGCTTAGCCGTCGGCCTGCACAGACTGCCACAGCCGTGCGCTGAGCTTGCGGTGGGGTGATTACGTCGGCAGCCAGAGCCAGGTAATCCCGAAGCATGCCGCCGCGGCCATCACCTAAGCATGGCGTTGATGTAGCGCGCATCGGTCAACCCATGGCAGCGCAGCACCCGACGTCGGCTTGGACGCCGGGAGACCAAGCGGGAAATGTCCCTGACGGAGCACAAATCGGAACATCGGTCACATTTGTTGGGATACAGTGCCCAGCGACTTGCGCCGGTCTCCATCATGCACCTCAGCACCGTAACGCCGGGAACACGCCACAAAGCGAAAAAACCGGGACGAAACGCGAAAACGCGCGGGCAAATTCCCGGAGGTCACTCGGAAGATCCGGGCAGACTCCGCAGCCGTCTTCCCATTGTACTTTTCCGACACATCAGACTTGACGGATTTGTTATGATGTTTTTGGATTCCCACTCTAAAGGAGGAATATCTGATGAACCGATTGGCTATCCTAATTGGCCAGGGGGGAGTTGAGACCGCCTACAAAGCTCTCAATATCGCGTTGGCTGGCGCCGCCATGGACACCGAGGTCCATGTCTTCTGCACATTTGGCGGACTTAGTCTTTTGATGAAGGACTTGCATTATACGATGCCGCCAGAGCTCGAACCGTTTCAGGACAACCTATCGAAAATCCCCGGCGTGGCCGATCTGCGCGACATGGCCTTGGAGTCCGGCATTAATTTTATCGCCTGCCAAATGACCATGGATCTGATGAGCGTCCCCCCGGAAGCCCTCATCGATGGGATCCAGTACGCGGGCGCCGCCGCCTTTTTGGAACAGGCCTTGGGTGCTTCCTCCACGATCACATTCTGATGCGGGTGAGGTGCCGATGGCCATGATCCGGCCAAGACCATCGGCCCTAACTTCCTCGCCGCAGGTCGAAAACCCAAAAGTGTGAAGAATGATGGGCATGCAAGAGGCTGTTGTCGGTTAATCGACACCAGGCCTCAAGATCCCGTGCCATCGGGTCGGAGGTCATCAACCGCACCACCCGCCCATGGCGGACCTCTTTCATGGCTTGACTGAGCCGGACCAACGGCAACGGACAGGAAAGACCGCGGACATCAACCACTCTGTCGGCCATCAGCGGTCGCACCCCAAACGCCTTCCGCAGGACTTTGCCCACCCCACACCTCCACCCAAAAACCGCCATCGGTTCGCCTTCTTAACGCCTATCATACCATTTTCCCAAGCGGGGCGGGTGACACGACGACAACCGCTTGCGCGCACGCTAACCCCGGGAACACCCCGCTGGGCAACCCGGTTCAATGCCGCGCAACGCCGCCACGCCGGTCCCGATCGGTTGCTCCGCCAGACCGCAATCCTCCCATTCCGGACCACATCCCGCTCCGCCTCATTGCGGCTCCGATGCCATCCGGATGCGCTGGCGCACGGCGCTCGGCCTGACCGGAATCGCATCAAGGACTGCATGCTCGGTTTTCAGGGCGTCTTCCACCGCCGCCACAATAGCCGATGGCGACGGTATGGCTCCGCTTTCGCCCACGCCTTTGGCTCCCAGCGGGTTCAAGGGGGACGGCGTCGCCCGATGCAGCACCGTCATATCCGGCACGTCCAGCGCCGTGGGCAGCAGATAATCCATAAACGTGCCGGTCAGCAGCTGACCCGCTTCGTCAAATCGCATCTCTTCGAGCAGCGCGGTCCCGATCCCCCCTGAGATCCCCCCCTGTATTTGTCCGGTGACGATTTGCGGATTAATCAGTGTTCCGGCATCATGCACGGCGGTGTAGGCCACGATGTTCACCTGGCCGGTGTCCCGGTCGACTTCCACCACCACCAGGTGGGCACCAGCGGCGTAGGTGGCCCCGGGCGGCGTGAAGAACATGGTGACGGAGAGTCCGGGATCAACCGGCAAGGTGTATGAGCTGCCGGGAAAGGGTCCACTCGCCGCCTCCGCTAGTTGGGCCAGCGACACCGAACGCGTGGGATCACTGACAACTCGCACGGTTCCACCTGCCAGCTGCAGGAACTCACGGCGAGTGCCCAACAGATGCTCCGCCAGCGTCAGCATTTTGTCCCGCAGTTGTTCGCTGGCCATTTTCACGGCACTGCCCGCGACAACCGCAGTGCGGCTGGCAAAGGTGCCCGTGCCGTAGGCAATCCTTTGGCTGTCCCCTTCCACCAGATGCACCCGGTCAATGTCAATGGCCAACACTTCCGCCGCCACCTGCGCCAGCGTCGTTTCATGTCCCTGTCCTTGCGAAGCCGCCCCGGTCACAATGGTCACCTGGCCATCGCTGCCGACAGTCACGGTCGCGCCTTCGTGGGGCCCCATGCCGGTATTTTCAATCCCCACCGCCAACCCGATTCCAAGCGGGCGGTCCGAGGCGGATTGCCGGGTCTTTTTCTCCTGCCATTGGGCATAGCCTCCTGCCTGCATCAGGGTTTTCAGCAAAGCGGGATAGTCTCCGCTGTCCAGCACCATGGGCGTCCCTTCCCGGGATATAAGGCCCGTCTGGTAAGGAAAATCTTCCGGTTGGATAAAATTCCGCTGGCGAATGGCCGCCGCGTCCACATGCAGCCGGTCGGCCGCCCGATCCAACAGACGGTTAATCACCATAGCCGCCTGGGGACGGCCCGCCCCCCGGTAGGGGGCCAGCGGGGTGGTGTTGGTATACATGACCAGGCCTTCACAGAAATAGTTGGGCACCTTGTAAGGCCCCGGAATCAGCGTCGACGTGATCACCGGGACAATCACTCCCCACGGCACATAGGCTCCGGTGTTGGCCAGGAAACGATCGATCACGGCTAGAATGCGGCCGTCGCGGGTCAACCCCATTTGCGCTTGATGAAATTGCTCGCGTTCATGGACTGACGTCAGCAGATGCTCGAGACGGTCCTCAATCCAAACCACAGGACGGCCCAGCTGGCGGGAGACCCAGGCGACCAAAAAATCTTCCACGTAAAATGGCTCTTTGGCCCCGAACGCCCCTCCCACGTCGGGAGCCTGCACATGAATCTGCCGTTCGGACAGGTGCAACAACTCCGCATAGATGCGCTGCATCATGTGCGGCGTCTGGGTGGCCGCGTAGACATGCAGCTCGGGATCGCCCGAACGCACGCTCCATTCGGCCAGCAGGCCCCGGGTCTCGATCGGGGCGCAACTAACCCGTCCCATCCCGATCTCGCAGTTGACCACGATCGGCGCCTCTTGCATCGCCCCGGCGGCGTCGCCGACGTTTTGCATGATCGAGGCGGCCAGGTTCCCGCTGCGGTCGCTATGCACGCGCGGTGCGCCGTCTTGCCGGGCTCGCTTCATCTCGGCCACGGCCGGGAGCGGCTCATATTCCACGTGAACCGCGGCGGCGCCGTCTTCTGCCTGATACCGGTTTTCTGCCACCACCATGGCGACCGGTTCCCCAACATGGTGCACCTCGCGGCCAAAAGGGATTTGGGTGACGGCATCGAGCGTGCGATAAGGAAACAATAAGGGCAAGGCCGGAAATTCGATGCCGTCGGCGGCATAGACGCCCAGCACCCCTGACACTCTTGCCGCTGGCGCGGTGTCCACGGCAATAATCCGGGCATGGGCATGCGGAGATCGGACAAAAGCCACGTGGGCCAAGCCTGGCCGCCGAATGTCGGCAATATACTGGCCCTGGCCGCGCAACAACCGCTGGTCGTTCACCCGTCGAACGCTTTGCCCTACATAATCATAAGCCACTCGCCACCATCTCCTTTTTGCAGCGGATCCTGATGTTTTAGCGTATCCAACGCAAGATCTCCTGCGGCCGGATGGGCAAGGCGGCAAATGCCTCCGGGGGCGCCCCGACGGCATCGGCCACGGCATTCGCCAGCGCGGGCGCCACTCCGGCCGCGCCGCCCTCCCCCGCCCCCTTAACGCCCAGGGGATTGCTGGGGGCGGGGGCGTTTTCCGTCACCACCACCTCAATCTCCGGCACCTCGCAGGCTCCCGGCAGCAAGTAATCCAGCAACGTGCCGGTCTGTAATTGACCATGGCTGTCATAGGCCAACTCTTCCAACATAGCCCCGCCCAGGCCCTGCGCCACCCCCCCCACGATCTGATCAACCACCAGTTCCCGATTTATCGCTCTCCCCACATCGTAAACAACCCCGTAGCGGACGATGCTGACGCCGCCGGTGCCGGGATCAATATCGACTTCGCAGCCATGGGCGCCATACGGGTAGGTCATGGCCGTGGCTTGAAAACGTTCCGTAACGTCGAGCGCTACGCCCTGCAACTCCGCGCGGCGGAGGACTTCGCCATAGGGCACCGGCCGCGCCACGCCTGAGGCCACGATCCCCGATGGGGTCATGGTGATGTCGTCTCGATCCGGACATCCAATCCCATCGGACCGCAGCACCGCGCTCACCCTTCGGCGCAGTTCGACAGCCGCCAGGTAAGCCGCAGAGCCTCCCATCACCGTACCCCGGCTGGCAAACGTGCCAAAACCTTCCGCTACCTGGTCCGTATCCCCGTAGACCACGCGAACTCTCTCCATAGCCATCCCCAGGCAGTCGGCGACCACCCGCGCCAACAAGGTTTTCGTACCCTGGCCCAAATCGGCCAGGCCGGTAAAGCCGGTGACGGTCCCATCAGCGTGCAACACCAGCCGCGAATCTTCCCACGGACCCAATCCCGACTTTTCCACGACAAAAGCAAATCCCAGTCCTCTTAACCGGCCGCTCCGGCGGGCGAGCCTTTTGCGTTCCCCAATCTCTGCGGCCTGCATCAGTTCGGCAGCGCGATTTAGGGCCGCGGGATAATCCCCGGAATCGAGTTTCACTTCCTGGCCCAAAGCCAGCAGTCCGTTGGAATAGGGCAGTTGCTCCGGTTGCAGCAGGTTGCGCCGACGAACCGTGAGGGGATCCAAATGCAAGCTGGCCGCAATCGCATCCAGCAGGCGCTCGCGGACAAACGTGCCTTCGAACCGCCCGGGAGCCCGGTAGGTCCCAATGGGCGTCTTGTTGGTCAGCACCACGTGCAGGCGACTGTCCAGCGCTGGCCAGACGTAGGGTCCCGGCAGCATGGCTTGGGTCAGTTCCGGTACCGTCACCCCGTGCGTCCGAATATAGGCTCCGTTGTCCACCCAGATATCGTCCGCAAGAGCCATGACTTGACCCGTCTCGTCAAATCCCACTTCGACTTCGTGCCATTGCTCCCGCGAATGATTGGCCGCCTGCAAATGTTCGACGCGATCCTCAATCCAGCGCACCGGTGCCTGCAACAGGCGCGCCAAGTAGGGAATCAAAAAATCTTCCGGATAGAACTCACCCCGGATGCCAAATCCGCCTCCTACCGCGGTTTCGACGAACCTCAGGCTGGCAACCGGCACTTTAAGCAGATGCGACAAGATCCGGCGGTTGAAAAACACCACCTTGGTCGATCCATAGACCGTCAGGCGATCTCCGTCGGGCACAACCAGCAGTCCCCGGGTCTCCAAAGGCATTCCCGTATGGCGTTGAATGGAGAACGTCATCTTGAGCCGTCGCGGTGACGCCGCCACGGCCGCATTGCCGCCTCCTTTTTGATGCGTCCTGAGATACACCTGGTTGCTGTCCAAACCGTCAAACAACGGGGCGCCCGCCAACGCTGTGGACAACGACGCCATGGTCTCTAACGGGGTGTAGCGCACGCGCACGGCCCAGGCGGCGTCTTCCGCGAGATAGCGGGACGAAGCCACGACAACGGCCAGCGGTTCGCCGACATACCTCACCCGCTCCTGCGCTAACGGGTATTGCAGGGCTTCGGCCAACTCCGGCGCCGGGGAGAGCCGCATCGCAATGGGGTCAAGGTCCGCTGGCAAGTCGCGGGCGACGATCACTGCCCGCACTCCCGGCATCGCTCTGGCGGCAGCACAGTCGATGGCGTCGATGCGGGCATGGCCGTGAATGCTGCGCACAATCACCGCCTCCAACATGCCGGGCGCCTGCAAATCCGCGACGAACCGGGCCGTTCCCCGCAAGAGGGGCGGATCTTCCTGTCGTCTCATGCCATCACCCTCGACTCTCTGTCCCCTCGCCACCTGCCGCCCGTTCAATCGCATTCACAATATTTTGGTAGCCGGTGCACCGGCAGAGATTGCCTGACAAGGCTTCCCGGATCTGCTGGCGGGAGGGATGGGGATTCTCGTGCAACAAGTGGGTGGCGGCAATCAACATGCCCGGGGTGCAAAATCCGCATTGCAGCGCATGCTCGTCCCAAAATGCGGTTTGCAAGGTCGACAGCGTTGCATCCGACGCGGAAAGTCCTTCGACGGTGATAATGGATTGGTTTTGGGCCTGGATGCCCAGCATCAGACAGGATCGGACCGGTCGGCCATCCACCAGCACGGTGCAGGCCCCACAAGCACCGTGCTCGCAGCCCAGGTGGGTGCCGGTCAACCGCAACACCTCTCTGAGTACATCGGCCAATAACATGCGGGGCTCCACTTGCTCCACCGTATAAGTTTGCTGATTGACCAAAAGCGTGTACGACACGCGCTCTGTGCCGCGTTGTGGCAACATGGCCGTACCCTCCTTTCGATTGAACGCGCTTAGGCCATCTCCGTCCAGCCTTGCGCCCGTTGCAGCGCGGCCGTCAACGCCCGCGCACTCAAGACCGCGGCCAGGTCTTGACGGTACGGCCCATCGGCATGGATATCGCCATCGGGTTCAATCGTCCGGCAAATATCCGCCATCAGTTCGGCAATCTCCGCCGCTTCGGGCCGCGTCCCCTCCAACTGGGCCACTTTGTCGCTCATATCCAGCGGCGTCGGACCCATTGCCCCCAAAGCCAACCGGCTGTGACGAATCCGCCCGGATTCATCCAGCGTAATCTGCGCGGCCGCGACCGCCAACGCGAAATCTCCATGCCGCAATGCAAACTCCTCGATAGACTGGCCCGACCGGGCGGGCATCGCGGGAAAAATGATTTCGGTAAGAATTTCCGCAGGCTCCACGGTCGTCATTAAGTAGGTCAGAAAAAACTCTGCGGCCGGAACGGTGCGACACCCATTTTTCGACTGCAGGATCATACTGCCGTCCAACAACGTGGCCACCAGCGGCAATTCCGCCGCAGGATCGGCGTGAACCAAACTCCCGCCGATGGTACCACGGGAGCGAATCGCCACGTGGCCGACCCACCGTTCCGCTTCGGCCATGACCGGCACATGGCGCCGGATCAGCGGATGGGTTTCCAATTGATAGTGGCGCGCGAGCGCTCCGATGTGCACCTGCTGCCGGTTGATGACAATATCGCCTAATTCCCCTTGCAGTCCATTGAGATCGAGCAACACATCGGGGGTCGACAGGCGCATGTTCAGCACCGGCATCAGACTTTGTCCCCCCGCCAGCAGCTTGACTGCCAAACCCTCCTCCTCAACCAACTGCCAAAGGACGCTCAGGGCTTCCGCGAGCGTCTTGGGGGCCAAAAACTCAAAGGCGCACGGTTTCATGGCGCGGCCTCCTTTCTCCGGTCAATCCGCACGGCTCCCAAAAATCGGCGGACGTTTTTCTTTAAATGCCTGCACGGCTTCCCGAAAATCACTCGTTGCAAAACACACGGTCGCATCCCCGGCGTCATCCCCGATCCGGTCCAGCAGCGATTCCGTCACCAATCGCCGCACAGTGCTTTTGGTCCACGACAAGGTAAGCGGCGCTCTCTCCGCTAACAAGCGGGCCAGTGCGCCGGCGGCTTCCCGCAAATCGTTTCCGTCCTCAGCGATTTGGTACAAGAGTCCCATCGCGTAGGCTTCATGAGCCGTAATCAGGCGCCCCGTCATCAGCAAATCCAACGTTCGCGCGGTCCCGACAACCTCCCACAGCCGGGCAATATGGGCGCGACCAGGGGTAATGCCCAATTTGGACGCGGTAATGCCCAAACGGGCGTTACCCGAAGCCAACCGGAAATCGCACGCCGCTGCCAATTCCAACCCGGCACCAACGGCAAATCCGTCAATCGCCGCGATGACGGGAATGGGAAGGTCCTGCACCGCGCGGCAAGCGTTGTCGACCGAGGCAAACGACGCCTGCGCCGCGCTCGGGGTGTTCTTGGTCGACTCGAATTCCAAAATGTCGGCGCCGGCTACAAATGAGCCGCCCCGCCCGCTTATCACCACGGCCCGCGCACCCATCCGCGGAGCTTCATCAACCAGGCCCGCCAGTTTTTGCCACATCGCGTCTGTCATCGCATTGCGCTTTTCTGGACGGTTAATCCATATCCATCCCGTCTGCCCCTCGATCTCCCAACTCACCGTAGCGGTCATGCAAACGCCCCTTCCTGGTCGAGCCGGGTGATTTCTTGCGGATTGAGATGGAGAATCTCTTGCAGCACCTCGGCCTGGTTACCGTTGAATTCCGCCACCACCGGCAACGCGCGGAGGGATCGGCCGTTGAAGTGAAACGGGGAGGCTACCACTTTCATGCGCGCGGTTCCAAATTGCACCTCGGAAAACATCTCGCGGACCCGCAAATCCGGGTCGTCCGCGGTGTCCGCCACGGTGTTGATGCGGGCGACCGGAACCTCGGCCGCCTCCAACCGGGTAATCCAGCATTCCCGGGACCGGGTGCGAAATATCGGCAGCAAAATCCCCTCCAGCTGGTC
This sequence comes from Bacillota bacterium, assembly GCA_021797825.1. Taxonomy (GTDB): domain Bacteria; phylum Bacillota; class Sulfobacillia; order Sulfobacillales; family Sulfobacillaceae; genus JAJZZA01. The sequence goes on along the minus strand of JAJZZA010000024.1, from coordinate 15,260 downwards.
GACATGTCGAAGCCGAGCGGCCGGAGTCTTGAACATGGCCTCGTCCCCTAGCTCCGGGTGTCCAATCGCCCGGATAAATTTTAGCCAGTGCTCCTCGGTGCTGATCGCCACCACAAACCTGCCGTCTGCCGCCTCGAAACTCTGAAAGGGGGCCAGCACCGGATGCCGGGTTCCGGTCGCTTGCGGCACCTCACCGGTCGCGAAAAACCGGGCAAACGCGTTCTCTAACAGCGCCACCTGCGTGTCCAACATGCTGATGTCGATATGAATGGCGGGGGCGTCCGCCGGGGGCCGGCAAAGCGCGGCTAAAATCGCCATCGCCAAGTACATTCCGGCGCCGATGTCGGCCACCGAAAATCCCGCCCGCAAGGGGGGGGCGCCGGGCTCCCCGGTCAAAGACATCGTCCCTGCCAGCGCCTGAATGATGATGTCCAAGGCCGGCAGGCCGGCCTTGGGACCGGTCTGGCCGAATCCCGAACACGACGCATAAATAACCGACGGGTTCCACTGCCGGGTCTGCTCGAACCCAATCCCGAGCCGTTCGGCCACCCCCGGTCGGAAATTCTCCACCACGACCTGGGATTGACGGACCAAGTCCTGAAATACCCGGAGCCCGCTGTCATTCTTGAGGTTTAAGGCCAGACTTTTCTTACCGCGATTGAGGCTGGCGAAGTAGGAACTCTTCCCCTCAAAAAAGGGGCCGTTGCCCCGGGCCTTGTCCCCTCCGGGTTGTTCAATCTTGATGACTTCGGCTCCGAGGTCGGCCAGGATTTGGGTGGCATAGGGACCGGACAACAACTGGGTCAGATCCAGCACCCGCACCCCGCGCAAGGGTTGGGCCGCATCCGCATCAGACTCTGTCATTACTCGTCACCCCCCGGTTGCCTCCCGCGACTCGCCGGCTCCTGCCTGGCTCACGGCTCAACACGCTCTACCAGCTCCACCAGACATCCCGACAGACTCACCGGATCGATAAAGGCGATGCGGGTGCCTTCCGCTCCTGGGCGCGCCATCCGATCCCAGAGTGCGACTCCGCTTCCGGCCATCCGCGCGAGGTGGCCGTCAAGATGGTCGGCGCGGAATGCCAGATGCTCAATCCCTTCGCCCTTCTCCTGCAAGAAACGCCAAGCCGAACTGCCGGGCCGGTGGGGCTGGAGCAATTCCACTTTGACGACCGCCGGATCATTTCCATCCCCCACCGGCAGAAACGCGATGCTTAAGAGCCCATTGCCATAATCCTCGATGCGGCTGACCGACAATCCCAACACCTCTTGATATTGCCGAGCCGCCTGCGTCAGATCCCGCACGATAATCCCGATGTGGTCGAGGCCGCGCAGCATCACGGGTCTGTCCTCCCCTTTCCCGGCAGCGTGCGCTGGGCGCCGTTGCCTCCATAGAGTTCTGGACGGCGATCGCGGACCAGATGATTGCCCAATCCAAGCTCTTTGGATCGCGCCGCCCGCACATCCACCTCGGCCACCCTGGCCATGGCCGCAGTTCCCGCCAGCGGACCCGCCGCCACCTGACCCGAGGGATGGACCGCCAGACTGGCGCCGAGGTACGTCACGCCCCGTTCCTGCCCGACACGGTCCGCGCACACCACCGCCAGCCGGTTGCAGTAAGCGTGGGCAATGGCCAGGTGATTTTGCAAACAGTAGCCGCCGTCGTCCCACAGCACCGGCTTGCCAATCGAGGTCCAAGTCGTCGGCACCGCCAGCAGGTCGGCTCCTTGGTCGGCAATCTGCCGGACCGCTTCAGGAAAACGGAGATCGTAGCAGACCAGCAGCCCGACCGTTACGTCCAGGTCCGGCAAGTATGCCGCGACCCACTGATTGCCAGGCAATAACCATTTCTTCTCCCAGTCAAACAGGTGGACCTTGCGGTAGCGGGCGACGAGGCCTGCCGGACCCACCAGCACGGCAGCATTGTACAGGCCGGCATCATCCCGTTCCAATAGTCCGCCCACGATGTATCCGTGGTATTGGCGCGCTATCCGCATCCAGTCTCCGACACTGGTCCCGCTCTCCAGATCTTCGCCAAGCGCCTCGACGGTGTGCCGGTCTTTAGGGAAATAGCCGTGATGAGTCAGTTCCGGCAGCACCACCAGTTCCGCTCCGCGCTCGAAGAGATCGGCGGCCATCCGCGCCGCATTGTCCCGGTTGGCGGCCACCCGGCCGGGATCGGCGTCAATCGCCAGTTGCGCTATGCCAATGCGCAAGGCTTGCCCTCCCCCTTACACATCCATAATCGCCTTCCTCTGGTTGCCGTCGATGTTAATGCTGGTGCCGTGGACAAACCGGGCGCGGTCGGACGCCAAAAAAGTCACCACGTCAGCCACCTCTTGGGGTGTGGCAATGCGTCCAAAGGCGATCGACTTGGTGGCCACCTCATCGGCCAGCGCCACCGAAATGCTCTTGTCGCGGGCAAACGCCTCCGTCAGGGTGGCCCAGCGGCCGGTATCCACGGGTCCCGGATTCACCGAAACGATGCGCACGTTGTGCCGTCCGTATTGGTCGGACAGGGCCTGCATGGTCGCCATGACCGCGGCATTGGCCGCTGTCCCGGTCAGTTCCCAATACGAGGGCTTGACCCCATCGTTGCCGTTCACGTTGACGATGACGCCGCCACCCTGTTCGACAAATTGGGGCATCACCGCCTTGGCCATGCGCACATAGCCGAGGAATTTGAGCCCTAAGGCCACCCGCCAGGTGTCGTCGTCAATATCCTGCAACAACCGCCCAGGCGCAGCCCCGGCGCAGTTGACCAAGATGTCGACGCGGCCCAGCGCGGCGGTGACTTCGTCGACGGCTCGCAACGCCTCGGCCTCATGCTGCAGATCGGCCGTCACCAAAACCACCCGGGCTCCCGGCGTTTTGGCCAGAATCATCGTGCGGGCCGCTTCCAGCGTTTCCCGGGTACGAGCCACCAACGCCAATCGCGCTCCCTCGGCCGCCATCGTCAAGGCGGTTTGCCGTCCAATTCCCAGACTGCCGCCGGTAATGAGAACGTTCTTTCCTTTCAGTCCTAAGTCCACGATGACCCTCCTTTGTTCTTGCACGACGGGCCGCCCGCGCCATCACCAGTCCGCCCAAGCCCGGTGTTCGCCTTCTGTTGACCAGCCCTGGCTGCAGAACTTGCTGCCCAGTGGGAGGCTTTGGGGATGTTCCTCTGCAGTCCGAACCGAGCGGGCAGGCAATGCCCCCTCCCCAGAGAATCCCCGCCCGTCCGGCCGCATCCCCCCAGGCCGCCCGCCTGCTACACGCTGGCCACAACCCGCGCCGGCCCGCCGTCTCCGCCTACCACCCGCAATGGCAACGCCATCAGCGTAAAGGGCCTGCTCCCGAGGCGGTCCAGATTGATGAGATTTTCCATCAAAAGGATCTCTTTGCCGAGAAACACATAGTGGTTGGGATAGGGAAACTCGCTGTCCACAGCAAAATCCAGGCCGAGCGCCGCGATCCCCTGATTAGCCAGCCACTGCGCGGCATCCTGTGCCAAATAGGGATTTTTCGTGTACAAATCCGGTTGATTCCAGTGTTGCGTGGCCCAATCCGTGCGCAAGAGCAGACGAATCCCGGACAAAGCCACGTCGGCAATGCCGGCCGCGAACAAATTGTCCAGGGTAATAGCCTGTCGCGGAGATCCGAAGCGGGTAACATCGACCGCGATGGCCGGACCGATAAACACCGCCAGCGGGATCTGGTCGATGGTTTTCCCCTCCGGGAAGAAATGGAAAGGGGCGTCGATGTGGGTTCCGGTATGAATGCTGAATTCCACCCGGGTATTCGAGCGTCCCTCTCGCTCATGCGTGGTGACGGGTTCGAACCGGATGCGGGGGTGTCCGTCCAAAGGTTGCACGTCCGGTCCCCAGGGAACACTGAGATCGACAAGCGGCATAATCTCTCTCCTCCCGCTGGGCAAAGTGGGGATCCCCCCACTGTCAATGATTCGCCTGGACCGCGTTTAAGCCAGCCAGCACGAGCGGCAAAGAATCCAAGATGTGGTCCATGGCCAGGGAGCGCGCCCGTCGCTCGCTGTGTTCCGCGATGGCCGCAAAGATCAGGCGGTGCTGCCGCAAGGTCTCTCCCGGCCGTTCCCGGCGACCGGACCACGACAGGACTCGAAACAAATTCACCTTGGTCCGCAATTTGCCGAGCACGTCGCATAAACTCTGGTTGCCGCTGGCCATGGCCACCAAATCATGAAACCGGTTGTTAAGCCCAATCACTTGCAAGATCTCTTCGTGATCCAACGATGCTTGGGCCGTGTCCAGCGCCTGCAAAATCTCCGCCATCCGCCCGGCGTCCCCCTGCTGGGCGGCTTTTGCGGCCGCCATCCCTTCCAATTCCGACCGCAACTCATAGAAATCCCTAATCTCTTTGGCCGTCGGCACCGGGATCCGAAAGCCTCGGCGGGATTCCGCTATCACCAGTTGGTCCTGCTCGAGGGTGCGCAACGCTTCCCGGATGGGTGTTCGGCTGACGCCGATAAGCTCAGTGAGTTCACGCTCCCGCAGCCACTGTCCCGGAAGAAAATATCCGGTCAAAATCAAGTCGCGCAGATGGCGGTACGCCACCTCCGTCACCGTATCAATTTTGATCTTCTGGAATTCGGCCATATCTGCCTCCACGTCGGAAATCCGCAGGGGTGGTGGGTCGGTTGATTAGGACGGACTCCGCTCAGCGAGCGTAGGCACCTCATCCCGATTAGCGCTCGGACGCTCGCGCGGCGACGCCTCGCCCACCGCAAGCGGCCACGCATACCGCCCGCCTCTTAACCTAAGGGCATCGCCGAGCGGGCGGACCCCCGGCGTAACCACGTGCCGGCACGGATTCGCCATCCCTTCACCTCCCGCTTTATGTATCGGTATATTGTATACCATACCGTGATTACTTTCGCAAGTTTCCGATATCTTATAAAATAGCGGCGAAAAACCCCTTGGATTACCTATGGGGATGAAAGCCGCTGACCGTAAGGTCCCGTCTTTTGTGGTAGAGTATTTTCGTGGAACAGGCTGAAAGTGCCGTCCCAGGCGACAACATTACTGGGCTCGGACGGAGTCGTCGGGGAGCGGATGGCGCACGCGCCCCCGCCATGAACCGAGAAGCCCCTGCCTTCAGGCATGGGGAGTCGTCACCGCCTGCTCGCCCGACACCATGGCATACGGCAACACCGCCTGAGCCCCTCTGCTAGCAGGGACTCAGGCGGTGCTCGGTATCTTCGCCGCCTACGGCCAAGGTTCTTGCCGCATATCGCAGTCTTGGCCCATTTCTACCATGCCGGTCCGTCGCTCGCCGCCAAATTATCCATGGACGGCGGAGAATCCCGGCACTCCGTCGAAAAGATAAAGGTTCTCCGTCTTGACGTTGTCAAATCCCGCCTCACCGACGCGCTTGAGCAATTCCACCACCTGGCTGGGCTGCACCGCTTCCCCGTCTTCACCCAAAAAGCGGCAACGCCAGTGATCGGTGCAGAACGTTTCCGGCAATCCGTCCGGCCACACCTTGATGCCGCGGTTGGTGATGACCCGGAGATGCAAGGGGTCCACGAACACTTGGCCCAGCGAGGCACCAAGGTCGTCCGGCGAGCCCTGATCCCAATCCAGGAACACATCGACCCCCACCAGACGCTTTTCGGCTTTTTTTTGGTGGTCATTCTTTCGCCACAGCGCCATGGGCTGTTCGATCTCGTACGAGACCGGCTTCAGCACTTTAGGCGATTCCCCCAAACGACTGATCACCGCCTCCGCAAACCCGGTGGTATCCACCTTTTGCCGGCTGATCCCGTCCATGAAGATGTCATACGTATGGATGCCATCCTCAATCGTCTTGAGCCAGGCGTTGTGTACCCGCATCGCGACCGCGGCCTGTCCGATATGAACCAGCATCATGACCGCGCCGAGCATTAGCCCCGATGGATTCGCACGGTTTTGCCCGGCGATGCGGGGCGCGGAGCCGTGAATGGCCTCAAACATCGCGCACTGCTCACCGATGTTGGCCGACCCTGCCAGCCCCACCGATCCGGCGATCTGGGCCGCCATGTCGGACAGGATATCACCATAAAGGTTCGGCATAACAATGACATCGAATCGTTCGGGGGTATCCGCCAGTTTGGCTGCGCCGATATCGACAATCCACATTTCATTCTCGAGATCCGGATACTTGGCGGCCGTCTCGTCGAATACTTTGTGAAAGAGCCCGTCGGTCAGTTTCATGATGTTGTCTTTGACGAAACAGGTCACCTTTTTGCGGTGGTGGGCGCGCGCGTATTCAAAGGCGTAGCGGATAACCTTTTCCGACCCCGGCCGCGTAATAAGCTTCAGACATTGATAGACCTGCTCCGTCTGCCGGTGCTCGATGCCCGCGTACAAATCCTCCTCGTTTTCGCGGATGATGACCACGTCCATGGTCGGGTGTTTGGTGCGGACAAAAGGATGGTAGGAGACGCTCGGACGAACATTGGCGTAGAGCCCCAATGCCTTGCGGGTGGTGACGTTAAGACTCTTATAGCCACCGCCCTGGGGTGTGGTGATCGGGGCCTTGAGAAACACCTGCGTCCGCCGCAAGACATCCCAGGCACCGTGCTCCATCCCGGTTTCGATTCCGCGCAAATAGACCTTTTCTCCGATTTCAATCGTTTCGATCGCAATGTTGGCGCCAGCTGCCTGAATAATGTTCAGCGTGGCCTCCATTATTTCCGGGCCGATGCCGTCTCCGTAAGCCACGGCAATAGGGGTTGGCTGTGTCATGGTCACATTCTCCGTTCTGTTGACTTACTGCTCCAAAATTCCGTTCCCGCCACAAGCGGGACAGATCACATAACCGATTCCGCCGCATTTTCCGCAAGTCTCCGCTTGCGGCTCACCCGACGCCAGCGCCGCGGCGTTGCCGCACTCCGTACACACCCACTCGCCGTGCCCTTCGCAGGTGTCGCAATCCATCGCGCATTCCTCCTCATCCTATGACAAGCCGACTGGCGCCTGGTTCTGCCGGCATCGCCGTTTCTAACCCGCCCGATTACAAAATTCGGCCGGTCAGCCTGGCCCTGGCACCCGTTCCTCGTTCTGTCTGCGCAGCTGAATCCCTGCCTGCCAACACCGCCGAGTTCGGTTGCGAAGGCCGTTTAGAATCCCGTGTCGGGACATCAGGCCCGGCTCCCGCCAAGCCCGGCCGCCCGCAAGGGTCCGAACTGCGCAACAGTTCCTGGTCATCATCTCCAATCTTCGGCGCTCTATAAGCGTGCCGTCGTCACCATCCGCCCTGGGGCAACGGTCCTCGCGAACGTTTCGATTACGACCGAAAATGATCCGCGAGATGAGAGGACAACCCGCCAATCTTTTGGCGGTTGGCCAGGTTTCGCCCCGACGAAAAGGCAACATCCGGTTTAGCCTCTGCCGGGCGGGCGGCCAACGTTCGGCGCAGTGGTCCGACCAGATAACACGACCCGGTGATAAGCAGCAACTCTCCCGCCCGCAACATCCGACGGGCTTGGGCGAGGGCCCGCTCCGGGTCCGGTGCAACCTCCACCACCAGGCTTGCGGGAAGTTGGGCCGCCAGGCCAGCGGCAGCCAAGGCGCGCGGACTGCCGGGGGTGGTGACTACGGCAGCTCGAAGACGCGGCAGGAGATGGTGGATGGAAGGCCCAACCTCTTTGTCCGCCAGCATCCCCAATACCGCCACCGCTAGCCGATCCGGAAAATATTCGCGCAGAGCGTCCGCCAGGGCAGCCATGCTGGCCTCGTTATGAGCGCAATCCAGCACCACCGGAACCGGCCCTTCGGCATCCCACACTTCGAAGCGCCCCGGCCATCGGGCGCTGCGGAGCCCCTCCCGGATGGCCCCCTCCGCAAGCGGCAGTCCCTGTTGACGCGCGGCCTCCAAAGCCTGAAGAGCCACCGCCGCGTTTTGCACCTGATGGCGGCCGAGCAAGGACAACTCCAAATCGGAATACACGGTTTCCCCCACTCGCAGCGAAATCCGTTGTCCATGCACCGAGGTGAAATGAGCGCGCACCCCGGAACGTGCGTCAATCAGCGGCGCACCCATCGCCTGCGCCTCCTGGCGCAGAACGCGCTGCGCCCCATCGGACGCGGCCGTGACACACGGAACCCCCGGTTTGATGATCCCGGCCTTGTTCCACGCGATCCGTTCAACGGTTGCACCCAACACGTCCATGTGATCCAGCGACACGTTGGTGACAACCGTTACCAATGGCCTGTCCACCACATTGGTCGCATCGAAGCGGCCGCCCAGGCCCACTTCCAAGACCAGCGCATCGACACCCGCTTCGGCGTAGTGCAGGAAGGCCAGTGCGGTGGTCACCTCAAATTCCGTAGGCTGTTCGAAACCCGCACGCACCATCGCCTCCACCGCGAGCTTGACCCGGGTAAGCAACCGCGCTACCCGCGATTCGGAAATAGGGCGCCCCTGAATCTGGATGCGTTCTCGAAACAGCTCCAGCGCCGGTGAGGTGTAAAGGCCGGTCTTGTATCCACCCGCCCGCAACGCCGCTGCCACCATGCTGCTCACCGACCCCTTGCCGTTGGTTCCGGTGATATGGAAGACGTGATAATTCGCTTGATGCGGATTCCCCAGGCGGCGTAACAATTCGACCGTGCGTTGCAGCCCGGGTCGCATGCCAAACCGTTCCAACGAACGCAGATAAGTGACAGCTTCCCTATAAGTCGTCGCTGTCACTCCCCCTTCTCCATCATTATTCCTGTGGGATCATCACCCCTCTTCGCCGGCCAGCCAGCACGGTAACCCGCCCCGCCGCCTCACGGGGCTGGGACGAAAGGTCCGGTTTAGGGATTACACCAAGCGCAGTCTCCGGGTGACGCGGCCTCTAAGCCGTCGCTCCGGGGGCGGTTCTCGCGATATAGACAACGCGGACAACCATAGACCTCGGTGCGCACCAACTCGGTTTCCCCCCCACACCATTCGCAGGGCAGTCCCCGGCTCACATCAACCAATCCCCAGCCCGGCGTCCCGCATTCAGGACAGACGCTTTTTAGCCGACGGCCGAGTCCCTCCGCAACCTCGCGCAGCACCGCTCGCCGAGTCGGGTTCCGATGCGCGCGCATGTCCGTTTCGACATGCGCTAGGCCATCCGCTGAAACGCAAGCGCACTGCTCCACCGCTTCTTTCAGCGCTTCAATGGTGGTAATATCTTTGAACAAAAACCCGGGCTGCAGTCCGGAGTTCGGTCGGACGATTAACCCATGCGAGGGAAAACGTGCCCGCCGTAGAAAATCCGTCAGATCTTCCAACGTTCTGGCCGCCTCATGGGCAAAGTTGGTGTTGGAACTAATAACCTGTTCGATCACCTCAATGCCCAAATCATCGTCAACAAACCCCAGCAGCTCATGATCGGCGGGGACAAAAGGCAAGCGAGGGTCAGGACCAAAGCTGCCCTCGCTGGCCAAGCCTAAAGTCAGGCCAGCAGCTTTCATTCCCAGCCGCGCCTTCTGCAGAGCCACTTCCCGCGGAGTACCCTTACGATCAACCTCGCCGCTGAACGTTCCGAGGAGATCGGTGTCCAGACCGGCGGGTACCACTAATTTGAGGCCAACCGCATGCTTTAAAGGTTGCCCCAGTGACCGTTCTTTCTGGTGTTTGGTGGCTAGAGCGACCTTGCGGCCATGATAAGGATGCGGGGTTGTTTGTGGTCCGCCCATGTCCCGAAGCTTCCCTTCGTTTCCGTCGTCTGGCGGAAAAAATTGCGGCTTTCCTCTGGAAGGCATTACGTCGAGCGCCTGTATGCGAACCATCCCCTGTGCATCCGTTCACCTGGCTCTCCCGCGTCGTTTGCTTGCGATGGCTGTTTCACGAGTTCATTTTCACGCTATGCTTATCGTGTGTCAAGATGCGTCGGTCGGCGACGCGGTCGACGGTCATGATATTTTCCTCAGGTTATCCAATGCGCCGTAAACCCCTTTGCTAAATCAGGGAATAAACCGCTCACCGCTAGGTGACAGGTTTTTTCCTGATTCCGCGGTGGGACCCCGAACGGGCCGAGAACCAGGTGATCATCCAGTTTCCCCAGGCCACGCGTGTGCGCAATGCCGCTGGCACGAGCAGTTGGTGGGTGATCAGGGGGGGCCGGACCTTATCGGTCGCTACAGGGGGTTCCTCCCGCAAGTGTGGGGGTCGTAAAATGCATCGCGTCATCAAGACCCGACGGTCACCGGATGCGGTCAACGAGCCGGAAACGTAACCGGCGACCCTCGGGTAACCGGATATACTTCGCGCGGACGAAGTCTTGCGTTTTGTAATTAGCGACACGATAGCTGGACGGTCCTATCCGAAGTTTGGGCCGTTCGAACAGGCGATCATCGATTGTTTGGCCGATACCAGTGGACTTTTTTTTATTCGATCACCCCGTAACACGATGAAATCCGGAGTTTGCCGTTCGCTGACTTTGATCGCTTTGGCTAGGCATGTACGGGGCGCTCATCGGGGCTCCCGGGCGCTCAGGGTCCAAAATCACCCTTGCATTGGGAGGGATCCGGGGGGAGGTCCCGATAAAACAGACATTATGTTACCTCACGCGGGGTGGCTGGTGTAACTTGTCTCCCTCATTCGGCGCTCTTCCAATAATTGACACACACGGGCACACCCGTGGGTAACCCGGGGTCGCAAAGGGCTGGGTCCTCTCTCCAGCCATTCGGCAGGGACGGATTGCCAGGCTGCAGTCTTCCTCCCTCCTTGAGCAATCCCAGCGGGCTGTCGGATTTCCGTCTCCGGAAAGGAGGGCATACGGATGGATACGCAACAAATTTCTCTGGGGCCACACACGCGGGTGGATTTGGATCGCCAAGGCATTTGGCAAGGTGATCAGTTTCTCGCCTTATCGGCGCGGGCCTATCAGATCTTACGGTGTTTGATCCGGCATCCCAATCACGTGCTCCCCGAGTCGCACCTGTTGCAGGCCGGATGGCCTGGGGAATTGCGGACCGCTAGCGATCTCTTTACCCGAATCTATCACCTGCGTCAGGACCTCGGACCCGATCCGCATCATCCGCAGTTCCTCGTGACCCGCCGGGCGGCGGGCTATCTCTTGGATGTGGATCCGGCTTGCGTAGCCACGTGGCCACCGGGTCTGTCATCGGCCTCCGCGTAAGATTATCGTGAGATTATCGTGAGGTACAAATGAGGTACAAATGAGATACGAATGAGGTTCGCGTCAACTAGGCGTCAGATTCGGCATGTACACTAAATCCATCTTCCAGAGCTTCTTGTTAAAGTTCTGGCACCAAGGAGGGTTTACGTGATGGCGAATACCGCGATTTATTTTTATGGTGATGCTCCCCTCGATTTAGGTGCGGCTTTTTGGGCCGCCAATGATGCGGGAACTCCAGTGGCTCAAATTACGGGCGATGTGGTGCAAGCCGCCAACTGGATTAAGAGTAGTGAGCTCGTGATTGTCGTTGGCGGTCCTGCCATGTCTAAAGTGCTAGATCAATTATGTGCGGACAGTCTTGTCATTGGCACCGGCAGTGGTCAATTTACGATGTTTTGTGACACGTATAGTTGGTATAACACCGCAGCGGTGGGGCCGATCAATGCGGATGGTACCAACGCTTTAAACAGCTTGAACCTCGCTTGGCAACAAGCTCAGTCTGCCTACAGTTTTATCAATAGTGTCATCACGTCACGTGGGCGGAGGCGGATCGTGCGGTGTGGGCGTGGTATTGCCAAGCCCTGGCGGGGGAGCGGCCCCTTGGCTCGCCGTCTATCGGGCCACGGCCACCTTGCACCGGGTATATGCCTTTTGGCACTGGCGCCGATGGGTGCGCCGACAGCCGTTTCCCGTGTCCCGGGCCGAGCGGCATGATTGGTTACGGGCGATCCTGCCACCGCCGACCGATATCGCCGACTGACCGGCTGCCGCAGGGGGGTAGCTTTGGCTACCCCCTTTTTTACGCGCCGCGGTGGACACGGCGACCAGCAAATCCTAGACAACGGACACCGTCAACTTTTGGTCAAAACAAGCCGTCAGCTACACCAGCGATAGCGGCGGACTGAGGGCGGCAGAATCGTCTCATTGGCGCAAGCCTTCCGGAGCATCCGTCCGCTAAGGCTTGACTTATTTCTGCGAAGCGTTTATTACTAGGGCGTAAGAGGGTCAGGAGCGAGCCATGTCCATCAAGCCCAGCGCAACATCCTGTTGACACGCAAATTCCCAGTCTTCAAGTCGGCTGCCTAAATCATCAATTGTGCGACGCGAGGAGTATAGAGGGCGTTGGCCTCACCCTGGGCGAGTAACGCCCACGCGCGGGGAATGCTCGCAAGAATCCCCCGCCTCCGTTCGTCCCCCCAGTTCGGGACGGACTGGTGTCCAGTCCCCCAAAAGGGGATCACGCGTGGGGAGCGTGAAACAATTGGGGATTTTGAGCGATGAGGACAGAACGCTCGAGGTCGCCCGCGCCATCTGTTGTTTGTAGAGACGATTTGCGGGCCTTGCGCCGATTGTCGGCCCCACCGGACAACAGCGTACGGCCGGCATCCTAGACTGAGCGCAATCGTATCGCCACGGGTTACGCAGAGATCCCCGCCAGGTCACCCAGGGTTGGCCCCTCACCCCGCTAATCGTGCGACATCAGCTCTCGTCACCGAAAAACGACCTCCCCCCGTCAGACCTTAACGGAAGCGGCGGCGCAAGACCTCCAAATGGCGATGATCTTCCAAGACCAAACCTGTGCCTTGCACCACCGTCAGCAGCGGATCGACCGTCCGGAAAACCGGTATACCGGTTTCGGCGCTCACCAATCGATCAAAGTTGCGCAGCAGCGCTCCTCCTCCCGTTATCACCAGGCCGCGATCCATGATGTCAGCCGCCAATTCCGGGGGCGCCGCTTCTAAGCCGGCTCTAATTGTGGCCACAATCTTGTTGACTAGCCCTGCCAACGCCTGCTGAATTTCCGTGGCGGTAAGAGTCAAAGTCTTGGGCAAACCGGCCACCAAATCGCGTCCCCGCACCTCCATGGTTTCTTCCTGATCCAGGGGGAAAGCCGAGCCAATGGCGACCTTGACCGCTTCCGCCGTGCGCTGCCCAATCATCATGTTGTATGTCCGTCTGACGTGCCGGACGATCGCCTCATCCATTTCGTTCCCGGCAATACGACGCGACGTCGCGGAGACAATGCCATCTAGCGAGAGGATGGCCACCTCGCAGGTTCCGCCTCCCACATCCACAATCATATTGCCAACCGGCTCCCTGACCGGCAATCCCGCACCTAGGGCCGCCGCCATGGGTTCTTCCACCAGCAGGCATTCGCGAGCGCCAGCGCTTGCGACGGCCTCTTTGACCGCCAGTTTCTCCACGCCGGTTACGTCGGTCGGTACGCCGATAACAACCCGCGGACGAGACCCCGGGCGGTGATGGCCCGACTGGTTTATGAAATGTTTCAGCATGGCTCGCGTGGCGTCAAAATGAGCAACTACTCCGTCTTTTAGCGGGTGTGCCGCCTGGACGTGACTCGGGGCCCGGCCGATCATTTGTTGCGCCTGGTGTCCGACCGCAATCATTTCCCCGGTCCCCTGGTCCATGGCCACCACAGAGGGCTCTTGCAGGACAACGCCTCGCCCCTTGACAAAAACTTCGGTATTCGCGGTTCCCAAATCGATCCCCAGATCCGGGGAAAATCCCATACGGATGCGATTCACTGGGCAGGGCACCCTCCTCGATCGTCGGCCAAATACCGGTGAATTCCAACCTCATCGCACCGAGAGACGGCCGCACTCAAAATTCCAATCATCGCGTGGCTCTGCTTTAATACCGCCGATTCACATCGCTTGAGAGACGGCAGTGACGAAGATTCTCGTCGTACGATCCGCGCACCAGGGCTGTGGCCTCCTCCGACTTCCGTTGCCACACCGGCGGCGATGTGCCGGCAGGGTGAACCCCCGAAGTGCTTTTTCACCGTAATCGTTGGCGTCATGCCACGAACCAAATCTCCTTCCCCACCACGGAAGTCTGACGCGGCAAACCATTCTCGCCGACATTCAAACCCGGGGGCTCCTCAGCAATCCTGCACCGCCCGTGTTGACCCACGCGTGTGTAACGCGGGCGGCGCACGAAAAGTTACCGGAGCCGTCTGAGGCTCCCCACTCGCAGTTTTTTTGCGTTCACCCGACTTCCGATAAGTCTCCCCTTATTATGCAAGGCTTCACATATGACAGGAAAACGGACGCGGACCATATCGCCATCTTCATATCTGCTCCGCCGCGATTTAGCCCGGCACAGACGGTGAACCGACCTAAGGGATACCCGTCGCGATCCCTCCGGGAGAGGTTTGCTCACCGCAAACGCGTGGCCCGGATCAATGGTGGACCCCAGCGTATTGCGTCGGACCCGCAGAACACGTCTCGGCCGAATCGCCAGCACGATAACGGCCCATCGTTAAGTATGGCTTTTTACCGATCCCGCGTGGTTCGGTGGGAAGCAATGCCACCTTTAGTCCCATGCGAACCGTTTGCTGAAACCACCGTCCGCGGATTGCTTGCGATGACGGGTCCGAATGGGGAACATGGCGCCACCTCGGTCTTAACCCGGCACGCGTCGACCGAGAACAGCCACGCCGCGTGTGTATCGTTCCCAGCGTATTGGGGTACGTTTCACTTTGGTTCCCGAGCGGTTGGGGACGCTCTTTCACCCGCACAAGCCAGTATCTGCGCAGTTCGGGTTATTGCCTATTGACAAACGACCGTCATGTCGTGAATACTATGTCGTAGGTAACCTAGTCAGGAGAGCACTCAAGACGCACGGGCCGTCGGCAGGAGCCCCTGCCGCGCAACGTAACGGACAGAGGAGACGGCCTTGCTTTGAACAGCATGCTTGGGCTGCTTAAACTCACCCCTTCTCATTCCGTGGCGTGGCTGATGCCGGCGCCTCTATGTACAGCCTTCGCGGCGCTCGGTCGCTTCGGCGCAGGTCTGGGCGACATCGCCGTCGGCTAGTTGCGCCTCATCGAAAATACGCGGAACCCCGGCAAGGCCCATGGACTCGCACCTGAATCCGTTGTATGGATTCGGCGCCAACCCCGGATACATCCCAGACATCACTTTCCGGCTGGGGGTTCGCCCTTATCGGGAACCTTGTCAACCGGTTTAGCCAGAAACTGTAAGGCCTCACGGTATTTGGCCAAAAAAGTCTCGGGTTGGCTGTCCGGGAACTGTACCATGAACGGATGCTATTCCCCGGCGACGGACGCGCTTGATGAAAGGGCTATGGCCTGAGAGCGTCCCGATGGACCCTTC